>JAUWNP010000130.1 GCA_030612585.1 Anaerolineae bacterium
TGGACGTTCATCAGGTCAAGCAGCCGGCTGTTGGCTGAACGGAGCAGGCTGTAGTGGCCTACCCGAGTAGCGCCCTCTACGTGATCTAGCAGAGTTGCTTGTCGCCATGGCACGACAGCGTCGTACCCACGTGCATCCGACAGGTCAAAGACCATACCACTATTCGGCATTAACGCCAGATACAGCCCGGCTACGCGAAAGATTCCCGGCTGTTGCCGCAAGAACTCAATAGATTCTGTTGTGGGATAGACTTGTGTTTGATCCATCGTGGGGTTTATGCGAATACCAAATATGAACAAGTCAGCGCACGTCAGGAATACCAACCCATTGAGCCATATTCTTTGGTTCCATCCACGACGGCGACTCAATGCTAGCAGGCCAACAGCCAGCGCTATACCCAGGGGCACAAACATCTGGGGCGTGGCAAGGGTATAGAGTTGCTGCATCTGTCTGTAGCGGGTATTGACTCTGCCGTAATAGTATTCCAACGAATAGGGAAACTGCGGGTGGTCAATGGCTTTCATCGCTTCGACCTGGTTTCTGGCTATAGCGACGATCTGATTGTGTAATGCAGTCACGCTCACATAAGCCACACCTACGCAGAATAAGCTTGTAATGGCAAGGGCGATGAGAACGGACAATAACATCTTGCGTGCGTCAAAATACTGTTTGCAGGTCTCTGTGAGGATATCCAGACCATAACCCGCCAGTAGCGCCAGTCCTAGTGCGTATATCATGCGCATACGCCCATGATTGACCAGACGAACGACAGGCAAGACCTTGACAATATTGAGCAGAGGGAGCTGCAAAGCTATTCCCAACGCTAGCAGTGTCCACCCAATAACGAACCCTTGTGGGGCATCCTTGAGCGCATTCGGGGCATCATAGGATGTCTCTCTACGGCGGCGTTTGTACCACCAAGTGAATGTTGTAAGCAGTCCCAGCGCCAGCGGCACGATGCCTATGTAGGAGGTCTGTTCGTTATAATTCGCATAAGGATACCAGTAGCTATTGTCAATTGGGGTGCCAAAGAATTGAGGCAGAATCGTCGTGATAATCAACGGCCAATTCTGCCACTCTAGCGAAATTGCTCTCAGCAGAGATGCTCCTGTTGGTGCGCTGGCCTGGCGGTTCATCAAGATTGAGCTATTCAGAATTCCTTCTGCTAGCGGTAGCAGTTGTACCGCTGACAACGACACCCCAATGGCACCGGCCAATGCCATCCCGCCCAGCACCCGACTTAGTGGACGCCAGTGACATCCATAGCGCGTAATAGCCCGTGTGAAGCAAAAGGCTACCCACGTCACAACGACGTGAAAGGACGTTTCAGGGTGTCCGCCAAAAAACTGACAGGCCAACACAATCCCGATGGCGATGATTAGCTTCGTGCTCCGCTTTGTCAATGCACGTTCGCTGAGGCATAACAGTAATGGTAACCAGGCTACCACACTGGGTAACGGGTAACCCAACCAGACAATCATCGGACCACTGAAAGCAAAAGTTATCATGGCTAGGGTTGCACCACGACGCCCGATGCTGACCTGGCGTGCCAATAGGAACGTGCATATACCGCCAACCCACAGTCTGAGAATCGCGGCTACGAAAAACGAATCGTCCAACGGGACCAAGAGCGCTAACAACCAGAATGGATCCCAAACGCCAACTTGGCCGTTGCCCATCATAGGCTGTCCGCAGTTTATGTTGGATGTCCACAATGGTATCCGTCGTTCGGAGAAATGGCGTCGTAACTCAACTTTCCAGGGATAGAAATAGTATACCTGATCGGACAACAAGCGATTACCAGGGACAGTGAAACCTGAGGGGGCATGGCTCTGCCAGACGGGATCGAGTTCATAGATCAAATCCACCGGCAACAAGCTATCCCCAAAAAACACTACCCGCCAGAAAAAAACGATGAGTAGCGCCATCAACAAGAGGGCTGCGCCTATGACGTCGCCCTGTGGTAACCTCTGCAATCTACGCACCAATCTTCGCATACCACCTACTTCTCAGAAACGGTCATTTCAGAGCGAGTACCTCGGTGCTGCGGTCTCCGAACTGTTCGCTCAGTCCGTGACGCAGGCCTAACAACAACGCGCGCGCGCGTCGTGGATTGCCTTGCAGCCAGGATGTGACGACAGACATCAATCCGAATAATGTCCAATACGGCACCAAGAGCCAGCGCAGGCGAGGGTGAAATTTGCGCACAAACAGGAAGCGATTGCGCAGGAAATAGTAGGTGTAAAAAGCCACGCGCAGTTCCGACGAGCGGCCGGTATCGTGATAGACGGTTACGGTCGGGTCTATGAGCGGCCGGTAGCCATGGCGATGTGCCCGCAGGCAAAAATCGGCGATCTCGCCACTGATGAAATAATCCTCGTCGAGCAAGCCAACCCGCTCGAACGCTTCAGCCGCGATCAGGATGGCTGTTCCTGGCACGTAGTCAACCACATAGGGCTTCACTGTGTCGGGGATGTGACGCATGTGGGTATCAACGCGCCATAGAGGGTTCAGACCGCCAGCGGCCTGCAAGTCCATGTCTGGTGGCGGGTCACGTAGGATTGGGCCGACGATACCTGCCTGGGTGCGGCTGAGTGTGTCCAGTAACCGGCGGGCGCCCTCCTCTCCGATCACCGCGTCGTTGTTGAGCAGCAACAAGCAGGTAGCCTGCCCCTCAGCCAGCACCTGTCGAATTGCCAGGTTGTTTCCGGCAGCAAAGCCCAGGTTATGGTCGCTCAGCAATAGGCGCACGGCAGGACATTCGCGTCGTATCCGTTCGACGCTGTCGTCCTGCGAGCCGTTATCCACCACCCAGACAATGGGCGTCAGTGCCTCCCAGGTCTGAATCGCCTGTACCGTGGCAATGGTGTCAGGTCCGTTGTTCCAGTTGAGGATGACGATTGCCCAAGACGCGCCTGTGTAGTTCACGGTATTCTCTCACCTGCCGTTTTCGATTTGTATACTGCCAATGCCCAAACACGGACATTTTAGCATAGGGCACCATCAAGGTCAAGGTGGACAAACGTGAGCGTATCACGCTGGGGACAAGAAACGGGGGGAGACTGGGTACAGCGTTCGTTTAGAGGGCAAAAACGGGGCTGAAACCAGAATACATCGGAGGTGCCAGCCTCGGTAAAAATCAAGTACACTGTACCCAGCCAATGATGTACAGGGAACTGGCGGATGCAGTGTACCACAGAACGGGGGAATTGTCGCCGGCACTAGATGTAGGGTAGCAGTTCTTCTGCCAGCGCGTCTTTGGGACGGTAGCCCACGATACGTGTCGCTTCCATCCCATTCTTGAACAGGATCAGTGTCGGGATGCCGTGGATGCCGTAGCGGCCTGGCGTCTGCCGGTTACTATCCACGTCCATCCTGGCCACCCGCAGTCTCCCATCGTACTCCTCAGCGAGCGCCTCAACGACCGGCCCAATCATCTTGCACGGCCCACACCACTCGGCCCAGAAGTCTACGAGCGTTGGCTCCGCAGCCTGGAGCACTTCGCTTTTGAAGGTGCCATCGGTTACGTCGAATGTTTTTGCCATTCTGCCCTCCTCAAATGTGGCGTGGATTATCCTACAGGAGACTGCTTTTGTCAAGCGCCGTACTTCTGCTATAATCCTATCTCAATGAACAGGCGTTTTCTTCTTGGCGTGGGCCTACCGTTTGGCGCGGCCGGACTGCTTCTGGCAGGGTTGGTGGCATCTGTCTATGCTGTGCCCCCTCGACAATTACATGCACCCACCAACGTTGCCCCGCACGTATGGGACGCCACTGCTGGCAGCAGCGAGGTTGAGTTTCTGGTGATCCTGGCCGAGCAGGCGGACCTCAGCACAGCGGCTGCTCTGCCCACCCGAGAAGCGCGCCTGCGCTACGTCTACGACGCACTGCGGGAGACGGCACAGCACTCCCAGGCCCCTCTGCGCGCCCAACTAGACGGTGCCGGTGTGGACTACCGCTCATTCTACGTCGTCAACATGTTGGCGGTGGAGGGCGACCGCGACCTCGTCACTCGTCTGGCGGTCCGTCCCGACGTGGCCCGCATCGCCGCCAATCCCCGCGTGCGCCTGGCTCTACCGACTCCCTCCCCCCATGGGGGAGAGCCGGGGTGGGGGGCTCCCTCTCCCTATGGGGGAGGGTCGGGGAGGAGGCACACTTCGTCAGTCCCCCCCACAAGAGGGAAAGCCAGCGTCGAGTGGAACGTAGCGCGCATCAGCGCCGACGATGTCTGGGCGCTGGGCTATACCGGCCAGTCCATCGTCGTCGCCGGGCAGGATACCGGCTATGCCTGGGACCACCCGGCGCTGATCAGCCAGTATCGAGGCTACAATGGCGTCACTGCCACACACGACTACAACTGGCACGACGCTATCCGTACCAATACCCACGGCTATAATCCCTGCGGTATAGACTCCCCAGAACCTTGCGACGACGACGGGCACGGCACCCACACGATGGGCACGATCGTTGGCGACGATGGTGGGAACAATCAAATCGGCGTCGCGCCTGGCGCGTGCTGGATCGGCTGCCGCAATATGGACAATGGCTGGGGCACTCCCGCCACCTACGCCGAGTGTTTCGAGTTCTTTTTGGCCCCCTATCCCGTCGGCGGCGATCCCGTCAGCGACGGTGTTCCCAGCCTGGCCCCCCACGTGATCAACAACTCCTGGACCTGTCCTCTCAGCGAGGGCTGTGCCTGGGACACACTCCAAGCAGTTGTCGAGAACGTGCGCACGGCGGGAATCGTAGTCGTCGCTTCGGCCGGCAATAGTGGGTCTGGGTGTGGGACGGTACAGAACCCGCCTGCTATTTACGACGCCGCTTTCTCGGTGGGGGCCTCCGGCAGCAGCGACGGGGTCGCTTCCTTCAGTAGCCGTGGGCCGGTGACGGTGGATGGCTCCGGCAGGCTCAAGCCGGACGTGACCGCGCCGGGCGTGGGGGTGCGCTCCAGTGTCCCCGGCGGAGGGTATGGCTGGAAAAGCGGTACTTCGATGGCCGGGCCCCACGTCGCGGGGACGGTCGCGCTGCTGTGGTCGGCCGCCCCCCGCCGCATTGGCGATGTGGATGGAACGGAATGGGTCATCGCGCAGACGGCCCGGCCTCGAACTACGACACAGGGTTGCGGTGATGACGACCCGGACGATGTGCCGAACAACGTCTATGGATGGGGCATCGTGGACGCGCTGGCGGCGGTACTGGGAGAGATTTCAGGACTGAAGATCACCAAACAGGCCCACCTCGCCCCACTGCTGCCCGGCGCACAACTGACCTACACCATCCGTGTCACTAACACCGCCATTTTCACCCTCACCCAGGTCGCCCTCACAGACACGATCCCTGTGAGCACTACTTTCGCCTGGGCCAATGGAAACTACACTCTGGCGGGCGGGGTGGTCACCTGGACGGCTGCCAGCCTCGCGCCGGACGAGGTGTTGACGGCGACGCTGGCGGTCACGGTGGAGCACCTGTCACCAGGCACGCCCGTGGTAAACGCTGCCTACGGGGTGCGAGCCAGCGAACTACTCACCCCCGTCATGGGTGCACCGGTGGAGGTGGTCATCCCGTGGCGATATATACTGTCCCCCATTTTCAGGAACTGGTCATTGGGAGGAAGCGGCGGTGGCTGACCTTGAGAGACTGCGCCTAAAAGTGCGACCTATGTTGCACTTCTCCGCGCCTTCTGACGCGCTGTACATTTACTACGCCTTCTACCACGATCCCCGGCGCACCCGCCTCTACGTCCACGAAGACGCCGGCGGCCACGCGGATGGCTTCGTCGCTGTCTGCCAGACCGGGCAGCGGTTGTTCCAGCCGACCGTCGTGCTGCGCACGCCGGACGCCCGCGTGGGCGTCGAACTGCTGCGCCAGGCGCTTGTCCCCGGCCGTCCCTATTACTTGATCACAACGCCGGACTTGCAGGACGCCGTCGCGGAGACTGTCGACATCGAGCAGCCCGAAACTAACCGCGTCTACCGGCTCGACCTGTTCCGCTTCCAGCCTGCCATCAACGTGCTGGTCGTAGCGGAGCAGGGCCTGGGCGGGCGGCCGCGCTTCGTCATCCGCTCACAGGGGAAAATCGCTGCCGAGGCGGGGCTTAACTGGGCTTCGCCCCACTTCGCTGATGTGTTTGTCCGCACTGTGCCAGCCGCACAGGGGCGCGGATGGGGCAAAGCAGTGGTGGCGGCCTGCACGACGTGGGTCGTCCGTTCGGCCAGACAGCCACTCTACGTCGTCAATGAGGCCAACAAGCCCAGTATCGCGCTGACCGAAGCGGTCGGTTACGTGGACACCGGTGCGCGGGAGTTCGGCGGTGAGGGCGTGTGCCGGCCTGATTAGAGATTAGAGATTGGAGATTAGAGATTGGAGATGAAAGCATGAACGTTGAACTAATCGCCATCACCCGCTACCTGCGAGGGGACGGCACGCCGGAGGAGTTGTTGGAGCACGCGGGGCGGGTGTGCTATCGCAGCGAGGGGCGGGGCGACCCGGGGAAGTTCCTGCGAGCGCGCATCCGCGAGGGACACGAGTCTATCATCGAGCACGCCGGCGCGACGTTCGAGATCAGCGGTATTTCGCGAGCGGCAAGTCATCAACTCGTCAGACACAGATTAGCCTCGTATTCGCAAGAGAGTCAACGCTACGTCTCAATGTCCGATCCAGAGTGGGTGCTTCCTCCCGCTGTTACAGAGAACCCGGTGGCAAGGATGATCTGGGATGAGTTTGCCGACGGGGTCAAATCTACCTATCAGGCGCTGCGGGAACTGGGGGTGCGCAAGGAAGATGCCCGTTTCGCGCTGCCGAACGCGACTGCCACCCGCATTGTCGTCACAATGAACTTCCGTGAACTTCTCCACGTGTTCAGGATTCGCATATCCCCTGCTGCTCAATGGGAAATTCGGGGCGTCTGTGTGCGCATGCTCGAACTCGTTTACCCCATTGCCCCAGGTGTCTTTGGTGATTTGAGCGAAGAGTTGAGAACCAAGTATCCCTCTTTCTTCGAGGGTGTAGAGTAACGGGTTTCCGAGACACAGAAACGTGTTGCGTATTTCGTGCCTAGCGCTCTTACGCAACACGCAACACGGAGGATGAGATGCGCGTAAAACTGGCCTACGGACGTGAGGGGTTGTGGGTGGATCTGCCCGACCGAAGCGTGACGGTGGTGGATCCACGCTTTGTAGAGGGGCTGCCCGACGAGGAGGCTGCTATTATTCAGGCGCTACGACGACCGCTGGGCACTCCCCCGCTGCGTGAGATAGTGAAACCAGAGGACACCGTCGCCATCGTCTTCAGCGACATCACCCGCCCCACGCCAAACGACCGGCTGCTGCCACCACTGCTGGCGGAACTGTGCCACGTCCCCCGCGAGCAGATCGTGCTCATCAACGCGACGGGCATGCACCGCCTCAATACGGAGGAGGAACTACGCGGCATGCTGGGGGACGGCGTCGTGGACGACTACCGCATCGTGCAGCACGACGCCTGGGACGAGAGCGGGATGGTCAATCTGGGGCAGACGCGCTTCGGCCACGAGATACTCGTCAACCGCACCTACGCGGAGGCCACGGTTAAGATTCTGACCGGCTTTATCGAGCCTCACTTCTTTGCCGGCTTCAGCGGTGGCCCCAAGGCGGTCCTGCCCGGCGTGGCCGGTGTCCGGTTGGTGCTGGAGAATCACAGTGCAGCCATGCTCGACCACCCTGGCGCTACGTGGGGCATCACGGCCGGGAACCCGGTATGGGAGGAGATGCTGGAGGTGGCGCTCAAGACCGATCCCACTTTCCTCCTCAACGTGGCGCTCAACCGCGAGCGGGCCATCACCGGCGTCTACGCAGGCAGTTTGCAGGCGGCCCATCAGGCAGGGACGGCCGCCGTTCGCCAGGCGGCGATGGTGCGAGTGGAAGCGCCCTTCGACGTCGTCATCACCTCCAACTCGGGCTATCCGCTCGACCTGAACCTCTACCAGGCGGTCAAGGGCATGTCGGCGGCGGCACAGGTCGTGCGCGAGGGGGGAAGCATCATCATCGCGGCCGAGTGCTGGGACGGGGTGCCAGATCACGGTGAGTACAAGAACATCTTGCAGATGGCCGATAGTCCCCAGGCGTTGCTGGAGGTCGTCCGGCGGCCGGGGTTTCTGATGATGGACCAGTGGGAGGCTCACGTACAGGCGCGGGTTCAGTGCCGGGCCGCGGTCTACGTCAAGAACAGTTACCTTTCGGACGACGAAATACGCGCTGCGTTGCTCCGCCCCTGCCATCAGATCGAGGAGACGCTGGCGGAGTTGTTGGCCTGTTACGGCCCCGATGCCCGCATCTGTGTCTTGCCGGAGGGGCCGCAGACGATCCCTTACGTCGGAAGCCCCTGAAGCCTCCAATCCCTGCATCAAGCAGGAGCAACGGCCTCGGTCACTCGAACCGCCTTCTCTGCGGCCTGCTCGGCCCGACGCCGCAGCAGGACGAATGCTGCCGCTCCGACCAGACCCAGCAGCCCGGCGGCGTACCACACCCAGCGCGGGTCGGCGTTGTCCATAACCAACCCGGCCAGAAGCGGCCCCACGGCCTGCGGGATCACCCAGCCGAACCCAAAGACCGCCATGTAGCGGCCCCGCATGTGTCCTCGGGCGCTATTTTGGCCACCAGCGCCTGAGAGGTCGGCATAACAACCATCTCGCCGACAGTGATGATGAACATCGCCACTATGAAGAGAACGTAAGACGAGACGAGGCCGTACATTCCGAATCCGATGGCATACAGCAGCGTGCCCAGGGCCATCATGGTCATTGGCCGGTACCGGGCAATCCGGCGGGCGATGGGGATCTGGAGCAGGACGACGGCCGTCGCATTCAGGCTCATGAGGTAGCCATAAGCCTGCTCGGAAACACCATGAGTATCCCGAAGATAGACGCCCAGTGTGGTGTACAACTGGATATACACGACCGTCATCAGGATACAAGCCCCGATGAAAAGTGTGAACGTGACATCTCTCAGGACGTCCCAGTAGCCGGCAAAGGTCTGGCCCATTGTCTGTTCCGGCTCTCCCTCGCGCGGTGCGGGCCTGGTCTCCCGTATCGCCAGGAGCACGATGCCGCCGGTAATCGTGCTGGCTACCGCATCGCAGATGAAGAGGGGCATGTAGGAACGCGTGGCCAACAGCCCGCCGATCACCGGCCCGCAGATCCAACTGAGGTTGGTCACCACGCGAAAGATGCCAAATCCCCCAGTCCGCTTCTCCTCCGGCAGCAGATCAGCGATCATTGCCCCATGCGCTGGGCCGCCGATGCTGGCGACCAACCCCACGAACAACACGACGGCGAAGAACATCTCAAACGTGCCCACCAGTCCCATGGCCAGGCTGCTCAATCCGCTAATGACCAGGCCGAAGATCACCATTCCCTTCCGTCCCCAACGATCGGTCAGCGCCCCGCCGAGCATCCTCCCCACTGTGTTCGCGACCGCCATCAGCCCGAAGAGCATGCCGACCTCCGTCATCCCCACGTCGAACTTTTTCGTCACGTAGAGCAGCAAGAAGGGATTCAGAATCGTCCTGCCGAGCGTATCAATGAACATGCCCAGCACAAGTATCCAGAACTGACGAGGGTATTCGCCGTAGGTATTGTGAATGCGCTCTAGCGGCTTGTAGGTAGATACTTGTCCATAGTCCTCCTGTTTGATGCGATCAGTGCGTGGGAACGTTCAACTCCGCTTGGCAGATGCACAGGACTCACAACGAGGTAAACTCTCCCCAGAGGGTTGTGGTAAGTGCCCTCTGGGGAGGGTAGCGTTATTTGCTGCTTGCACAGGGTGATAAACTGATGTTTGTGCTGGGTGCTGAGAACCGCTGGCGAAGTTTTTTGACATAACGAGTGCTGTTAGAGGCTTCAGCCAGGGTGCCATATTTGGCTTGTAAGTGACAACCCCACTTCACCAACTGCTCACCCAGTCGGGCTAACAAAAGTTGGTAGGATGTTGTCTCGCGTTTAGACAGTTGTCGAATCAAACGCTGATGGTTGGCTTCTTCGAGTGCTTCCCTTCGATACTCTTCTTGGACGAGTATATTCTCCCAGGTAATCATCTTTTGTGTCTCCTTATTTTTCTACTTACTTCCCCAACAAGAACGAGGAAATTGCACGCAGGGTATCTTCGACCCGCCTGGGGTTGAGTGCGTAACACTTGGCGCCGTTACAACGCCGTTCGTTGAGATAACCCGTGGCGCTAAGTTGCTTTAGATGGCGTGAGACTGCGGATTGGCTGAGTTCCAGGTGAGTCATTATGTCGTAGGAACATTGTTCACCTCCTTCCGAAATGAATTTCAAAATACGTAGACGGGTGTCGTCTGCCAGGGCGCTGATCCGGACAAGAATTTCGGCGCGACTCAAATCGGGAGCATATACTTGTACTCCCTCAGGGATGCGAGCTCCAAACAGCATCCACAAGGTGTTCCCAAACTTAAACTTGCCGAGGTATGGGCCCACATGTGTGGATGGGACGAAGATGAGCCGCTCTGTCCGTTCGAACTCCAGTTTCCAACATTCCTCTTCCCCAAGGTTCTGCCCTAGCACCAGTTGAGCGGCTTCGGGCTTGGATAGGTCGCTGAGGTGAAGTTGTTGAAAAGCATCTACCGAAGTCTGCAGCATCGGCACAACCCGCTCCCATTCTGAGGACAGAACATCCTCCCACATGCTCTGGAAGTGAGAAACGATGAGCGATTGCATGGCAGGCGGATCTTTGAGGTATCTATGGGCCTCAGTTTCGATCTCAGGATCAATGTGCTCTGCGGTGAACCGCTCCACCAAAAACTCCAGAAATGCATCAACGCTTTCTAACAGCGGTGTTATGTCCATTGACACCTGGTCGCTGGCTGGGTCAGGTAGGAGGCAATATTCCCCGTTTTTCTTACGCATTTGGGCGTAGGCGTTGAAAACCCGGTCGCGCAACATAGTTGGGTCCTGGGCTGCCAGGTGGCTAACGTAGGCGGGAAAACTGGGCCAACTTCGGTCAGGGACGACGGCATAGTACAGGCCATACGAGACGATGCGATTGTTGTGCCGTCGCTCCGGCGTCAGCGCAGCAGCGGTGCGAGTGACCCATTCGTTGAGACCAGAAAGTTTATCGCCTTTGTCGAGCAGCAGCAGACTGTTAAGGGCGTTCTGGGCTGGCTCCAGGGCTACACGGATGGGTGAGACCGTGGGCGCAACGATCAAATCTGGATCTGGGGCAGGCATTCTTTTGTCCTCCTTTGACTTTCGGCTTACCCGATTATGATGGTTACCCACTTAAGCGGGTAGCATACATATTATACACGAAGTTTCCAGAAATGTCAAGGGGGAAAGAAGGGAAAAGCAACGATTTCGCGGTCAACGGTCAGATCTGGGGAGTGAATGGTCGGGGAGGGGCTATCAACTCAAGAGGCTGCGGGCGGCGTCGCCCTTCTCCGCGCCGCTGCTGCCTGGCGCACCCGCCCCGCTAGCGCAGATACACCCCACGCCGTAGGCAGAGCCAGCAGTGTACCACCATTGATCACTATGCTGACCTGAAACCAGATATCAGAGGCGGCCGGAAATGAGCCAAGAAAAACTTCTGTCCCGGCCATCAGCCAGTAAATGGCTAGCACTCCTCCCGCCATCACGCAGCCAGCGACAAACGCAGCGAAGAGGCCGTGCAGTCCGCCCAACCGCTTCACCCAGGCCGCTACCACTGCTGCCACGCCCGCCTGCATCAGTGCGGCCAGCGCGACTTGCCCGAATAGCATCCAGGCCACAAATATTTCGGACCCTACGAAGTCCAGTCCGAGGCTAATGATGAACGACAGTACGCAGAAGAGGGATGGTTCCCTACGCTGTGATGTAGGGTAAGATATTCGTGGAATCAGGTTTTTTCCCCTGAACGTTTTCACTCAGAAACGTCTCCCAGATACGGGCAAAAGGCGGCTTTTTAGGCCAAAAACGGCATATCTAGGGAACAAATTTAGCCTGGGCAGACAAAACTACTATATTGCGACCCACGAATAATTCACCTTTTTATCACAAACTAGGGAACCATCCCTAACGTAACGGTTGCGCAATCAGAAGGCACATGTTTCATGAAGGCTCGAATTTGAACAGATGCAAAGCCAACTGAACAGCTACCAGGCCAGACAGGCA
>JAUWNP010000253.1 GCA_030612585.1 Anaerolineae bacterium
AGATGGCGGGGCAGTCCACCGCTTAGGGCTGGGTGGCTTTCCCCTGCGAGCGGCCGGTTAGTGAGTCGGAGTGGCTCAGTTAGTAATGTTTGCAGGTGGGCAGGTGGGCAAGTATATCAGCGTGTATCTACATCATCAGAATAAGGAGGCAAAAGAATGGCTGTATTTAACGCTGCCGAAGCGCTCGATATGGCGCTGGCGATCGAGAAGAATGGCGAGACGTTTTACAACGAGGTGGCTGCCAAGAGCGCTGACCCCGAGG
Organism: Anaerolineae bacterium; assembly: GCA_030612585.1. The sequence continues at coordinate 263 of JAUWNP010000253.1, forward strand.
TGAAGGCGCTTTTCGAGGACCTGGCTGTCCAGGAACGAGGACACTATCAGGTGTTCCAGAAGATGCTGGGAGGAATGAGTCCGGCCCCGAAATTGCCTGCCGCCGAGTACGACGAATATGAGGTTTATCTCCAGGTCGCCCTGGATAGCGCACTGTTCGCCGGGCCGGACAAGGCATTGACGCTGGCCAGGCAAGCCGAGGACCGAGAGACTGCCCTGCGGGCAGCAATGGGCTTCGAGAAGGACACCCTGTTGTTCTTCTACGACCTGCGCGATATGGTGAGCGAAGCAGACCGAGAAGCCATCTCTCGCATCATCCGCGAGGAAAAAGCGCACCTACGCCGCCTGGCAAAGATGCTGTAACGATAGGCGGGCGGTGTCATTGCGAGCGCAGCGAAGCAATCTCCACCTGGGCCATTGGGGATTGCCACCGCGAGTACCACCGCGAGTACTCGTGGCGGGGCTCGTGGCGGGGCTTCGTCGCTGGCGCTCCTCGCAATGACAAGTTGACCGTTTTAATCCTCTCCTCCCATCCTCATCCCCCTGTCTCGCTCCGGGAATCTTGTCAGCACCGTCGCCTCCACCGGCAGCGTGACCCGTTTGCCGCGCAGCAACGCCTCGTCGAGTGACTTCCCGCCCAGGGGGAAGATGGCGATGGGGGTCTCGGGAACGTTGTACCGCTTCTCGACGATGGCCAGTCCCAGCAGGTAACCTGCGGTATCAATGGAGCAACTGGTGACCTGGCCGATGTGTTGCCCTTTCTTGTTGACCACCGGGTCGCCCGTGTGTGGACGGCGCACGCCCTTTTGGTTGACCCGGAAGCGGATCACCTCCCGCGTGCGGCCCTCCTCGCCCGCGAGGAGCGCGTCCCGGCCGACGAAGAAGGGCTTGTGGTACTTGACGTAGCCGGGGAAACCGGCCTCGATGGGGGAGATGCCGAGCGGCCCGGCCAGTTCGTGGCCGTAGAGGGGCAGCCCGGCCTCGGTGCGCGTGGAGTCTCGGGCCGCCAGGCCAACTGGCCTCACTCCGAGGGGCTCCCCTGCCTCAAGGATGGCCTCCCACAGCCGGATGGCGTCGTTGGGATGGACCATTATCTCGTACCCCCACTCCTCGCCGCAGTAACCGGTGCGGGCGATGATCAGAGGGAGGCCCGCTAATTGGCACTCGATCAGGTCGGTGCGGCGGACTCGGGCCAGGGCGGCCTGCAGTTCCGGATCGCCGGTCAGCGCCTGTAACGTTGGCAGCGAGGCTGGCCCCTGTAGGGCGATGTCTCGCTTCTGCCGCTCGCCCGACGCCGGATCCTTCAGGTTGCGCAGGGTTGCCTGCGCCTCGACCTGCACCCACGGGCGATCCCGGTCAATGACGACACGGCGCTCGTTCACCGCGTTCAACCAGTCCCAGTCCTTATCCTCGTTGGAGGCGTTGACCACCATCAGGTAGAGGCCAGCCCGGCGGCGGTAGATCATCACGTCGTCAATGATGTTGCCGTCGGGGTCGAGCAGGTAGCCGTAGCAGGACTGTCCGTCCTCCAGCCAGGCGGCGTAGTTGGAGCAGACCGTGTCCAGGAAGGCGGTGGCATGGGGCCCCTCAATCTCGAAGGCACCCATGTGGGCCACGTCGAAGAGGCCCGCTGCCTCCCGCACCGCCCGGTGCTCCTCGCCCACGGAGGTGTACCAGACCGGCATCTCCCACCCGGCGAAGGGGACTATCTTCGCCCCCATCCGCTTATGGACCTCGTAGAGGGGTGTGCGCTTGAGGGTAGCCTCCGGTTCCTCCCAGCGCCACTCCTCCTTCTTGCTCGTAGCCCCTGTCCCAGGGGCATCCCGGCTGGCCTGTGGCGCAGACTCTATCAAGTGGGCCTGTCCGACGAAATACGGCTTCGTCAAATCGAACCACTCCGGGTGAGCAGCGAATAACTCGGCGGCAGGTGTTCCGCTCCCCGTGTCCCCGTGTCCCCGTGTCCCCGCGTCCCCGTGTCTCCCTGTCTCCCTGTCTCCTTGTCCCTCTGCCTCCTCCACCACCACTGGCCCTTCCACCTTACGGAAGACATCCCCCTCGTCGAAGAGCACGTAGCCATCGGCCAGACCCCGCAGCCAGGAGGTAACGCGAGCCGCGTTCTGAACCGTCGGGGTAATGAGGTAGATGTCCCGTCCCCACTTGTCTGAATCCTCTCGCGCCACCACCACCTGATCTATCAGTCGCCCGTGGTGATCCAGCATATAGGTGGAGATGGACTCACCCGGGGCAAGTTCGGCCACGTTGGCGGTGACGACCTGCTGAACAAACGGCCGTGCCCGCCACCCCGTCACCCGCAGTCCCCGTGTCCCCTCATCCCCTCGTCCACTTGTCTCAAAGTGCGGATAGCCGCTGTGCTCGTACTCGAAGTCAACCCCTGCCTTCTCGGCCAACTTCGCCACACCTCGCCGCACCTCCTCCAGTACGTCCAGTTCGATCTTGCCTCGGGGTAGGGTGCCGATGAGGCCGTTATAGGCGAAGGGCTTGATGGTCACCAGGGTGCGGTGGATCAGGCCGGCCAGTGTGTCCATATCCGCCTCGTCCAGCCCCCGCTGGGTGACCCAGGGGGTGCCCATACGGACGCCCGTCGCCAGCGAGGTCTCGGTGTCGCCGGGGATGGTGTTCTTGTTGGCCACGATGCCCGCCAGATCCAGGATGCGGACGGCAGGCTCTCCCCACACTGGGAAGGACCCCCCCCGGCCGCCCCGGAGCGGAGTGGAGGGATTTGTGCCCTGGCCGCCCCGAAGCGGGGGGGAGGGACTGGTGGGGATGGATTTCAGGTCTACCAACAGGAGGTGGGTGTCTGTCCCGCCGTAGGCCAGGCGCAGGTCGCGTTTCTGAAGCCCCTCTGCCAGAGCCTGAGCGTTGGCGACGATCTGGCGCTGCAGTTGGCGGAACTGGTCGGTCTGAGCAATCTGGAAGGCGACTGCCAGCGCTGCGAACTTGTTGACGTGGGGGCCGCCCTGTTCGCCGGGGAACACCGCCATGTCAATGGTCTGGGCCAGTTCCTCGTCGGTGGTTAGGATCACCGCGCCACGGGGACCACAGATGGTCTTGTGGGTGGTGAAGGTGGTCACGTGGGCGAGGCCCACCGGGTTGGGATAGACGCCGGCGGCAGCCATCCCGGCGGTGTGGGCGATGTCGGCCATCAGGTAGGCTCCCACCTCGTCGGCGATGGCGCGGAAGGTTTCCCAGTCGGGTGCCCAGGGATAGGAGGTGTACCCGGCGACGATCACCTTCGGCCGGTGCTCCAGCGCCAGGTCGCGGATGCTGTCGTAGTCCAGACGCTCCGTGCGGGGGTCAACGCCGTAGGAGACCACCCGGTAGCGCTGGCCGGAGATGTTGAACTCGGAGCCGTGGGTCAGGTGGCCGCCCTGGAAAAGGTCCAGTCCCATCAGCGTGTCCCCCGGCTCCATCAAGGCCCAGTAGACGGCCAGGTTGGCCGCCGCGCCGGAGAGGGGCTGGACGTTGACGTGGATGTGCTCGGGGCGAATGGAGCCGTGGGCGAAGAGTTGGGCGCACCGCCGCTGGGCCAGGCATTCGACGAAGTGGACGTAGTCCACTCCCTTGTAGAAGCGCCGGTCGGCGTAGCGGCGGTAGAAGGCCAGTTGCCAGGCCACGTCCCGCAGCCGCTCTTCTGGGGCGCGGGTCATCCGCAGCGGGGGGTATCCCTCGGCGTAGATGTTCTGGAAGACGGAGCCCAACGCCTGGCGGACGGCCCTGGGGGCGTAGGATTCGGAGGGGATGAGGATGAGTTTGCGGGCCTGTCGCTCCTCCTCCCAGCGGATGAGATCGGCCACGAACGGTGCGACTTCTTCCAGGTCGGCGCGGATGAGGAAGTCAGAGCGGTGATTTGGAGTTATAGACTGCATTTGGGCACACTCCTTCTGATTGATAGTGACAGATAGGACAAGAAATGGGATGCACAAACAGAATTGGCTGTGCATCCCCTGTCTACCAACCTGAGAGATTCCTCCCGATCGCTAACGGGCCTTGCCCCTTCGGTGCCCAAAGGGCTTTCCAGAGGTGCCGAGACGCAGGGTCCTATGACCTGAGAGTTTCACCGACTCGATCAGCCTGTCGCGCCGGCTTGCCCCTTCGGTGCCCGCCTGCAGGCGTTCTCTCCCCCACGTCCCATGGCGGTGCTGTGAGTCTATTGTGTGATATTGTAGCACTGATAGAATATGAGGGCAAGTGTCAGGTGTCACTTGCCAAAGTTCATCACATTTCCCCCACTTCTTCATAATCTCTACACGGGTTTGTGGCATACTACGGCCAGATAGAAGAAGGCAGGATGGTAGATTTGTCTTCTAAAACCAAAACTTGAGGAGGTAAAAAATGTCTAGGAAATGGTTAGTTGTAGGAAGAGCACTGGCGGCATTGGTCGTCGTTGGTCTGCTGATCGGGGGCGGAGCGATGGCCTACCGCACCGGTTGGTCGCAGGGCTACGCGGCGGGTCAACTGGCGGTCGAGGGCGCGGGTGTCACGATAGCACCCTATCCGTATTACGGCTTCGGTTACATGGGGCGACCCTTTGGCTTCGCGCCCTTCCTGTCCGGCGGGGGACTGTTCTTCACGATCGGGTTGTTCGTCTTATCGCTCGTCGTGATCGGCAGGATATTCCGCTTCCGGGCTTGGAGGATGGCCTGCGGGCCGCAGGGTCAGCATTGGGCTGGTGGGCACTGGCGCCGGCCTCGCGGTCCTATGCCTCACGGCCCTATGCCCCCCTGGTGCTGGGGTTGGGGAGAGCCGTCTGATGGGGAGGCCAAGAAGGGCGAGGCTGAACCGGACGCGGAAACCGGCGCTGCTGGGACGGAGGGTTAGGTAAGAGGGAGAGATAAGAGGGAGAGAAATGTCAATGACAAACAGAATGCACTTCAAAATGATGTCTCTGGTGCATGAAACTCTCTACGGCCTGTTTAGAGATCCTTATAAGGCTTTGAACGCTGCGGGACTTAAGCCAGGTCAGAAAGTACTGGAAGTTGGCTGCGGTCCTGGCTTTTTCACCATTCCCGCGGCAAAAACAGTAGGAGAGAAAGGGAGTGTTTATGCGTTGGATATCAGTCCGCTGGCTATAGAGAGAGTGCAACAGAAGATTGAGAGGGAGGGCGTGACCAACGTCAAGACCGTTCTTGCCGACGCTGCTCAAACAGGTCTACCCAGTCAGAGTTTCGACCTTATATTCCTTTTTGGTCTCGCTCACAGCGTTGGAGACGTGGAGAACATCCTGACTGAACTACATCGGCTCTTGAAACCGGCCGGAACACTGTCTACCGAAGGACGGCTCTGGTTTTCAAGCGAACTCTTTCACCCTCTGAAACGGCGGGGCCGGGGAAGAATTCTCCAATTCAGAAGGGTGGGGTAGTGGGGTAGCATCCTCATCAACGTTGCTGGCGTCGCGATCTACTTCTACCCTGTCTCAATCCCGGCCGGCCAGGTTGTGGGACTGATCGTCGTGGCGGCCGGTGTTCTGGCCAACGCCGGCTCCTCGATTCTCGGACGGCGCGTGAATCGTGAGGGAGATGTCTCCCCCTTGACAGTAACGCTTGTCAGCATGGGAGTCGGAGCCGTCGTGCTGCTGG
>JAUWNP010000051.1 GCA_030612585.1 Anaerolineae bacterium
TCCCTACGGAACCACTCTACCAACCGCTTCCGCTCATCTGGTGGTTGGAATGAAGCCTCGACAGCCATAATGATAGTGCGCTTGATCTGCTCCAGTGTCACTCCCATCGCCAGCATCACGGTCAGATACTCATCCGTAAGCGTAGTGTCGCTGACACTGGGGTCATCGGTGTTGATCGTCACACGCAGGCCGAGCGCCAGCAGATCACGCAAGGGGTGCTGCCAAAAACAGTGCACGACACCGGTCTGCAGGTTACTGGTCGGGCACATCTCCAACGTGACATTCCGCTCGCGGACTGACTGCACGACCTTTGAGTTCTCGGCTGCGCGCACACCGTGTCCAATGCGTTGCGCCCCCAACAGTTCGATGGCTTCCCGGACATTCTCGGCGCTTCCAACCTCCCCAGCATGCACTGTCACACCTAACCCCTCCCGCCGCACCCGCTGGAAGACCTCGGCAAAGCAACGGGCTGGATACCTCGCCTCGTCGCCGGCCAGATCCAGACCGACGACGCCGCCCCGGTGAGCCAACGCAACGTCAGCAATCTGCGATGCCGTATCCAGGTTCTCATCCCGGCCAATCTGCAGGATCAGATTGGTGAGAACCCCACAATCACGCTGGGCTCTGGCGACGGCACTGCACACCCAGGTAGTCACCTGATCGAACGAGAACCCCTGCGTTCGGGCCAGCGCGACCGGATTGAAGCGCAGTTCCAGGTATTTTATGTTGTCGGCTGCCGCATCAGCCACCGCCTCATACGCCACTCGCTCCACAGCCGCCTGGGTAGGGTAGAAGCGTCGCAAGAGACGAAACTTCTCGAGAAAACGATGGAAACCCGGCTCCTCGTCCGTCACCGTCACGAAGGGCCGCAAGTACTCAATGTCGTAACTGGGCAGATCAATCCCGTGCTCCTGGGCAATCTCGGCCAGGGTTTGGAGCCGCAGGGAGCCTTCCAGATGACGATGCAGATCTACCTTCGGTAGCGCGTGCAGTTGGGCGCGCAGGCTAGCCACCGCCTCCGAGCAATCTCCCTCACTGGGTGTTGTCACGTTGCCCATAGTGTTTCACTATTCCGCACAGGATACGTCGTGCAGCGATTACGACGCCATCAGTATCTCACCCGACCTTTTCCTTCAGAATCCACCCCCAGTAGTACCACACGAGCACGAGATCAAGGGTCACACCTACAGTCAGAGGGATGTGGAAACTCACCAGTGCAAACCAGGGCTTCAGCAAAACGGGCAGTGAAAGTTGGCATGCAAGATCCGCAGTGCCCCGTACCACCTGGCTCAGCGCCGCCAGGATGATAAAGCCACCGGCCACCATAAACCAGCGGTAATGGTCATTCATCTTCGTCACCGCACTCAGTCGCCGGCTGAGGCTGGCAAAGAGAAAACTCAGGTAGGCGATGGACAGCAACCCTATAGGCGCTAGAGGCGTTGTGATAACGTTCATCGTCGTTCTCCGGTCATCAATCTCTGCAAGCGGGAGCCAAATAGGCAGAGTAAGACACCACCGCTAAGCAGGAATATGTCGGCGGTAGGCGCTCCAATGAACCTTCCACCGCGCACGAGGTACCAGATCGCACCGGCTGCCAGCAGCAGTGCTGGGAGGAGGAAGAGGTAATAGCCCACGCGCTGGCCAGAGGTCTTCTCATAGAAGTACGCGATGCGCCCCAGGAAAACGATCAGCACCCCGATGACAACCCACGAATAGATAGCTAATACGTATTCGATTGCCTCCATAGGAACCAGCCTCCATTTAACGTCGTACAAATGCCTGCACGAACGAGTCGACCATCCGTCGGGGACTACCGCTCATGATCCCTTCTCGCCCCTCGAACGGCGCGCGGACCTCGACGCCCCGGGAAGTAATCCCGAACTGCCTGATACCTTTGTCGTGATTGCTGCCTCGCATCTTGAGGACCAGGAGTGCCTTACGCATGGCACTCTCAATCTCGACGTAACGGAGAAGAACGTAGGCGTCAACCATAAAGGCGAAGGCCTCATCCGCTCCTTCAGTCTCACCCAGCAACGCCATGTTCTCTCGCGTCAACACGGCTGTTAGATTCTCACGCTTCAGCGAATTGATGAACCCGTAGACGATGCCTCGCAGACGCGCTGGGTCTTCGCTGAGACGCTCAAAGTGCGAAAGGCTGTCAACCAGAATCCGTCTAGCGCCTATCTCCCGGGTCAGCCTTTCGATTCGTCCGCCGACCTGCTCCAGGTCAGCCTTGCTGACCTCCGGGCTGGTCATCACCACACGCAGTCTCCCCTCCCGTTCCATCCGGCGGAAGTCCCACCCGAAACTGGCCGCATCACGATAGTACTGCTGCGGGAACTCCTCAAAGGTCAGTATCAGCCCCGGCTCCCCGCAGGCCACTATGCCGTGGTAAATAAACTGCATCCCCAGCGTCGTCTTGCCCGTGCCCGGCGCGCCTTCAACCAAATTGGCAGTCTGGGGCAGGAAGCCACCACCCAGCATCTCATCCAGACCTGGTATGCCCGTCTTCACCCGTTCCATGAGCCCCTCCTCATACTCGCCCCATCCACTTCGTGATTACCCTTCATCGCCGCGTCCCCCGGATGATGTGGTAGATCGCCTTGACCCGAAACTGCCGGTCATCGGACGCCTTCACGAACTGTTCCAGCAACTCCCTGATCTGACGATCTGAGGCCAGCGAGTAGACGGTCATGTCGCCCAGTCGGCTTTCTTCTAGCACTCCCCCCTGTGCCAATTCGGCCAGTTCGGGGCGAATCGTCTCGACGCTGCGGCCGGCGTAGCGAGCAATGTTGCCAGCCGTGTCCGTCGTATGTGGGTTATCGTGGAAGAAGCGAACCAGATCCCACTTGACGAAGGAGTTGATCTTCGCCTGCAGGAACTCAAGCAGCCGAGGGTCCATGTCCGCCATGAGGCGACCCGCCAGGTCAAGTTCCCTTTCCTCCATTAGTCTCCTCCTCTATTATCTCTCTCTATCTTCGCTTTGTTTTGCGTCGGCCTTTTTTCTTACCAGGAGACGTGCGAGATGGAGGAGCCACCACCGCTCCCCGTCGTCTCTCCTGATCCAGTCGCATATGGCAATTCTTGTACTTCAGGCCACTGCCACACCAGCAGGGATCGTTGCGTCCCGGCAACTCATTGGGTGCAGCACGAGCCGGTTCCCCGGAACGCACCTTGCGCGGCTGCTGGCGCCGCCGCTGAGGGGCAACCAACTGCGTCACGTAGACAGACCGGGCGATCATCTGCTGGATGCTAGCAAGCAAAGCCCCATACATCTCGTGCGCTTCCTTATGGTAGGCCACCAGCGGGTTTTGCTGCCCGTAGGCCCGCAGTCCAATGCCCTCGCGTAATACCTCCAGGTCCGTAAGATGGCGCACCCAAAGACTATCCACTGCCCGGAGCATCAACTGCCGGTCACGATGCAGCCGGAAGCCATCCGCAAACCCGGCCTCGACCTCGCTCTTGACGTTCGAGGTCAACTTACGAATCGGAGTGCCCAAAAGATCAGGGTCAGGGTTCGGGTTCAGCCGGCCGAGGACACGCCCATAGATGAGCCGCCGCAGTGGATCACCACTGCTAGCCAGGTCCTCAAGAGCCACATTCTCTTTCTGCACCTGGCCGAACAACTGTTCAGCCAACCTCTGGTTCAATTCGTCGTAGGCCAACTCCGCCAGTTCGTGCAACTTCATTTCGATCTCACCGGCCGTCATCCCAGCCCATCTGACAGGGCCTGCACCCGGTGTTAGCGGTAGAAACATGCGCAGTTCGTTGGATAGCCTACGGAGGTCCCAGTCCTCCTGATCAGGGCCAGGCGTATGAGTCGCCATGAGCCGGCTGATCTCCTCCTGCACCATGCGCAGCACCTGGTCACGCAGGTCTGGTTGGCTGAGCACCTCCCGTCGCTGAGCGTAGATAACCTCACGTTGCTTGTTGACCACATCGTCGAACTCCAACACGTGCTTGCGGATGTCGAAGTTATACCCCTCCACCCGTGTCTGCGCCGACCCGATAGTCTTATCGAGCCAGGGATGCTGGATGGGCACGTCATCCTCCATGCCAAACCTGTTCATCAATTCCTGGACTCGTTCGCCGCCGAAGCGGCGCATCAACTCATCTTCCAGTGAGATGTAGAAGCGAGAGGAGCCAGGGTCTCCCTGGCGCGCACTCCGCCCACGCAACTGGTTATCAATGCGGCGCGCCTCGTGCCGCTCGGTCCCAACCACGTGTAGACCACCTGAGGCACGCACAAGATGCCTGTCGCGTTCACATTGATCCCTGATGTGCGCGATCTCGGTTATCAACCTCTCATTGAGTTCGGGGTACTGCTGGATCAACGTCAACGCCTGTTCCTGCCTGCTCTGCAGCACTGCGCGGATTAGCGCCGACATCGCCGTATAGTAGCGGCTAAACAGACCACTGGCAACGTAGGCCGTCTTGCTGCCCGGCGCTTCGTATTTAGCACGGACACGCTGTACCTCGCCGATGACACGCTGCGAGAAACCCTCCCCTGGCAACAAGGCGCCGTCCAACGCAGCAACCCAATCCTCGCGCAGAGTGTACTCGACTACTCTCACGACTGGGCCATGGAACTTCTTCTCAATGACTTCTTCTCTAAGCAGTTGGTCAGCGATGAACCGGGCCAGGCGTTGCTGCGACGCGGCCATCTCATAAGTCTCGTATTCGGCCTGCAACGTCTTGGCCAGTTCCATAGAGCCCGACGAGAACCCCGGCACGCCCTCCACGATTTCCAGAGCCTGTTCCTCCTGACCGCTGACTACGGCACTGGCGAACTTCTCTGCTACCTTCTTGAAACGCTGCTCCAACAGGCTCGACACCAACCCCCCTGGGTTGCCCCCAAGTACAATGTCCACACCCCGGCCCGCCATGTTGGTAGCAATGGTCACCACGCCAGAACTGCCTGCCTGGGCAATGACCACAGCCTCCTGCTCGTGGCGTTTGCCGTTGAGCACCTGGTGGGGAACGCGCCGCCGTTGGAGCATATCAGAAAGCCGCTCTGAGGTCTCGATGGCGATAGTGCCCACCAGCACCGGCCGGCCGGCCTCGTGCAACGATTCGATCTCGTCCACCACAGCCCGGAACTTGGCCTGCTCAGTCTTATAGATCACATCCGGCAGGTCAAGCCGCGCAAAGTGTCGCCGCTCGTTCCCATTGGATGGTTCGTAGGTAGTCACTGTCACGTCAGCCCCCCCTACGAGGAAGGGAGAATCCAGCACCCCGGCGAAGGCAACCTCCTCAATCTCGCCTACGCGCCGCTGGTGAGTGACCAGATCACGATAGGTGGCACGGTACTCGACGTTGGTGGGGAGTGCTACCACGTCCAGGTCGTAGATCTTCCGGAACTCCTCGGCCTCGGAGGCAGCGGTCCCCGTCATCCCCGCCAGTTTCTCGTACATACGGAAATAGTTCTGGAAGGTGACAGTGGCGTAGGTCAGACTCTCGCGCCGCACCGCCACACCCTCTTTAGCCTCAATCGCCTGGTGCAACCCCTCAGAGTAGCGCCGGCCGTGCAGCAGGCGGCCGGTGAACTCATCCACGATGATAACCTGACCGTCCCTGACGATGTACCCCTTGTCGCGCTCATAGATGACGTGGGCGCGCAGCGCGTTGTCGAGGTAGGGCAGCATGTGGGCGTGCTTGGGATCGTAGATGCTCTCCCCCGTCTTGATCTCCGGGAGCGCACGCTCAGCGCGCTCCACCCCCCGCTCCGTCAGCGTGACGATCTGCGTCCTTTCCTCCAGCACGTAGTCACCATCCGGCTCCTCCCATTCGACGTCGTTCTCGATGCTCTGGGGGCTGCTGGGTCGCAATCGGCGCACGATGCTGGCAAAGCGGCGGTAGAGTTCCGAAGATTCCTCGGCCGGACCGGAGATGATGAGCGGCGTGCGCGCCTCATCAATCAGAATGTTGTCCACCTCGTCAATGATAGCGTAATGGAGTTCCTGTTGCACGCATTGGCTCAGGTCGTGTATCATGTTATCGCGCAGGTAGTCGAAGCCAAACTCATTGTTGGTGCCGTAGGTAATGTCCGCTTGATACGCCTCCTGCCGTCGAACCGGACGCCAGTGGACCAATCGCTCGTCTTCCAAATTGCCGGCAGGATCAACATAACTGGAGTCATAGGTGCCAAAGAACTGAGGGACCACCAATCCCACGCTAATCCCCAGGGCCTCGAAGACCGGGCCCATCCAGCCGCCATCGCGCCGGGCCAGGTAGTCGTTTACCGTGACCAGATGAACCCCCTTCCCCTCCAGTGCGTTGAGATAGAGTGGCAGCGTGGCGACGAGGGTTTTGCCTTCACCGGTTTTCATCTCGACGATCTTCCCCTGGTAGAGGAGAATACCGCCGATCAGTTGCACGTCGTAGTGGCGCAGGCCGATCGTGCGCTTGGCTGCCTCACGCACGGCCGTGAAGGCCTCGGCCAGAATGTCGTCGAGCGTCTCACCCTGCGCCAGGCGCTGACGAAACTCATCGGTCTTGGCCCGCAGTTGAGCGCCGTCCAGCGCCACAAACTCTGGTTCGAGCGCGTTGATACGCTCGACCACTTCCTGCAGCCGAGCGATCTCACGTTGATTGGAGTCGCCGATGACTTTCTTGAACAGCCCCCGCAACATCAGTCCGTTCAACCCTTTCCCAAACATAGGATTACTCACCCATTATACTCGCAGGCGGCGCAAATGCAAGCAGGAATAATGACCAATGACAAATGATCAATGACAAATCCCAAGAGCCAATTGCTAACTGCTGACTGCTAATGCAACTCTTGACGCACCTGCTGAAGCATGCTAGAATACACACAAAGGAGCCTGCGGAGATTGAGACCGAACCAACACCTCCGCAATCCTGGGCAACGTGAGTTGCACCCCATCAGCACATGATGTACAATCCGGGGCCCAAAAACCCACTGCGAGGCGAACGTTGAAGATCCTATTCCTGGGCACGGCAGCAGCGGAAGGCATCCCCTCCCCTTTTTGCAAATGTCCCACCTGCACCCACGCGCGGGGGGCGGGTGGGCGCAACGTGCGCATGCGGACGGCCACGCTGGTCAACGACGATCTGCTGTTCGATTGTGGCCCTGACCTGGTCGCGGCGACGCAGCGGTTCGGTGTGCGATTGAGTCGCCTGGAGACGTTGCTGGTGACCCACGCCCACAAGGATCACCTCCTGCCCAGCAACCTGGCCTGGCGCGGGCCAGGATTCTGTCCCACGCCCATCACGCCGCTGCACATCTTCGGCCCAGGGCCGGTCACACGCGCGTTCCGGCGCAACCGGCACTGGCCCTATGCTGGCGGAAAAGGGCACGGTGTCGCTGGAGACAGTGCGGGCCGGACAGCGATGGCAGAGCGGACAGTACCAGATCACAGCCCTGTCCGCCACCCACGACTCGGATCGGGCAGCGCTGCTCTACATCGTCAGTGACGGCACGCGCAAGTTGTTCTACGCTACCGACTCGGGACCGCTTTTGGAGCGGGCCTGGCACATCGTAGCGCGGGAAGCCCCTTTCGACGCCGTGCTGATGGAGGAGACAATGGGTCGCACACCTCGCTGGGGAGATCACCACAACATGGAGAGTTTCCTGCGAGCCCACCAACGCTTCGTCGGCGAGGGATGGCTGACGAGGGATGCCCGGTTCGTGGCGTTCCACTTCTCCCACCAGAGCAACCCACCCCACGACGGACTGGTGCGCTACCTGGCCCCCCACGGCGTGCTCGTGGCCTACGATGGGATGGAACTGACGCTTACCACACCCGACAGATCAACCCCTTGAGGTACGCCCCCTCCGGAAAGGTCAGCGCGATGGGATGATCGGCCCCTTGTGCCAGATGGCCGATGACCTGCGCATCCCGCTCCGCGTCCACCGCCGCGCCGAAGACAATTTTCTGGAACAGATCAGCAGAGACCGCGCCCGAGCAGGAACAAGTGAACAGCACTCCGCCCGGACGGAGTAACTGGAAAGCCAGCAGGTTGACGTCTTTGTAGGCCCGCGTCGCTCGCTTCACGCCCCGCTCGCTGTGGGCGAACTTGGGCGGGTCGAGCACGACGACGTCGAAATTGCGGCCTTGGGCGCGATAGCCGCGCAGGACACTGAAGACATCCCCCTCCACGTACTCAACACAACCATGCTCGCAGCCATTGAGCGCGAAGTTGCGCCGCGCCAGGCCCAGCGCCGGAGCCGAACTTTCGACCAGCGTGACCTGCGCCGCCCCTGTCCTGAGCAGTTCGGCTTCGCTCACTGTAAACTCTGCTGAAGGAGCCTGTCCTGCCACCGCGAGTACTCCACTGCGAGAGTACTCTCGTGGCAGGCGTGGCGGTGAGCCTGCCTGTCCTGAGCGTAGCCGAAGGATCGAAGGACCACCCACCGCCGCGCAGACGCCGAAACCACCGGTGTACGCGAAGGCGTCGAGCACCTCCGCCCCATTGCAGAAGGCCTGCAGCCGTGCCCGGTTCTCCCGCTGATCCAGGTAAAAGCCCGTCTTGTGCCCCCGCCGGACGTCCACCAGGAAGCGACGGTCGTTCTCCAGGACCTCTACCAACTCCGGCGGTTCCTCTCCCCACAGCAGACCCGCGCGCCGCCCCAGTCCCTCCTTCGCCCGCACATCCACATCGGATCGCTCGTAGATGCCCCGCACACCACCCGCCGAACCATCTAACAAACTAACCAACAAACTAACCAACTCGTCCCGCCACCGCTCCACGCCCAGCGTGAGGAACTGCACCACCAGCCACTCCCCATACCGATCCACCACCAGCCCCGGCAGGTAATCCGATTCGGCGTGCACAAGACGGTAGGTGGTGGTGGCTGCGTCGCCAGCAAGCGACCGGCGAGCGGCTGCTGCTCGCTCCAGCCGTCGCCGCCAGAACTCCCGATCAATGACCTCGTCCTGCCGCCAAGTCAGCAGCCGCACGACGATCTGAGAGCGCCGGTTGAGATAGCCCCGCGCCAACCAGTTGTGGCCCGCGTCGCGCACCTCGACCACGTCGCCATCCGCCACCTCCCCTTCGATACGCTCAATCGCGCCGGAGAAGACCCAGGGATGGCGCTGCAGCGCCGGACGGGCGCGATTGCGCTTCAGCACAACCGTCCCGCTCATGCTACCATTTGTCATTTGTTCATTTGCTCATTTGTCATTCAGATGACCCCAACCGCCTTGCCCGCCCGCTCAAAGACGTCCAGCGCGTATGCGATGTCTTCCTCCGAGTGATCCGCCGTGACGTTGGCCCGCAACCGCGCCAGCCCGACCGGCACAGCAGGGGAAACCACCGGCAGCACGAAGATGTCCTCCTGCTGGCACAGCCTCGTCATCTCGAATGCCCGCTCGTCTTCGCCGCAGATGATAGGCACGATAGGCGTCTCGCTGTTGAGCGTATTGAATCCCCGCGCCTTGAGACCACCCAGGAAGAGTCCGATGTTGCGCTGAAGTAACTTCACGCGCTCCGGCTCCTCCTCAATCACCTCGAACGCCGCCTTGGCGGCGGCGGTCTGAGCCGGTGGCAGCGAGGCTGAGAAGACAAAAGCCCGCGCCACGTGCTTCAGATAAGTGATTATCTCCTGCTTCCCCGCCACGTAGCCACCGACGCTGGGGATAGGCTTGGAGAGCGTGCCCATGTACAGGTCAATGGAGTTTTCGAGCCCAAAGTGCTCCTCGATGCCATGGCCCGTCTCGCCCAGCACACCCACGCTGTGGGCCTCGTCCACCATCAGCAACGTGTCGTACTCGCGGCACAGCCGGCTGACCTCCGGCAAGTTGATGATGTCGCCATCCATGCTGAAGACAGCGTCCACAACGACCAGTTTGCCGGCGTCGGGGCCGGCCTGCTGCAAGCGCCGTTCCAGGTCGGCCATGTCGTTGTGGCGGAAGCGGGCAAACCTGGCGCGGCTGAGCAGGCAGCCATCCACGATGCTGGCGTGGTTATACTTGTCGCAGATAACGACGTCGTTACGGCCCATCACGAGCGCTGACACCGTCGCCAGGTTGGTGACGTAGCCACTGGAGAACACAATGGCTGCCTCGGCCTTCTTGAAACGAGCGATAGTCTGCTCCAGTTCCTCGTGCAGCGGCAGCGTGCCGGCCAGGATGCGGACGCCGTGGGTGCCCGTCCCGTAGCGGGCCAGCGCCTCCTGCGCCGCCGCATTGATCTTCGGATGGCCCAGCAGGCCCAGGTAACCGTAGCCGGCGAACAGAAGCATGCGCCGCCCGTTGACCGTGACCCAGGCCCCATCCAGTTCAGAAATGGGCTGCAAGTAGAAATAGTGCCCCTTCTCCTGAAGACCGGCCACCCGCTGGTTCATCTCTTCGATACGTCTGTAGATCGAATTCATTATTGCCATTCCTCCAAGTGATGATTGTATAGATTATAACACAATTTGCGTTTTAGGGTACGCCTTCGCTCCGATCGGCACCGGGTGCCAGCAGTGTCCTGTTTCAAGTCTCCAAGAAATCATTCCAGCAGCAACGCTAACTGTCCCTGAGAGTCCATTTCATCCACCGTGCTGCCCTGCCCCTGGCCAATCATCCTCAACAACCGCGCCTCGTCAATCATCGGCACCTCCAGTTGTTGTGCTTTGCGGTACTTGGTGCCCCCGGGGACTCCCCCCACCACCAGGTAGTCTGTCTTGCGACTCACGCTGCCGGTTACCTTGCCGCCGTGCCGTTCGATGAGCCGGGTTGCTTCTTCGCGGCTCATTGACGACAGCGTCCCGGTGATGACAAAGGTCTGGCCCGCCAGCGGGCCTTCCGCAGGTGTAGTAGGAGCCTCTTGCTTCAGTTTCACCCCCTTTCGACGCAACTTCTCAATGAAGTCCTGATTACGGGGGCGGGCGAACCACTCCACAATGGCCCCGGCGGTGTGCGGCCCTAGCCCCTCGACACCCTCCAGTACTTCCCGGCTGGCCTCCGCCAGTTCACCCAGCGAACAATAATGCTGCGCTAGCATCTGCGCTATGGTGCCGCCCACGCCCCGGATGCCCAGCGCACCGATGACCTGCGCCAGAGGTCGCTCCTTGCTGGCCTTTATGGCCGCCAGCAGGTTGTCCGCGCTCTTCTCGGCAAAACCTTCCAACGGCAGTAGATGCTCCCGCTTGAGATAGTACAGGTCGGCACCGTCCCACACCAGACCGCGCTCCACCAGAAGTTGCGCCGTCCGCTCGCCCAGCCCCTCGACGTCCATCACGGCCGCGAAGTGGGCCACACGCCTCACACGCTGCTCCGGGCAGGCGACGTTGATGCAGTAGATCGCCACCTCGTCCTCCGGTGAGACTACCGGCTCGCCGCAGGATGGGCAGACCTCCGGCATCCGGTAGCCCTTCTCAGCCCCCGTGCGCGCCACCACCACCGGCCCGACGACATAGGGAATCACGTCGCCAGCACGTTTGATGATGACCCGGTCGCCGATGCGGATATCCTTACGCCGCAGGTCCTCGAAGTTGTGCAGCGTGGCCTTGCTGATCGTCACGCCACCCAACTGCACCTTATCCAGCATGGCGTAGGGGGTCAGCGCGCCGGTGCGCCCCACGTTGACGCCGATGTCCAGCACTTTCGTCGTCGCCTCCCGGCCAGGAAACTTGAAGGCGACCGCGCCTCGCGGCGCTCGCCCCACAACACCCATCACCGCCCGCATCGCCAGGTCGTCTACCTTGATCACCAGTCCATCCAGTTCATAGGGAGCCATGTCCCGCCTCTCGATCCAGCCCTCGCAGTAAACGATCACCTCGTCCAGTGACTCGAAGCGGGCAACGTGCTTTGAGACGGGGAAACCCAACTCCCGCAGATAGGCCAACGTCTCCCACTGGGTGGACGGCACAGACCCTTCGGCAGAGTTTACAGTGAGCGAAGCCGAACTGCTCAGAGCAAGCCCATCAGCCTCGACGATGGCATAACAAAGCAGGTTGATGGGGCGGGCGGCGGTAACACGCGGGTCGAGTTGGCGCAAGGAGCCAGCCGTGGCATTGCGCGGGTTGGCGAAGAGTTTCCCCTCCGCCTCAGCCTGCTGCCGGTTCAACGCCTCAAACTCCTCGATCAGCATGATCGCCTCGCCGCGCACGACCAGGCGATGGGGTAACGCCCTAAACCCCTGGGGTTTCGGAAAACCCCAGGGGTTTCCGACCGGAATACGCAGCGGGAGAGCGCGCACCGTGCGCAGATTGGTCGTCACGTCCTCGCCAACGTACCCGTCCCCGCGCGTCGCCCCCAGGACAAAGAGGCCGTCCTCGTAGTGCAGCACCACTGTCAACCCGTCTAGTTTGGGCTCGACCACCCAGGCAGGCAAGGGCGCGTCGGGCGGGAGGAACTTGCTCACCCGCTCCCACCAGGCGCGGATCTCCTCGCCACTGGTACCCTTGTCCAGGCTGAGGATAGGGGCCGGGTGTGTGACTTTGACGAACCCCTCGGCGGGCTCTGCGCCGACGCGTTGCGTGGGCGAGTCGGGTGTGACCAGTTCCGGGTGTGCTGCCTCCAACGACCGCAGTTCGTCCATCAGCACGTCGTACTCGGCGTCACTCACCACAGGATCGTTAAGCACATAGTAATAGTAGTTGTGGTAGCGCAATTGGTTCCGCAGATTCTTTACACGCTGTTCGACATTCATACCTTCCGCCCTCCCTCAAAGCCCCAAAGTTATGGAGTTTCAGGACCTGTAGGCGACCAGGCCGAACGCTTCGGGGCGGCGCACGACTCGCGAGAAGCCAGCCTCCCCCAGCCGGCGCATAATACCCCTGACAACAGTGCGGCCCGATTTGCTCTTCAAATCGCCGATGTAGTGGAACAGTCGCCCGCCGCGCCGCAAAACCCGGAAGAGCCGCCGATAGAACGCGCCCGAGTAGAGGTCACCGCCAATGCTGAACGCCGGGGGGTCGTGGATGATGCGGGCAAACGTCTCCTCCTCGAATTCTTGTATTCTCTCGACAATGTCGCCCACGAGTTGGGTGATTTTGGGATTCTCAAAAAGCGTCTGCGACCAGGGATTAGACCGCGCCACCTCCAGCACAGCCGGCTCGACTTCAACCGTGATGACGTGTTCAGCAGTCTTGGCCGCCTCGATGGCGGTATATCCCAATCCGGTCGCCGTGTCCAGTACGCGCCCCACCACGGGGGCAATGGTCCTGACCTTTTGCAGAGTATCACGGTGTGGATCAATCCCCTTGATGCGATGCATCGAGATTCCAGAGAGCAACATCGTCGGCGCCCCTGTGGTAGGCATCAGGCTATACAGCCGCTTCGTCGCCTCGGAGAAAACCCGAATCTTGCGCGGCACATTGTCTTCGACCACAAAGCAACTGCGCTTGGACGCGCCAATCATCTCCAGGTCCTTCCAGGCCAAAGCCTGACCATCTGGAAAGCGGATACCCTCTGGCTCCATTGTGACTTCAGCGCCAGTCAGACCCAAATCCAGAGACACCACCACCGAGTCTCTACCCGCAGCGCGAGCCTTCAGCACGTCTTCAACCTGAAAGCACGACAGGACAATGCCTGGCATTTGCCCATTTGTCATTCGTCCATTCGTCATTCGTCCATTCGTCATTCGCCATTCGCCATTCGACATTCCCCTACGGATGCTCGATCGGTTCCAGGAAGTTCCCAACCGCCCACCACTCCCGTTCCTCGTCCTCAGGGTCGCGGACCTTCCACCACTCAGAGCCACCGGAGGGCGTCGGCCCGTCCACGACGATAAAAACCTCCCCCTCAAGCGCGATGTCCATACGGGCATAGTTCTCACCGGGTCCCGAGCGGAGGTTGAGGCCGTGTCCCCCCGTGCCCGCCACCCGCACGTAGCGTCCAATGGCAATGTCGGGCGAGATGGGCGGAGCGGGCTCAGCCGTCTCCGTGGGCGAAGGAGTAGGGCTGGGGGCGGGCGTGGGTGTCCAAATGATGGGCGTGGGAGTGGGGCCGCTGAGGGCCACCCGCCCACGCAGCAGGTACAGCGCCCACAGGCCACACACTATCAACGCCAGCAACAGCACAACGAAGCCCAGAAACCACACGTAGGCAGGCGCGGCGCTCAAACCCGGCGGAGCATGGCCTTCCGCCTCGCTGTACTCCGGCTCTACGCGGCGGCTGGGGATCGTATCCTCTGTCCAATTGTCGCTGCGCATCTCGGCCTCCTCCTACGAACTACCGCCGCCCTAGAAATTGCGCATCACCAGCGGCAGCCAGCAATGGTACCGGCTGACCAAGAAGGTATCCGTGACCCATCCCGACCGATTTCCGGCTGCGTCGAAGACCTGCACCCCCCAGGTGTGCGGTCCATCGGTGATAATAGAGGGAACCGTGTACGCCGACTGGGTGATCCCAGACGGTGGAGCTAGGGGCTGCCCATCCAATTCCACCACGTAGGCCAGGGACGATCCTCCGTCCGGTGCAACCGCCTCCCACATCAAAGTCACTCCTGGCAAAGCGGGGATGGCGATCCCGCCCGTCGGAGTGATGAGGACAGTATTGGTGGGCGAAATCGTATCATAAGTGAAGACAACTTCAGCAGGCGACAGGTCAACCTCATCCGTCGTCCACGCGCGGGCGCGCAGGTGGTAGTCGCTATCGTCCAGCGTTGGAAGCGCATAGGACCACGTAAGCATCCCGGTCGCCGTCACCCAGATTGTCTCTGTCACCCACTCGCTCCCCATCCAGTAGTGCTCATCGCTGGCACGCTGCACCTGCACCTCCACCCATTGGACTGCTGCGTCGGGCGCCCCGGCCATTCCCTCGAATGGGGGCACAGTGTTGTGGGCACTGTCGTCGGCTGGGGCAGTGATCTTCGTGTTCACGAGCAGGCACAGGTCCAGGAAATCCAGAACACGGGCCATCACCACGGGCCGCTGATCCGGCGAGACGGTCTCGAAGGGAAAGCCAAAATACACCAGCCTCTCGCAGACGTTGGCACCGTCCTCATATTGCACCGCAGCCGTGCCCCCCACCCCACCCTGGTAGACCAACGTCGCTGTAGAGCCGTTGATCGGCGCCAGTTGGTCCGGGTAGTCGGCGTCATACATCCCCGGCGCGTCAAAGCGGAAGGGACCCAACCCCTCAAAGATAGAGCCGGTGACAGGGGTGACCTCGTAAGTCTCCGCGTCGTCTCCGGCATAGTCAGCCCGCAGATAAGCGTTGTAGAAATCGGGGTCGGCTCCCAGATAGTCCAGATGCCAACCCACCTCCGTGCCGCTCAGAAACAGCGCCCCACCGTCCCCCAGGAACTCCGCCAGCAGCGCCCGTTCCGTCGCATCCAGCGTCTCATCCGGGGCCGACTCCTCCCCCAGGATCCAATCCACCAGCGCGTAGCCGTCCAGGCCAACCAGCCCATCCCGTACCGCCTCGTTGCTGGCGCCGTCGAAGGGGTAGGAGATGACCTCCCCGTGCTGGATAACGTAGTCGTACCGGTTCATCTGGTCGAGGAACATACGCAAGTTATATCCCTCCACCGGGTCGGTTTCGGACACCAGCATCGTGCGGTTGAGCCGGTCGAAGCCGTTGACCAAGAGCACCCCGACGATATCCCCCACGCGCACAGCCAGCGTCTCAGTGGGCAAGGACTCGCCGCCGTCGTTGGTGGCGGTGACCCGCACGAAGAGAAGTTGCTCCGGCGAGAGACCGGTGAGGGTGTAGACAGTCGTCGTCGCCGACACCCCGTCCGACCAGCCCAGGCCATCGGTGCTGGTATAGACCCGGTAGCCGGTGGCCACGTCGCCAACCAAGTCCACTGTGTCAATCGGCGGCGACTGCCAACGCACAGCCACCTGACCCGCACCGGTGTTGACCACCCGCAGGTGGGTCGGCGGCTCCGGGAGAAGCGTCAAGTCCACGCCGTCCCGCTGCTCGAAGTACTTGACGATGCCCTGGTAGATAGCGCGGGCGGCCAGTTGGTTGAAGCGCGGTTCCTTGAGCGCGTCGGTGTCGTCCGGGTGATCATGGTAGGCCACCTCAATCAGCGCACCAGGCATACGCACCGCCGGGTCATCGTCCCACAACTCCCGCAATTCCCCCAGGTTCAGGCTGCGCTCGCCCAGGTCGCCCCAGCCCGCGTCCCAGCCAGCGCGGATGTCGTGCACCAATTCGTTGTGCACCACATCCCGCAAGTCTGCACTGCCCTCGGTGACCGGCTTACTCTCGCCGTTGTGGATATAACTGACCGTGCCGCTGAAGTCCCACTGGTAGCCGCTGTAGCCATTGGTGTGCCAGGAGATGTAGACAGCGTCCTCTCCGGTGCCGGCGTGCTCCCAGCGGGCGTAGATGGGCCGGGCAGTCACGTCGCCAGGCGGATGGCCCATCCCCATCCGCTGGACGTAGTAATAGGCAGCCACCTCCCACCAGGGTTTGTCGGGTGGATAAGTAGCCGCCGTCTCAATGCCGGTCAGGTCGTCGAAGGTGCCGCCACCGAAGCGGATCGCGTCGGCGATGACCACACAACCGGTCACTGCGGACTGGTTGGTCAGAACCACCCGGGCCTCCTCCCCACCCCTGAAACCGTAAGTACCAACGTAGTGCCAGGTGTTGCCGTGGATCTGCTGGTTGACGACGACCTCGGTCGCCCCTCCAGCATGGTGAACAGTGTAACGAGCATCAGGGGTGTGGGCATATCCCTGCCGGTACCAGGCATAGACGGCGTAACGACCATCGGCGGGGAGGGTGGCGGTCCAGACGGCGGTGGCGGTCGGGGTGCCGGTCGCCGTCCAGGCCCAGTGGTAGTCGGTACCTGCGTAGCCTGTCCCCGTGATGGCAGCCGTCGTCCACGCGCCGGTCTCGAAGTATCCCGTGCCAGGGCCGGGATCGTCGTTGTCCACCACTACCTCAACTCCGTTCATGTCCCGCTCCCGAGCCGTGATGACCCGCGCCCCGGCGTTCCGTAGGTATAACAGCAGATACTGATTCACCGCCTCGGCGTTGTTGTGATCCTCGATGATGGGGCCGACGTAGGGTGGATTAGGATAGGGCGGGCGCTGCGCACGCCAGCCATAGCCGCTCCACTGCCAACCGTGCCCCGCGCTGACGTAGACGGTCTTACCACTGAGGGTGCCCTGTGGTTGCCCCGTGGGGGTGGGGGAGTGTGGGGGTGTGGGGGTGCGGGAGGGCTGGACAGCGTCTCCTTGCGCGGCGCGGGCAGGGGTGGGAGAAAATCGGCCAGGGAGCGGAACTCGTGCGTCGCCGGATCGAGCGCCTCCACGCGCAGGTCACACCAGCCCAGCGGCTCCAGCGTCGCCGCCACCTGTTCGACCATCTCCTCGACAGTCATCGTATCCAACCCAGCCAGCGCTTCGGCGGGCAGCACCAGCCGCACGGTGAAAGTCGTGCTGAGTACCTGCACGTCCTCCAGCACTGTCCCTTCGGGGATCGCCGAGCGCAGGCCACGCACCCGCTCCTCGGCGGTGGGACCGGCCAGGAGTGAGGAGAGCAGCAGTTCAGGCGCGACACGTACCCCACCAGCGAGCGCATCGGCCCCGGCCCGCTCGACGCAGACGGGCCCCTGCTCGCTCAAGAAGCAGACCGGGCCGCCCCCTCCCCCAGGAGGCTCCCCCTGCCCTGGTAGGGAAGGGGGCCAGGGGGTTAGGTTGACGGGAAGCCCACCTTCCCCGGCAGAGGAGGAAACTGGGAGAAGTGTCGCCAGCGCACCCAGCGCCAGCAGCGCGATCCCTATCG
Source organism: Anaerolineae bacterium (assembly GCA_030612585.1). Next base: position 17,640 of record JAUWNP010000051.1, read on the forward strand.
CCACCCCTACGCGCACTATCGGACGATCCATTTCATCAGCCTTCCCACACTCCAGGTGTTGATCACGTCGGCAGGTTCCGCCCATCCCCGCCGGGCCGTCGCTACCCCGAAGGGCAACACAGCAAAACCGTTCACGTCGTGGGCATCTGAGTTGATCGCCAGTTTCAGGCCCAACTCGACCGCCCGCCGCACGTGCGCGTCGCATAGGTCGAGCCGACTGGGGTGAGCGTTGACCTCCAATGCAGTGCCCGCCTCGGCAGCGGCACACAAAACCGCCTCCATGTCCAGGTCAGCCCCCTCCCGCTCACCGATCAACCGGCCCGTCGGGTGGGCAATGATGTCCACGTGGGGATTGCGGATCGCCGCCAGGGTCCGCGCCGTGACCTGCTCCCGTCCCTGGCGCAGCCCACTATGCACCGCCGCCACGACCAGGTCAAGTTCGGCCAGCACCTCGTCGGGGAAGTCAAGCGTCCCGTCGGCCAGCACCTCCACCTCGATACCAGCCAGCAGGCGGAAGTCGCCCCCCATCTTCCGGTTGACCTCCTCGATCTCCACCCGTTGGCGGTGCAGGTCGTCGGCGGTGATCCCTCGGGCGACGCCCAGGCTGTGGGAGTGGTCGGCCACCAGCGCATACTCCAGCCCACGTGTATGCGCGGCCTGTGCCATCTCCAACAAACTCTGGTGTCCATCAGACCAGGTAGTGTGGAAGTGCAAGTCACCCCTCAGGTCGCCCGGCTCAATCAGGTCGGGCAGGTTGCCCTCCAGCGCCGCCTCAATCTCGCCCCGATCCTCGCGCAACTCCGGCGGGATGAACGGCAGGCCCAACGCAGCGTAGACCTCCTCCTCGGTGGCGCAGAGGATCTCAGAGCCGTCCCCCCGCTTGAGCCCGTACTCGCTCAACGAAAACCCCCGGTCGAGCGCCAGTCCCCGCAGGTGGATGTTGTGGGCCTGGCTGCCGGTGAAGTATTGGAGCGCCGTCCCCCAGCGCACTGGCTCCAATACGCGCAGGTCCACCTGCAACCCCCCGTGGATGCGGACGGAGGTTTTGGTGGGACCGCTGAGAAGCACCTCGGCCACCTGGTCCAGTTCGCGGAAGCGAGCCATCACCGGATTGGGGTCCTTGGCCGCCACCAGCAGGTCCAGGTCGCCGACGGTCTCCCGCATGCGGCGCATACTCCCGGCCGGGGCAGCCTGCACCACCCCCGGCACCTGTCGCAGCGCGTCCAATATCGTCCAGGCCAGCGGCCAGGCCACTCCCAGCGGGGTACGCCCTGTACGCCGCTTCAGCGCCTCGATCCCGGCCAGCACCTTGGCCTCGCTTTTGGCCCCCATCCCTTTGAGGCCGCGCAGGCGACCTTGCCGCGCTGCTTTCTCCAGTGCCTCGATGCTGGTGATGCCGAGTTCCTTCCAGAACAGCGCCGCCTTGCGGGGGCCGACGTCGGGGACCCAGAGCAGCGCCACGACGCCAGCGGGAACCTGGGCCTGCAGTTTATCGTAGGCCCGCAAGCGGCCTGTGCGCATCAGTTCGTCAATCTTGGCCGCCAGCGTCTTGCCGATACCGGAAATCGTCTCCAGTTCCCCCGCCTGCCAGACCTCATCCAGCGGCCGGCCCAGAGTAGCGACGTTCTCCGCTGCCCGCCGGTAGGCCATAATGCGGTGGTAGTTCTCCCCCTGGATGGCCAGGATATCGGCCATCGCCGCGAAGATCTCAGCCGCCTCCTGGTTCTTCATTCCTCTCCTCCAGACCCTCTATTTGATTATACCCTATCTCCGCCACTTGACAATGGCCCCTTGGTACGGTAAGATAGCGCCAGGTTCAGGCGTTACCGAGGAATCACGATAGAGAGGTATGTCGTAGGGTACTCGTTAGCTGAAGTGACCCATCGCTGTAGTAAAGGAGACCATAAATGGACATTATGGATGTTCTTACGCTGGTATTCGGCTTAGCGGCTGCAGTGCTTGGCATTCTCCTCAAGGCGGAATTCGACAAGCGCATGACTCTTCAGCAACAAGTTGCCGAGGATAGACGAAAGGCCTATGCCAAATTCAACGCACTGATAAACGACTTAGTGACAGCCACTCGATCCAAGAATCCTGTCAAGCAAAGCGAGCGAGTTGCAAAGCAACTCGCCGATCTTCGCCAGGAAATCTGGCAGTTTGGCTCGGACGACGTTGTGCGGGCTTACGCCGTTTGGAACCAATCCGCGTACGCTTTGTTGAATGGAGAACAGGACTCAATAGCCGCGCTTGTTCTGATGGCCGATGTTATCGTTAAGATGAGGCAAGACATGGGACTTTCAAAGAAGAACGGCATCAAGCCAATTGATATTCTCAGGATATTCATCACTGATATCGAGGATACGTACAACGAACACGCAGCCGCCGCAGCAAAGTTCAGAAAGGAGCTGCTGAGTAGAAAGTACATCGCGGTGTGACTCCATAACTGGGCTGTGAGGATGAACGAGGGCCACTTCAGCTAACGTGCGGTTGCCGACCCCGGCCTTCGGCCTCCACCCAAATGCGCGTTTCGCACGCGCTTCGGCAACCGCTGGTCGTTGTGCAAAATTCCAGCCAATGGAAGTAACCGATGAGCAACTCTGATCCCTTCAAGACGTACCTACAAAAACTTCGTAGGAACCTCTCAACAGGTGCGGCGACCGAGCATACCCACCGCCCGGCTCTGCAGGACTTACTTGAGGCAGCGGGCGATAGGGTGTTGGCGATCAATGAGCCCAGGCGCGTGGAATGCGGCGCACCCGATTACATCATCACCCGCGCTCACACGCCCATCGGCTACGTCGAGGCCAAAGACGTGGGCACGAGCCTGGACGTCGCTGAGCGGTCCGAGCAGATGCGGCGCTACCGCGCTTCGCTCAATAACCTGATCCTCACCGACTACCTGGAGTTCCGCTGGTACGTGGAAGGCGAACGCCGTGAGACCGCCCGACTCGCCACCGTGACCAGGGACGGGAAGATCAAGAGGTCCAAAGATGGCGTTCAGGCTGTCGCCAGCCTCCTTCAGAAGTTCCTCCTCCAGGAGGTCCCTATCCACGGCCGGCCTGGAGAGTTGGCCCGGCGCATGGCTGCCCTGGCCCGCATGATGCGCGATCTCATCGAGGAGACCTTCAGGCGGGAGACGGAGCAGGGGATGTTGCACGCCCAACTGAAGGCTTTCCGGGAGACACTGATTCCCTTCCTCACACCGGCGCAGTTTGCCGACATGTACGCCCAGACGATCACGTATGGCCTCTTTGCCGCCCGCATCCGCTACCCCCACCCTGCACCCTCCCCCTACGAGGGGGAGGGACGGGGAGGCGGTGGCTTTACCCGCGAGAAGGCGGCCTGGAATTTGCCCAGGACCAATCCCTTCCTGCGTGACCTGTTCAACGAGATCGCTGGCCCGGGCCTGGATGACCGCATTGCCTGGCTGGTGGACGATCTCGCCTACCTGCTGGCGCGGGCGGACATGGCGGAGATCCTGCGCGACTTCGGGAAGCGCACCCGGCAGGAAGACCCGGTAGTCCACTTCTACGAGACCTTCTTGGCCGCGTATGACCCCAGGGAGCGTATACGGCGTGGTGTCTACTACACTCCCGAGCCGGTCGTCTCCTACATCGTCCATTCCCTCGATCACATCGTCAAGACACGCTTCGACCGTCCCCTGGGCCTGGCCGACACTAACACGCTCATCCTTGACCCGGCCGTGGGCACGGCGACGTTCCTCTACTTCGTCATCCAGCAGATCCACGAGACCTTGACCGGGATGGGCCAGGCCGGCGGTTGGAGCGACTACGTCGAGAACCATCTCCTGCCCCGCGTCTTTGGCTTTGAGTTGCTGATGGCCCCCTACGCCGTGGCCCACATGAAGTTGGGCATCCTGCTCCAGGAGACAGGCTATGACTTTACTGGCGACCAGCGGCTGGGCATCTACCTGACCAACACGCTGGAGGAGGCACTCACCCAGGCCGAGACGATGGGCTTTGCCAGGTTCATCACCGAGGAGGCCAACGCTGCGGCGGAGGTCAAGAGGGACAGGCCCATCATGGTAGTGTTAGGCAATCCCCCCTACTCGGTCAGTTCGGCCAATAAGGGGGAGCACATCGAGCGGCTGATGGAGCGCTACAAAGCCGCTGTCCGCAGTGAACGGAACATCCAGCCTCTCTCTGACGATTACATCAAGTTCATTCGTTTCGCCCACGACCGCATCGACCGCACCGGTCACGGCGTCATCGGTATGATCACCAATCACACCTACCTCTCCGGCCTGATCCACCGGGGCATGAGAGAGGAATTGATAAAGTCTTTCTCCGAAATCTACGTCCTCAATCTCCATGGAAGTGCATTGTTGGGGGAGACGGCCCCTGGCGGGGGCAAAGACGAGAACGTCTTCGACATTCGGCAGGGAGTGGCAATTGCCCTCTTTGTGAAGCGGCCCGCTCAGACTTCCGAGGTTTCAGAAACCTCGGAAGTCTATTACGCCGACCTGTGGGGTCTACGGGAGGGCAAATACCGTTACTTGCTGGAGAATGGCGTCCGCACCACCGAGTGGCAGACGCTTGAGCCAGTGCCGCCGTACTTCTTCTTTGTGCCGAAGGAGTTCGGGTTTCGTGAGGAATATGAGCGGGGGTGGAGCGTAATTGATATGCTTCACAGCTACTCAACAGGTTTCGAAACAGGCCGCGATCGCGAATTGATCACCTTCGCGCCAGATGATCTGATCCCTCTGCTGAGTGACTTGGCAAATGGCGACATTTCTGACGAGGACATCGCAGAGAAATATGGTATGAGGGATACGAGTGGGTGGCCTGTATCCAGGCGACGACGTAGGCTCATCGCAGAGGGTTTCCAAGAGAAGTACTTGAGACTGGTAAACTACCGCCCGTTTGATCGGCGGTACACGTACTACCATGACTTCATACGCCGTGCGCAATTCAAAAACCTTCGGCATCTTTGCCAGCCCAATATCGCGCTAGTCACATCACGCATAATCAAGGGCGAGGAACCAAAACATGCTTTCGTGTCTGTTGACCCTGTTGAGAAGATATTCCTATCACCAAAGACGTCCAACAATGCCTTCGTTTTCCCCCTCTACCTCTACGACGACAAGAAAGAAGAAAAACCCCTGAAAGGGGGCGGCAGCGCCGTCAACCTGACACTATTCGAATCCAGCCCGGGATACCCCATCCGGCAACCCAACCTGGCCCCTGCTTTCATCGCCGCCCTCAAGGAGAAACTGAGCCTGGACTTCGTGCAGGAGGGCAAGGGGGATATTGGGCAAGCACAAGGCACTGCCCCTACCACCTTCGGCCCAGAAGACGTCTTCTGCTACATCTACGCCATCCTCCACAGCCCCACCTACCGGGAGCGATACGCCGAATTCCTCAAGATTGACTTCCCCCGCCTACCTCTCACCTCGGACCGGGCACTGTTCAAAGCCCTGGCGGAGAAGGGGGAGGAACTGGTGGCCCTGCACCTGATGGAGTCACCGGTGCTGAACCAGCTCATCACGGGGTTCCCTGTAGCTGGCTCCAACGAGGTGGAAAAAGTCCGCTATGTGGAAAAGGTCGAGGAGGAAAAACCACCCACTCCCGCCGCCGACAAAGCCCCCGGCCCGCTGCGGGCGGTCATGTATACGCTGCCGTCTATCTATGGCGACGAAGCGCCGGTGGAGGTTAAGCCAGAACCAGGGCCGGAACCCAAGCCCACGGGGCGGGTGTACATCAACAAGACGCAGTACTTTGAGGGCATTGAGCCCGACGTGTGGGGGTTCCAAATCGGCGGCTACCGGGTGTTGCACAAGTGGCTCAAGGACCGCAAGGGACGCAAGTTGACGTTCAATGACATGTTCCACTACCAGAAGATCGTCGTCGCTCTGAAAGAGACGATGCGCTTGATGGGGGAGATTGACGAACTGATCCTCAAGTGGCCGATCGAGTGAGGGAGCAGTGCCGTGAGCGAGTACACCACACGCCAGATTTTGGATATGATCGAGGCCAACGGAGGGCCTGAGGAGCTTGACCTCTCAGGTAGGGATTTGTCGGGCATGGACCTGAGCAGGGAAGCGATCGCAGCCGAACTGGAGAAGGCCCGAAAGAGGGCCTCAGAAGAGACCCCTGTGTGGTTCAGCAAGATCACAAAGGGCATAAATCTCCAAGGGGTTTATTTAACTGTCGCAAACCTCCAGAGAGGTATCTTATGGTGTGCAAATCTCCAAGACGGCCACCTATGGTGCGCAAACCTCCAATTGGCAAAACTGGGGGCTGTAAACTTTCAAGGAGCTAATCTAGGGGGCACAAATCTCCATGGGGCTGAATTGGGAGGGGCAAATCTCCAAGGAGCCAACCTAGGGGGTGCAAACCTCCAGGGAGCTATCCTAAGATATGCTCATCTTGAAGGAATAGATCTCTTTAATGTTAAAACCCTTGAAGGGGCATATTTCTACAATGCCTTTCTGGATGACACACGGCTGAAGAGAGAGCAGATTGGGGAGGCTATAGGTGAGGAGATAGAGGAGAAATACGACGAGGCGAAAGAGGCATACCTGGCCTTGAAAAATAACTTCGCCGAGATAGGCCGCTATACTGACGCTGCTTGGGCCTACCGCAAAGAGCGGCGGATGGAGAAGCTGAAAACACGCCAGAAGGCACAACGAGCGCGCACCGAGCGCAAGTGGCGAACAGCAGTCGCCCACTATGCCAAGTTCGCCGGGGACCAGCTTGTGGAGCTCGTGTGTGATTATGGTGAAGGTATCTGGCGCGTGGTTGGCACTCTCATCTTTGTGTGGATTTTCTTCGCCCTCATTTATGGACTTATAGCTGGTGTATGGGGACCATGGCAGGACACAGATTTCGGCCAGATCCGTTACATCACGCGAAACCTGATTGACCTGCTGTCGTTCAGCCTTGGAGCCATGACCACCCTTGTACCTGCGGATCTTGAGGCCCGGTCTATGCTTGCCATGCGCATTCTGATGCCCTTGCAAGCAATGCTGGGCATTGTCCTCGCTGGGCTTCTCGGCTTTGTGGTGGGCAACCGGATCCGGAGATCGTAGCCTCTGGCTACTCCAACCGCTTGGCCGCCTACCGAATCTGGCACCACCATCCACTCTGCTCTCTTGGCAGAGCAACCAGAGGTCCCACGCTGTGAGCCTGAGCGCGATCGCGTGCACACCCTGTCGGCCAGTGGTTGCCAAATCCAACTGATTGGATTATAATCCATCCTGGTGGATATAAATCCCATCAGATGGAGGAATCTGTATGTATGAGGAAGTCTTTGCCACCAGCCAGGGGCAGGTGCTGCGCTTTCTGGCACGCCACATCGGTCAATCGTTCTACGAACAGGAAGTCGTGGAGCGCACTGACGTCAGCCGCAGCGCGGTCAACCTGGCCACCCGATCTCTGCACCAGGCCGGGCTGCTGCTTCGGGAGCGGCGCGGGCGGATGAACTTCTACACTGCCGATGACCGCCATCCCTTTGTGCGCCAATTCAAGGTCCTGGACACGGTCGCCCGACTGGAGCCTCTGCTGCGGCAATTACGGCCACTGACCCGTCGGATCATCCTCTTCGGCAGTTGCGCCGAGGGCACGGACGCAGCGGACAGCGATGTGGACTTGTTCATCCTGGCACCAGACCGGAGTCAGGTGATGACGATGATCAGCCGTTGCCACTCTGAACGGCCGATCCAGCCGGTCGTAATGAA
>JAUWNP010000116.1 GCA_030612585.1 Anaerolineae bacterium
GACATCCAGACGACTCGCTTAAAGCCGCCATCGGCCGAGAGGAACTTGGGGCTGGTCATGTAGAACTTGCCCACGCCCATCACGCCAGGCGTCTGCAGACCGCCGCCGGCTACGCCAGCCAGCGTGGAGAAGGTCATCCCCGCCGGGGTCATGCTCGGATCCTCACGGCTGACGACCATCACGCCTTCTGCCTCGGGGATGTACATGACGATGCACTCGAAACAGCCGCATGCCGTCATCGGGTTTTCCATGATGGAGTAGAGCGCGACCTCGGTGACAGTCCCATGCGAGTTCTTGACCGCGTTCTCGTTGGTGCCGGTCCAATATCCCTTGACCGGGTCGAGCAGCTTACCCTTGGGCACCGGCTGGTTGGGGCCGGTGGGGTTGATCTGGTTGGACGCCTTGCAGTCCAGCCAGTTGTACGCCCCGCACAGCCCCAGCCGCTGCGGGCTGACGATGCAGACGTGGTTGGGCGCGAATGACTGGCACAACGTGCAGTCGTAGAATGTGTCCACCGCCTCGTCGGTCAGATCGGCCAACCGCTGGTTGCGGAAGTCATAAGCCTCTCGCGCCTTCTCCAGCCACTTGGCGTGCAGGTCGGGGTCGGTGATGATCGTTACCTGTATCTTGTCCACGATAGCGCCAAAGTCAGCGTGGAAGCGGGCGTAGAGAATCTCGCCAAAGTGCTTCAGGTTAAAGCCCTTGTCGTGCGCACCTTTGCTGATGCGGATCCAGGCGATGTCCCGCTGGCCAATGTGCTGGATGCCGGAAGCGCCGTTGATAAAGTAGTGCACCTGCCGCTCCAGCACCGGCTCAAAGTCCTCCTGCATCTTGCGTCCGGCCACCTCGATCAGGATACCCATGTCCGTCGAAGCGCCGACTTCTTGATCCTCGAAATCGGGGCCGATGACCTCGATCTTGCCGTCCTCCACCTCGTCCATATCCACCATGCGCAGATACTCGTAGGCCCGGCTGTGTTTGCCGCCGAATTCGATCCGCATGTCGGCCCTCCGCACGACCTCACCCTCGAAGGCGGAGCCGTAGGCGACGGGAACCGGTACCTCGGTGATCTTGATCTTGACGCCACGCACCTCGATGGCCCGCTGCACCAGTTTAGCCGCCCGCTCCTCGTCGGTCTCGGCCTCGATCTCGTTCCACGGCATCGAGACGATGTGCTCGTAGCGTGTCACGCCGGTGGGCAGGATCTCGGGCACGATGGTGTCGGCGATGACCGGGAAACCGTAGGAGAGCACGCCAGCGCCGGCGGCGTACTTGAGATCGTCCAACTCGCCCAGCACCAGCGCGAAGGCGAAGACACGGAATTTGTTATAGAGCAGAATGTCTCGCCATTGGCCGCCTTTCATGCCACCAAAGGTCAGCGCCGCCCGCGTGGCGAAGCCAGCCGCGTAGATGGCAGAGATAGAGTCCCTGCCAAAGGGAATGATGTAGGTATCATACCCCATGTCCACCCCTTCCTCCCGCAACTGGTCAATGATGGAGCGCCCGTTGACGTTGCCGGAAAGAAAGATGAGGATATTGCGCTTCTGGAGTTCCCGGATGATGGCGACAGCGGCCTCATTCGTGCGGGCCGCGCCGATGACAGCAGCAAAGCCCGGCATACGGCCATCCACCAATTGGATGCCCCACGAGCGCAACTGAATGTCGTCAATGGGGCCATTGAGGTGACCATCACCAGAGAAATCAGGATAAGCAGTGCTGCCGACCAACTCTAGCCCCGGGTACGGCTCCGGCTGCTCCCCGTAGACGAAGCGGACGCCTTCGATGGCCTCCGTCGCCAGGAGGGTCGCCTGCCCACTGTCGAGCGTCTCCCCCAGGTAAGGCACCCACAGATTGTCCTCCGGTATGGGGTGCAAGAGTCTCTTGGCGTGTGCCAACGGGAACTCGAGGTCACCAAGCGTCTCGACCTTGTGATTCAGCATACCAAAAGTGACCGGCAAAAAGTAGGCCGTGTTGGGGAAAACCACGGGGGTTTCAGCCCCCTTCTCGGCGATGGCTTTCTTGAGCATCGCGTCCGCCTCGGCCACGATGGCGTTGGCGCCGCGAATTGCGCACGTTGCGACGTATTTAGACATGTTCCCTCACCTCCCTACTTTCTGCCACACCGTAGACCGCTTCGATCCGCTCTTCAAACGGAATTTCGAGCAGTGCCGGCATACGCCAGTCGCCGCTCTTGCCCCACTTTGAGGGATCGTACTCCGGCAAACCTAGCGCGGCCCGTTTCTCGTCAATGTGTTCTATTGAGCGGCGGACGATCTCTTCGGCGTCCTCGACGAACTCTAACTTGCCGCCGATCTTTTCCTCCCAAACCTCGCTCATGATGCGGAGCACCTCCTCGCTCCCGGAGACCGGGCCATCGCTGCCGCCCATGATGACGTAGGCTCCAGAGGCCACGCAGTAGGTGGCGATGGAGATGGCCTTCTCGCTCATCCACTCCGGCGCCATGCCCACGGCGGGTAGGTCACAGATGTCCTCACCCAGGCCGCCCTCCGTCGCCACCTGCGCGAGGAGGGTCAGGATACGAGAGTTGTCCACGCAGGAGCCCATGTGGAGCACCGGCGGGATGCCGACCGTCTCGCAGACCTCGCGCAGGCCGGGGCCGGCCAACTCCAGCGCTGTTTCGGGGGTCATATACCCTTCCTTGGCGCTGGCGATGGCTGCACAGCCGGTCTCCACCACCAGGATGTCGTTCTTGAGGAACTCGGTGACGACGTGGTGGAAGAGTTCGTCGTGGCGCACGCGGGCGTTGTTGCAGCCGATGTTGGCCACCACGCCCCGGATGCGGCCGGCCATGATAGCGTCGTTGAGCGGGCGCAGGGAGCCCCGGTAGAAACCGCCCAGCGCGTAGTCAATGTACTCGTGGGAGAAACCGGGCACCATAGGGCTGGTGATGTCGGGAATGAAAGTCTCCCCCCGCTCGGGGAAGAGGTCAATTGCCCGGCGGACGATACCCTTGGCGATCTCTAGCGCCCTGCTCTCGTCGAACTCGATGTGCGTGGCGCCTTTGATTTTCACCTTGGGTGAAGTGGTGATCACCTCGGTGTGGAATTTGTCCGCCACCGGCGCTATACCCTGCATGATGCACTGGATGTCCACCACCATTGCCTCGACCGCGCCGGTGAGGATAGCCAGTTCCTGCTGCAAAAAATTGCCTGCCAGGGGCACACCTTCTCGCATTAGTGTCTCGTTGGCAGTACAGCAAATACCAGCCAAATTGATGCCCGTGGCCCCCTTGCTCTTGGCGTATTCGATCAACTCGGGGTCCAGCGATGCAGCCACGATCATCTCGGAAAGCGTCGGCTCGTGGCCGTGGATGATGACGTTGACCATATCCTCGCTGAGCACACCCAGGTTGGCGTCGGTCAGCACCGGGGCCGGTGTGCCAAAGAGAATATCCGAGATATCGGTAGCCATCATCGAGCCACCCCAACCGTCGCCCAGCGCACAGCGCAGAGCGTGATCCAGGATGTGCTCGGCCTCCTGGTCATTGCCGACGTGAGTGCGATGCAACATCTCCACGATCTCCCGGTCTACACTGCGCGGGGCAACTCCTGCCTCATGCCAGACTTGCTGTCGCTTGGCCGGGGCGCGCTTCAGGTTAAGGAGTTCACCTTCGACCTTGCCAAACTCCGCCAGGGCCGCCAGGGCCACATCACGCGCGATCTCGTTGATGGGCCGCCGCTCGCCTTCTTCGTCCTTCGTCTCAACATTCAGGTATCCGGCCATTTCCATCAACTTGAAGGGGTCGCGCACGCCATAATCTGGCGCGTGTCCCTCGGCCGCCTCCAGCAGCGTGTAGGCCAGGTCGCGCCCGTGGTCAGAGTGGGCCGATGCGCCCACCGCCACGCCGCGGGCAAAGTTGCGGGCCGCTACTGTGTCCCGTGTCGCGCCGCAGACCCCGCGCTCGGTCTTTCCAACCAGGCGGCAAGGGCCCATTGAGCAGTTCTTGCAACACAGCCCCTGGGCCCCGATGGGGCAGGCTTTCAGCGCGTCGGCTCGCGAAAAAACGGTCTCCGCCTCAATCTGGCAAGCGTGCTCCAAAAGAGCAATCGTGCCCCGATCCCAACTGGCCTCCTCCGGTGTTCTTTGTTTCTTTTTCGCCATGTCTCAATCCTCCTAGTACCGCCGGAACTCGCCCGACATATCAAGGTCGGTCTGGTTGGTCTCGGTCATCCGCAAGCCCATCACTGCCCACTGCGGGTCTCGGAGCCTGGTACCGGGCAGGGTCAGCACAGGCATCTCTCCCTCGCCCACCGGGTAGCCGGCTTCAGCCAGCGCCTTCTCAATAGCCGCAGGCTCCGTCTTGGCTGCGTCATAATTGACCAATACCTGCTTCCAGCCCGAACTGGCGTACACGCCATCCACTCCCTCCAGGTTAGTCAACGCATCCCGCACCTTCAGGACGTGATGATCGGCCCACAGGGTCGGTACTTCAAGTACCACTTTCTCCATTATCCTTACCTCCATTACTCGGTAGATTGGGAAATTGGTAGATTGGTCAGAGATTATCTCACCACCACCAATTTCCCAATTCCCTAATTTCCCAATCCCTAACTATGACAGCCCCAAAACCTTCCCCGTCTCCACGTCAATATCAATGTCCGTAAAGACCGGGCGGGTGGGCAGGCCGGGCATGGTCTTCATCGTGCCGCACAGCGGGAAGATGAACCCTGCGCCCACGCTGGCCCGCACGTCGGTGATGGGCATTCGCCACCCGCGCGGCGTACCCTTGATCGCCGGGTCGTGCGTGAACGAGAGGTGCGTCTTGGCCATGCAGAGCGGCAAGTGCGCCAGCCCCATGCCGGTGTAAAGTTTGATCTTGGCCTCCGCCTCGTCCGTATAGTCCGCTCCATCGGCGCGGTAAATCTCGCGGACGATGGTCTCGATCTTTTCCTTGATAGACATGTCATCCGAGTAGAGGAACTTGAAGCCGTTCGGCTTCTCGCAGGCCACGACGACTGCCCGCGCCAGGTCCGCGCCGCCCTCGCCGCCCTTGGCCCAGACATTGTGCATCACTACGTCCTCTGCGCCAGTCTCCTGGGCCCGCTTGTGGATCAGTTCGATCTCGGCGTCGGTGTCGTACTTGAAGCGGTTGATCGCCCCCACCACCGGCACACCGAACTTTATCGCGTTCTCGACGTGTTGCAGCAGGTTGGGCAAGCCCTTCTCCAGCAATTCCAGACCCTCGTGGGTATAAGCCTTGTCCAGCGGCTTGCCGGCGACGACCCTGGGGCCACCGCCGTGCATCTTGAGCGCGCGCACAGTGCAGACTATCACCACGCAGTCGGGGACCAGCCCGCTGTAGCGGCACTTTAGGTTCATGAACTTTTCCATCCCGCAATCGGCGCCAAAGCCGGACTCGGTTACTACATAGTCGGCCAGTTTGAGCGCGATCTTGTCGGCGATGATGGAACTGTTGCCCTGGGCGATGTTGGCGAACGGCCCGCAGTGGACGAAGGCCGGGCTGCCGGGCAAGGTCTGCATCAGGTTGGGCATGAGGGCGTCCTTGAGCAGCACAGTCATCGCGCCGGCCACGTTCAGGTCCTCGGCCGTGATCGGTACCACCTGCCGCTTTGAGCGCAATCCCCCCGGCCTGCTCGTGCCGATGATGATGCGTCCCATACGCTCGCGCAGGTCTTTTAACCCGCTGCACATAGCCAGCGCGGCCATGATCTCGGAGGCGACCGTGATGTCGTACCCGGTTTCGCGCACCAGGCCGTTGTTGGGGCCGCCCATACCGACGATGATGTTGCGCAGTGCCGCGTCCGATACGTCCACCACGCGTCGCCACTGGACTGCGTCGGGGTCAATGTTCAGGCGGAACATGCGCTCCTTGTCATCGTCGCTCAAGTCGGAGGGTTTTTCCGACTCGATGCCCAGCTTTTCCAACCGCTTACGCATACTGGGCGTGTACTCGTCGTCCGGGCAGAGCGCCTTGGCCAGGAAACTGGTGCTCCAACGCGCTTCCTTCACTAGCCGATTGTCAATCGCCGCCGCCAACAGGTTGTGCGCCGCGCCGACGGCGTGGATGTCGCCGGTCAGGTGCAGGTTAAAATCCTCCATCGGCACGATCTGGGCGTAGCCGCCGCCGGCCGCCCCACCCTTGATGCCAAACGTCGGCCCCTGCGAAGGCTGGCGAATGCAGGTAAAGACCTTCTTGCCAATGTAGTGCAACCCCTGGCTGACGCCGATGGTCGTCACCGTCTTGCCCTCGCCCAGCGGCGTGGGGGTGATGGCGGTCACGTCAATGTACTTGCCGTTGGGGCGGTCCCTGAAAACGGGCTTTTCGAGCACGTCCAGGTGGACCTTGGCCTTCCATTTCCCGTGCAGGTCAATGTCGTCCTCAGAGAGTCCGACACTCTTGGCGACCTCGACGATGGGAATGAGTTCGGCTGCTTGAGCGATCTCAATGTCGCTCGGAACTGGTTCAACTTGTTTGACGGGCATTTTTTCCTCCTATGTGTGTTATGTATGCACAAACGTCTGCGGCAAACACGGCGCGATCTCAACCTTCACCGCCTGCCGCGTCAAATCGCCCGAAACCTGGATCAGCGACTCTCCCAGGTCAGGATCCATATACGCTGTGGCCAGGCACGGGTAGTGGCGGTGAAACAGGCCGGCCTGAACGACCGCTTCCTGCACATCCACCCCGACCAATTGGTCGGCAACGGCCCGGGCACACCCACAAGCCGTGTCCCTCTCTACATCTACCTCGATAATCCACTGATCGTCGTAATCAATCCGAAACGCCGGCCGGCCAAAATAGCGGGCAAACTCACCGATCCAAGGATCATCGAACGAGACCTCGTGCTGACGCACACCGCTCTCAGCCCCCGTCCCAGGGACGACCCCGCTCCCAGCCCCCGTCCCAGGAGCCACACCGCTCTCAGCCCCCGTCCCGGGGGCGTTATAACTCCGTTCGGTGAGAGAGCAGAACGGCTTAGGAAAAACAGCGGCCACTCCCATCTCCATTAACCGGTCGCAAAGTTGACGGGCCAGCCCATCCGGCAGCCAGTTCACATTGTCCACCGGCGCGATGACAGCCCGAGCGCCAGTCCGCTCGACGACACCGGGCAGAAGTCGGGCCGCGCTGATACTCTCCCCCAGCGAGAGCACCAGGTCGGCAGCAGGAAGGTGCGCAGGGAGAAACCTCGATATTGATGAAAGGACCACCGGCTCATCCACCGCCAGGGGAAGATCGGAGGGAGCACGCCAGGCCTCCACCGTCCAGGCCTCGGGAGCGAAAGCACGGATATTTTCCAGGATACGCTGACCATAGTGACCCTGAAACAAAACAAGAAGCCGCAGCGTGCCTGGGCTGCGGCTATACCAATCCACCGGTCCGCGGATGGCCTCCAAAAGGTCCTCCACGCGGTGGCCATGCTTCATCTGCTGATAGTAGGTGTGGATGCGATTGTCTTCCAGGGTCAGCCCGACAACCCTTGCGCTGGGGATGGACTCTAGTACCTGGGCCACCAGGCGACTCTGTTCCTCGCCCCTGGCCTCAATGATCACCACGTCGGGCTCGGTTGCCTGCACCTGGGCAAAAGTATCGGGGCCGACAGTGGCGACCCCGACAACTTCGATACCTGGTTGGCCGGAAAGAAGGCTCTGGACGCCTTGGGCGAAAAGTGGCTGGCTGGTGAGAATGAATACGCGAGTGGGATGCATTGACGGTTCGACTGGCTCACCGAAATCTGACTACCGGTCAGTAAACTGGTGTCAATTATACCCTCATTATAGTGGCTCGTCTATAGCCCTACTGGGCCATAGACGAGGCCCAAATAGCCCATTGGGACTAGTCCTTATTGCCGCTTGTGGAGCCACTGCTATCAGCGGGCAAACACACCAGCCCGTGGCTCACGGCATAAGCGGCCGCCTGAGTACGGTTCTTGACCCCCAACTTGGCGAGGATGCGGCGCAGGTGGTTCTTCACCGTGTTGCGGGTGATACCCAGTTCCTCCGCGATTTCCTGGTTGGAACAGCCGTCCACAACCAACGCCAGAACCTCGCACTCGCGTGCCGAAAGCACGGCGTTGGCCGCCGGCTGCGCGGCTGGCCGGCCCTGCTGCGCCAGTTGGCGGAATAGTTTCCCCGTCATAGCCCGCGACATCGGCGCCTCGCCCGATGCCAACCCTCGCAACTGCTGAAAGAGCGTCTCCGGCAGGAGGTCTTTGAGCAGATACCCATCCGCCCCGTAGCGCACCGCGGTCGCTAAGTCTCGCTCGTCGTCGGAGACGGTCAGCATCACCACCCGCACCTCTGGCATCTGGGCCTTGATACGCCTGGTCGCCTCCAATCCATCGCAATCAGGCATGCGGATGTCCATCAGCACCAAATCTGGACGTAGCGATGCCGCCTGCTCGACCGCCTCCAGGCCATCCCTGGCCTCCCCGATAACCTCGAAATCAGGTTGGGCGTCGAGCAGCCGGGCCAGTCCCTTGCGGAACAGTAAATGGTCGTCCACCAACAGAATCTGCAGCGAGTTCATCGCCTGCTATTATACCCGCTTCTGGCACTCAGGCAACAGCGGCTTGGGGGTTGCTTTACACTATTGACATCATCGTGCATTTTAGCGCAAAACAGCAGGGTGTACCCCCATCCTCTGGCAAGAGTTGTGGACCGTCGCCCAGTGGCAAGATGACAAGGGGGACTGGCGCGATGTCACGGGGTGGCAAGGCACACTCGACGAAGTCTAGGAGGGCGAGGGCAGGAAAACGTGCTTCAGGGATGATGGTTGGGATTGTCCACCGCCAACCCTTCCGCGGACGCCGCATTGTTCAGACGATCATCGGCAGAAAGGAAGATAAGCGGCGCGAGGTTGTTGGCGAGTAACCGCTGATTGGTAACTACAGCCGTTGCCAGGTGCACAGCATCATACGCCCGCAGAGAGTGTCTTTCGAGCAGATGGTTTGCCTGGTCAATGATGTCACCAACGGCGGTCACGATTTCGTATTCATACAGACAGTCGGCCCGAAAAACGTTCTGCACTTGCGCGTACTCCGCAGGAGTCAAAGTGCCCTCCCGCGTGCGTCGCGTTAGGGCACTGGTCACTTCCACTATGATCAAGTGCACGACGACGATAGAAGGAGAAGGTCGCGCATTGAGCGTCGCCCGGAGCCAATCACTGCCCACTTCGTCAACGTAGCGTTTGATCGTATCTTCTCAATATTTAGGGGGGGATGACGACTGTAGGGCGGTTTTGCTAACCGCCGTCCGGTCGGATAGCAAATCCGACCTACACCCGCCCCAATTTTTTGAGAAGATGCGTTTGATCAATGCACTGGTATCCAGGTAGTACGTCGTCATACACGATCCTCTCGATCCGCGATGATGATCTCTGAGAGAGGCTGACCCTGTGCCAGTTTTTTCGCCAGACGCGCGCGTTCTTCTGATGACACAGGAGGGGGCATTTCCCATCCAGTCTCGTACAACATACCGGCCTCACGCAGCATGTGCCGTACCTGGGGACGTGTACCGACAGGGGTGGGCGCGGAGCGACTGGGGCGAATGACGATTGCCTTTTCCTCCCACACTGCCTCCAATTCCTTCGCGTTCCAATCACCCAAAGCTGCACGTGGGATCAACAACCCCCGCGAGGTCATCTGCACAGCAATCGTCGTAGTCATATCCTTGCTCCTGCTACCATCTCAATCTATCCCGAGTATACCGCGAGACGACGGTTCCGTCAATCCACTTACACCAACCGCGCCGACCAACCTGGCCTGGCTGCGCGACTGGCCGGTCCTACTGCGCCAGCCGGCAGAATAACTTGCCCACCATCGCCCGCGATATCGAGACCTCCCCTGCCGTCAGACCGCGCAAGTGCTGGAAGAGCGTCCGCCGAACAGCAGGTAGTCATCCACCAGAAGAATCCGCAGCGAGTTCATCGCCTGCTATTATACCCGCTTCTGGCACTCAGGCAACAGCGGCTATTAGTTACTTTGCACTATTGACACCGCCGCGTCTTTAGTGCAAAATAGTGATAGGGCATTTCTCTCACCGAACCATAAACACAAATAACGAAACCATTCCACATCGGAACAAGTCGAAACAGCGTGACCTCCAACCGCTGAAATCCGGCAGGTCACGCTCGTAGCATGACTGGCGTGGGCTGATTGACTGACAAAACTCCTGACAGTCGAACGGTCTGCCTCAGCGATAGGAAATCGGACGCAGATTCTCGCAGATTTTCGCAGGTAAAACAGAAAAATCAGCGTGGGTCAGCGTTAATCTGCGTCCCATAAAGATTTGCCAGTCAACCATCTGGCGTTGGACAAAATGGCTGCACACACAATCAACCCCTCTCTGAACCCACGACACCGGCCTTCTGAAGCAGGGGCTCACGCTTCAATGGCCCCTGGCTATCCCAATGGAAACCAACTGCATACCTTCAGCTCCAAGAAACCAGGTTTTTCGGAAAAAACCTGGTTTCTTCTTTCACGTTCCCCCACACGGGGGCAAAACCACAGGAGGTAACAAAATGTCACACAATCACTCTTTCAAGCACTTGTCTTTTCTGTCCATCCCCACCCGGCTGGCGTTGGGCCTGCTAATCGTGGCGCTGGGCACGATGTTTGTGATTCCCAGCCTGGCGCAACCGGGCAACCCGGCGCTCGACCCGCCGCGCAACTCCCACACCGCTCCCCTCACCACCACCGTCTCCATTACCTACGACGAGCCTATCAGCACCACCACCGTCACCAGCCACACCTTTGCCGTCCACGGCATGCAATCCGGCCTGGTGACAAAGACGCACGGCGTGGTCAACAATAACACCATCATCGTCACCCCCACCCAGCCCTTCTTCCCCGGCGAGCTGGTCTACGCCATCGCCACTACCCAGACGGCCAACATCACCGGCGCCCATCCCCTCACCCCCACCCTGTGGCAGTTCAGCGCCGGAGAAATTACCAATCACTGCGTGGAGGGTTTTGACGACATCTCTGCCGCCCTGACCGGGGTGGAACAGGGCAGCGTCGCCTGGGGCGACTATGACAGCGACGGCGACCTCGACATCCTCCTCACCGGAGATACCGACTCGACCTATGTGACCGAGGTGTGGCGCAACGATGGCGGGGGCAGCTTTAGCCAGCAATCCACCGCCCCCACCGGCAACCCGGATAGAGGCGGGGACTGGGAACTAGAAGTGAGTACCGGCTCGGCAGAAGCGTTGGCCCTCGCTTTTCCGCTGGATTATGGCTACTTGCTTGCCTTTCCCACTATCACGCCGATGGACGGCGTTACCGTCACGGCCCAAGACCTGGCAAACGTGTTGCTTTACGGTTCTGGGATTAACGCATTCAACGTCACATTCAATGGCGCCAATTCGATGGCAGGCAAATTCACCACGGGCAGCACCCTGGGCTATGAGGAAGGGATCATCCTAAGCAGCGGCGCCGTCGCGGACATAGATCAAGTTTCAAGTGATCTAGCCGACAGCGATCAGGGCGGTGGGTATATAGACGCGGATTTGAATGCGCTCTTTACCAATCCAGTCCAAGAGTCTGTGGCACTGGAGTTTGATTTCATACCCACGGGCGACACCGCCACCTTCCGCTACCGCTTTGGTTCGGAAGAATACCCCGAGTACATCAGCGGAGACTTTAACGACGTTTTCTCGTTTTTCATCAACGGAACCAACTATGCTCTGGTGCCCGGCACTGCGACGTATGTGTCGGTTTCGACGGTCAACCATCAAACAAACTCTGCATACTATGTGGATAACAGTGGTGGCAGCATAGAAGTTGTTTTTGATGGTCTAACCATCATCCTGGGTGTAACTGCGCCGATCACCCCGAACGTGACCAACCACATCAAGTTGGTCATCGGTGATGGCGGCGACACGGCCTACGATAGTGCTGTCTTTCTTGAGGGGGGCAGTTTTAGCGCCGCCGCCCTCGACTTGAGCAAGTCCGTGGATAATCCGACCCCTAATCCGGGCCAACTCATCACCTACACGCTGGCCGTCGAATCACACAGCAGCGTTGATGCCACCAACGGCCTCATCTCCGATACCCTGCCCACAGGCCTCACTTTTGCCGGGCCGGTCACGCTCAATCCGCCGCAGCCGGGCGCTACGCTTGCCAACTACGCGGGAGACTTGCCCACGTTGGCCAGCGGTGTGACCATCACCGCCCAAGAAAGCATCACCCTCACTTTCCCCGTCACCGTGAACGTTGGGCTGACTGGCGGCACGGTTATCACTAACACCGCTGCCGTCACCAGCACAGAGGTGATTACGCCTGTTGCAGGCATGATAGAGGTGACCGTCCAAAACATCGCACCGACAGCCGCCGCCGGCAGCGACCAGACAGTGAGCACCAACGCCACCGTCACCCTTGATGGTTCCGCCAGCAGCGACGCCAACGGCGATGCGCTCACCTACGGCTGGGCGCAGACCGGCGGGCCGTCCGTCACCCTGGGCGACGCCAGCGCCGTATCGCCGACCTTCACCGCGCCGGCTTCGGAAACCGTGCTCACCTTCACCCTCACCATCACCGACTCTCACGGCCTGGCCGATTCCACCCCCGACGAGGTGGTAGTCACCGTCACCAGCAACCTCCCCCCCATCGCCGACGCGGGCGACGATCAGAGCGTCACGGCCGGCACCACTGTCGCCCTTGATGGCTCCGCCAGCTCCGACCCCGACGGCAACACACCACTGACCTACGGCTGGGCGCAGACCGGCGGGCCGTCCGTCACCCTGAGCGACGCCAGCGCCATATCGCCGACCTTCACCGCGCCCAGCAGTGCCACCGTGCTGACCTTTACCCTGGCTGTCACAGACGCCCAGGGGTTGGCCGATCCCACGCCGGACGAGGTGGTGATTACCGTCAGCGAGGTGGTCACTACCTACACCTACCTGCCGCTGGTCGTCAACAACTATGTCGTCGCGCCGGATCTGGTCGTGCAGTCCATCATGGCCACGAGCAACGGCGTGCAGGTGGTGATCGAGAACCAAGGCAACGCGCCGGTGACCGACGAGTTCTGGGTGGACGTCTACGTCAACCCCAACCCCGCGCCCACAGCCGTCAACCAGATATGGCCCGACCTGGCCGACGAGGGATTGGTCTGGGGTGTCACGGCAGAGATGCAGCCGGGCGACGTCATCACCCTCACCGTCGGCGACGCCTATTATGTAACTGAGTGGAGCACGGTCTCCTGGCCGCTGGACGCAGGCACGTCGGTCTGGGCGCAGGTTGACTCCTGGAACGCCGACACGACCTACGGCGCGGTGCTGGAGAGCCACGAGATCACCGGCGGGGCCTACAACAACATCAGCAGCACCGTCTCGATGGCTGGTCTCGCGGGCGAACCTTACAGGTAGTGGTAGAACTTCAGGTGCAACCAGGTGCAACGCACTTCAGAAAGTGCGTTGCACCTTATGCCAAAACTAAAGGAGAAAACAGATCATGAAAAACACACGAGTCCGTACTTACTCCGCCCACATCGCCAGCGTTATCATCTGCGCTCTGCTGGTCCTCGTCTCCCTGCCATCGCCGGCCCGAACCGCGCTGGCGGACCTGCCGCCCCGGTTCACGCCCACACCCGCACCCGCACCTCCGCCGGCCCAACCCGCGCCCCAGTCCGCGCTCGCCGGAGCACAGATCCAACTGCGCGCCCAGTTCAGCCAGGACTGGCCCGCGACCGGCATACCCTGGCAGGAACTGTGGACCGTCGTGCAGTGGCAGGATGAG
>JAUWNP010000022.1 GCA_030612585.1 Anaerolineae bacterium
CCCATCAGCATTGACACACCGGACCCCGCGGCGTTGGCGGCTGCGCTGAAAGTCTACCAGGGCAAGCCGCTGGTCAACTCAGTCAACGGCGAGGAGAAGAACCTGAGCCGCGTGCTGCCACTGGTGGCCGAGCACGAGGCAGCGGTCATCGGCTTGTGCATGGACGACGATGGCATCCCCAACGATCCGCAGAAACGATTGGAGATCGCCCGCAAGATCGTCGAGCGCGCCGAGGACCTGGGCATCCCCCGCGAGGATGTGCTGATTGACTGCCTGGCCCTGACTGTCGGCGCCGACTCCAAAGCCGCGCTGGTCACACTGGAGACCATTCGCCTGGTCAGGGCCGAACTAGGAGTCAACATGACGCTGGGGGCCAGCAACGTCTCTTTCGGGCTACCTGACCGTGAGGTGGTCAACTGGGCATTCCTGGCCATGGCTATTCGGGAGGGGGTCAACGCCCCCATCGTCAACGCGGACCGGGTCAGACAGGCCATCCTGGCAGCGGACGTGCTCCTGGGACGAGACGAGTACTCCATGCGCTACATTAGAGCCTACAAAAAACGAAAGAAGCGAGGTTCGTAGGAGCAAGTCGCCCGTTGAGCACTTGCTCGCTACTGCAGCCTGGCCAATCATTGCTGGCAGCGGCGGAAGGATGGGGCGTGACGGTTGTCCTGGGTATAGATACAGGGGGCACTTATACCGATGCGGTGCTGGTAGACCACGCCAGCGGTGCAGTGATGATCGGTGCCAAGGCCCTGACCACCCGTCACGATCTGTCCGTCGGCATCAAGGAGGCCGTGGCAGCGGTGTTCGATGAGCAGACCGTGTCCCCCGCCGACGTGGGTCTGGTGGGCCTTTCCACCACACTAGCGACCAATGCGATCGTCGAGGGGCAGGGCAGCCCAGTCTGTCTGCTGCTCATCGGCTACGACCCGGCGCTGATCCGGCAGTACGGTTTCGAACGCGATCTGGTGACGCAAGACGTGGTCTACCTGCGCGGCGGTCACGACGGGGCAGGCAACGAAGTCGAGCCCCTGGACGAAGCGGCGGCGCGGCACGCTATCCTGGCCCGGCGCGACCAGGTGGAGGCATTCGCTGTATCGGGCTACTTCGGTGTCCGCAACCCTGCTCACGAACTGCGCGTGCGAGCGTTGGTCGAGGAATTGACTGTTCCTGTGCATGGTCAGCCCTTGCCCGTCACCTGCGGCCACGAGCTAACCACCCGCCTCAATGCCGGGCGCCGGGCGACGACAGCGGCTCTCAACGCCCGGCTGATCCCGTTGTTGCGGGAACTCATCGCCACCGTTCGCAGCACACTGGACGCGTTGGGTGTCATCGCCCCATTGATGGTTGTCAAGGGAGACGGCTCGCTGGTGGGGGCCAGGTGGGCCATGCGGCGGCCCATCGAGACGATTCTGTCTGGGCCGGCGGCCAGCGTGGTGGGCGCCTGGCACCTGGCGGGCCGTCGTGATGTGTGGGTGGTGGACGTGGGTGGCACGACGACCGACATCGCCGCGCTGAGCGATGGGAGGCCCCGGCTGAACCCCGAAGGTGCACAGGTCGGCAAGTGGAGGACGATGGTCGAAGCGGTAGATGTCCACACAGTGGGACTAGGCGGCGACAGCCTGGTGTGCCTGGACAGCGAGGGCCACCTGGTCATTGGTCCCCGGCGAGTAGTGCCGTTGTGCGTGCTGGCGAGCGAGCACGCTGGGGTCGTGGATGAACTGCGGCGACAGATGGGGACGCGCCGGCGCCAACATCTGGCCGGGCAGTTTGTGCTTGCGCAGCAGCGGACGGCTCGCACACTCTCAAACGAGGATCGGGCCTTGTTGCAGCACCTGGCTGCAGGTGCTCAATCGTTGACCTCGCTGGTCGAAAAACTGCCCTGTGGACCGGGCTCGCTGGTGGTGTGGCGGATCGAGAGCCTGGAAGCGCGGCGGCTGGTCTTGCGGTCCGGTTTCACGCCCACCGATGCCCTGCACGTCCTGGGCCGCTTTGAGCGTTGGGACGCCGAAGCGTCGTGGCTCGGCGCCGAACTCCTGGCAGTGCAGGCGAACCTCTCACCCAAAGATTTTTGTGAGAGAGTGGTCTCAGATGTGTCGAATCGGGTGACGACAGAACTGGTCAGCAAGGTGCTAAGCAATGAGACCACGTTGCCCGACTGGGAGCGGGAGCCCTCGGCGGCGCTGCTGGCCCGGGCGTTGGGGAACGTCCCTACATCAGACCTGGATTGCCGGCTGACGTTGCGCCATCCGGTAGTCGCCGTCGGTGCGCCGGTGGAAGCCTATTTGCCCCGCGTGGCCCGGCAACTGTGCACAGAGTTGGTCATCCCCCACCACGCCGAGGTGGCAAACGCTGTGGGCGCTGTGTCCGGTGGGGTGGTACTGCAACAACGGGTGCTGATCCACCCGTTGGATGTCAATCGACACTTTCGCCTGCACCTGCCCGATGGGGTGCGCGACTTTTCCTCCCTGGAAGAAAGCGTGGCCTACGCCCAACAAGTTGTGCCGCCTCAGTTGGAGGCGCTGGCCCGGCAAGCGGGTGCCGATCAGGTCGAGGTGGAGATGGGCCGCGTGGACCAGGAAGCACCGGTCAAGGGGGGATGGGGACAGCAGATCTATCTGGGGACAGAACTGAAGTTTATGGCTGTTGGGCGACCTAGCCCTGCTGATGGCCGCTGACCCGTGGCGAAACAACCGTGAGCAGGCTTTCCAACTGAATAACCTGAAGGTAGATAAGCGATCAATAACTCAATAGGAGATCAAACAAAATGGCAGACATCTTACAGGAAATCGCCTCAAATCTGTACGACGGTGAAAATGATGCGGTGGCCAAACTGACGCAAAAGGCGCTCGCTGAAGGGCTGACGCCAGAGGAGGTACTCAAGGGAGGGCTGCTCGCTGGGATGGACCAGGTCGGCGTGGACTTCCGGGACGGCGAGTTGTTTGTACCCGAGGTGCTCATCGCTGCCCGTGCTATGCATGCTGGCATGAACATCCTGCGTCCACTGTTGGCCGAGGACAATGTGCCGTTGGCCGGCAAGGTCATCATAGGCACCGTCGAGGGCGACTTACACGACATCGGCAAGAACCTGGTAGGCATGATGCTGGAGGGCGGTGGTTTCGAGATCGTGGATCTGGGCACCGATATCTCTCCCGATAAGTTCATCGAGGCCGTCAAGACGGAGCAGCCCCAACTGATCGGCCTGTCGGCACTGCTGACCACCACCATGCCATCGATGAAACGCACGATTAACGCGCTGGTGGAAGCCGGTCTGCGAGAGAAGGTCAAAGTGATGATCGGTGGTGCACCGGTCACGCGAGCCTTCGCCGACGAGATCGGCGCCGACGGTTATGCGCCCGACGCGGCTTCGGCGGTCGAACTGGCGCGGTCGCTGGTTGGATAGTTAGGTGACATATGGCTAGAAAGCATCGAGGACCAAGCAAGGGACTGGTCGGCGGGCGGTACAAGCCGCTGACCGATGAGCAGGTAAGACGAATCCACCAAGCATCGCTGGCAATCTTGGAGCGCACCGGCGTGCAGGTAGAGGAGCCGGAGGCACTGCGGCTGTTCACAGAGGCTGGGACAGACGTAGACGGCAATCGGGTGCGGCTGCCGCAGTCACTCATCGAGGACACGCTAGACAAAGCACCCTCGCGGGTGGTGCTGGCCGGCCGCAACCCAGATAACGACCTCATCCTGGAGGGAGCGCGAGTCCACATCGGCACCGGCGGCGCGGCACTGCAGGTGCTCGATCTGGAGACGAGCAAAATCCGCAAGGCAGTACTCCGGGATGTGGCTGACATGGCCCGCATCGTGGACGCGCTGGACAACATCCACTTCTATCTCATCCCCATCTACCCCACCGACATGTCGAAAGAGAACGTGGAAATCAACAAGTACTATGCCTCCCTGGCGAATACCACCAAGCACGTCCAGGCTGGCGTCTACACCATCCAGGGCATCCGCGACGTGGTGGAGATGTGTGAGCGCATCTCAGGCGGCCCTAAGCCATTGCGCGAGCGCCCCATCGTTTCCTTCATCACCAGTTGGATGGTCAGCCCGCTCAAGTTCGACACTGGCGTGACGACGCTGCTGATCGAGTGCTGCCGGCAACGTGTGCCGGTCGTGCTTTCGGCCGCGCCGATGGCCGGCTCGACCGCGCCGGTCACGCTGGCCGGGATGCTGGCCCAGTTGAACGCCGAGCAACTGGCCGGGCTGGCACTGACCCAACTGGCGCAGCCCGGCTGCCCTGTTCTCATCGGCCCCATCCCTGCCACAGCCGACATGCGCAGCGGCAAGTATCTGAGCGGCTCGGTAGAATTGGGGATGTGCAACGCCGCCATCACCCAACTGGCCCACTTCTACGAAGTGCCCATCTACAACAGCGCCGGCATGACCGAGGCCAAAATCCCGGACATCCAGGCCGGCATAGAGAAGGCACAGTCGGTCATCCAGGTCGCGCTGGCCGGGGCCAACTTCATCCACCACGCGGCGGGTATGCTGGAGGATATGTCCACCATCGCCTACGAGCAATTCGTGATCGATAACGAGTTGCTGGGCATGGCGATGCACGCCGTGCGAGGCATCGAGGTGAACGACGACACACTGGCGCTCGACGTGATAAACCAGGTCGGTCCGGGTGGCCACTATCTGATGGAAGAGCACACAATGCGCTACATGCGCACCGAACTCTACTACCCCTCGGCCGTTTTCGACCGGCAGGGACGAGAGAGGTGGGAGGAAACCGGCGGTACCGATGCCTGGACGCGGGCCAAAGAGATCGCGCGCCGCATCCTGGCGGAGCACCAACCGGAGCCGCTGGATCCGCAGGTGGACGCGTGGATCCGGGAGCAGCACGCCGATACGTTGATACTGTGAGGTAATACATTTCACGATTGGAGGTAACACCCTGTGACTCACCAATTGCCAATACCCACGTTGCAGCCCTTCGTCCACGCCCTTTCCGACGAACAGGTGCGGGCGATTCACTACGGTACGCTGGAGATCCTGGCCCAGACCGGCGTGGAGATGCAAGATTCTCGAGGACGTGAACTGCTGCTCGGCGCTGGTGCCTGGGAATCCGAAGGCCGCATCAAGATACCGGAGAACATGGTCAGTGACGCCATCGCCAGCGCGCCCTCCCGCATCCCCATGTACGACAGGCTGGGCAACCTGACCATGCCGCTGGAACTGGGCCAGGTATTCTTCGGTTCCGGTTCCGATACCACCTTCACGTTAGATGTGGAGACCGGCGAACGTCGCCGCACAACGGCTCAGGACGTTGAGGACATCGCCCGTCTGTGCGACGCGCTGGAGCGCATAGACTTCATCATGTCCATGGGCAATCCCTCCGACGTGCCGCCCGACGACCTCTACATTCACGAATTCATCCGCATGATCCGAGGCTCGGTCAAGCCCAACATCTACACCGCCAAGAACCGCGCCGATATGGAGGACATCTATCGTATCGCGGTGGCCGTGGCCGGTGGTGAGCAGGCGTTGCGCGAAAAGCCGTTCCTCTTGCTCTACGCCGAGTCCATCTCCCCGCTGCTTTTCCCAGAAGAATCACTTCAGAAACTGATCTTTTGCGCCGAGAAAGGCATTCCGGCTGCTTATCCGCCCTCGCCCAACACCGGCGGCGGCGGACCGATCACGCTGGCAGGCGCGTTGACGCTGGGAAACGCAGAGTGTCTGGTTGGGCTGATCATCTCACAGTTGATCTGCCCCGGCACGCCATTCCTCTACGGGATGAACACGGCGGCGATGGATATGAAGAGCGCCATCGTCAGTTACGGCAGTCCAGAATGGCCACTGGGCATGATGGCGCAGATGGAACTGGCCCGTTATTACAATCTCCCCGCCTGGTCAGCAGGTGGCGCCAGTGACAGCAAAGTGGTGGATGCGCAGGCGGGCATCGAGATGACCTTCTCCATCCTGGCCAACTTCCTGGCGCGTGCCACGCTGGTGCACGACGTGGGCTACATCGAATACGGGTCCACCTCCTCAATGGAGGCGCTGGTGATCGCCGACGAGATTATCCGCGAGACCCGTTTCCTGGTAGAAGGGCTCGCCGTCAACGAGACGACGCTGGCCCTCGACGCCATCGCTCGCATCAGGCCGGGCGGGGGGTTCCTGGCGGACGATCACACCCTCGACAACTGGAAGTGGGCCCAGTGGAAGCCGGACCTGATTGACCGTAGCCGCTACGACCGCTGGGTTAAGCAGGGTAGCAAGGACATGTTCACGCGGGCTAACGAGCGAGCACAGGAGATTCTGGCCGAGCACGAGGTACCACCCTTGCCGGAAGAGGCCGAGGCAGTGATTGCGGAGGTGCTGGCAGAGCGCGCCGGGTGAGAACAGCGGATCAGAGGAGGAAGATGTCAAACCAGGTAGATTTCAGAGCCGAAGCGGAAGCGCTGCGTGAGCAATTGGTCGCCTGGCGGCGCGACTTTCATATGCACCCGGAATTGGCCTTTCAGGAACACCGCTCGGCTGGGGTCATCGCCGAGCGGCTGCGCGAATTGGGATACCAGGTGCAGACTGGCGTCGCCACCACCGGCGTTGTCGCACTACTGAAAGGGCGGCAACCTGGCCCGGTGGTGATGTTGCGCTTCGACATGGACGCGCTGCCCATCACCGAGGAGAACGAGACCGACTACGTGTCGCAGAACCCCGGCGTGATGCACGCCTGCGGCCACGACGCTCACATGGCAATGGGCCTGGGCATTGCCACGCTGATGATGAAGCACCATGACGAGATGACCGGCACGCTCAAACTGGTCTTCCAGCCGGCCGAGGAGGGGGCCAACGGGGCCGAGGCAATGGTTAAGGAGGGCGTGCTAGAGAACCCCCGCCCCGATGTCATCCTGGTCACCCACGTCTGGAACGAGAAGCCGGTGGGTACGGTAGACGTCTCGCCAGGCGCGATAATGGCGGCGGCCGAGAAGTGGACCTGCACCGTGCGGGGGAAGGGAGGACACGGCGCTCTGCCTCACCTGACGGTGGACCCCATCGTCGCCACAGCACAGATCGTGACCGCTCTGCAAACCGTCATCAGTCGCAATGTCAGCCCGCTGGAAACGGCGGCGGTGACGGTGGGCGCGGTTCACGGCGGCAACGCCTTCAACGTCATCCCCCCCCAGGTTGAGATGACCGGCACTATTCGCACTTACGACCCGGCGACCCGCGAGACGATCTTGCGCCGCGTGCGCGAGGTGATCGAGGGCGTGGCGGCGGCCTGTGGCGCGACGGCCGAACTAGAGATCATCCCTCTGACATCAGCACTGATCAACGATGCCAGGATCACCGAGATGGTGCGCGCGGCAGCCGAGGCAGTGGTCGGGCCAGAGAACGTCTCCTCCGGCGAGCGAACAATGGGCAGCGAGGACGCGGCTCTCTTTATGCAGGACGTGCCCGGGTGCTACTTCTTCCTCGGCTCGGCCAATGCGGAGCGTGGGCTGAACGCGCCACATCACAATCCACACTTCGACTTCGACGAGGACGCACTGCCGCTGGGAGTGGCGATTTTGATGCATGCTCTGGCGCACTCAGGGCCGCAAGTCAAATTGCTCGACGTTCCATAGTTCGGAGACTTGGGTGGGGTCGGGAGCCAGGCCGGTGACCGGCGTGCGGGCGAGAGTGACTTTCGGGCGCTGAAAGAGCGGCAACACCGGCAACCGCTCCGAGAAGATGCGCTGAACCTCGGTGTATCCGGCGGTGTAACCCTCGCCGCCGGGAAGGACCTCCAGGGCCGACAGGCAGGCGGCATCATATTCGTCGTCGAGGAAACCGGCGGCGTTGGGTCTATCCCAATGGCCCTCACTAGGGATCTGGCTGCTCAGGAACAGGTCGCACAGAGGGTCGAACGCGGCACGCCAGGAGAACTGCGTCAGGTCAAACCGCCGGCCAAAAAGCACCCCTTCCGGCCCGGGGGCGAAAATCGTTTCGGGGGGCATGACCTCTACTCCAACTTGGATGCCGCACGCGGCCAGATGGGTCTGGATGAACTGGGCCGTCTGGACGCGCAGCGGGTCGCCGGTCGTATGGTAGGTGACCTGGAACGGCGTGCCGTCGAGGATGCCAGGGATGGCGTGAGCCTCGCGCACGCCGTCACCGTCTTCGTCGTACCAGCCAGCGGTCGCCAGGAGCGTTTGCCCTGCCACCGGGTCGTGTTCCCACGTGATCAGCGCTTCGCCAGCGTAGAGGGGGTGCTCGGGAGGGAGGCAACTGTGCGACACACGACCGGCCGGCCCCAACACCTTGTTTGCCAGCGATTGCCGGTCTATGCACAGCGCGACCGCTTGCCGCACCCGCACGTCCTCGAAAAAATCAGGCCGGTCGTAGCCGGTGACCGGGCTGATACCGAAGGCCAGGAGTTCCCACCGGGTATCGTAGGCAGAGATCGCCGTGACCTGAGACTGGTCGGGGAGCGCGCCGCGCGCCGCGTCTGCCCCATCGTGCGTGACAACGTCGCAACGTCCGGCCATGAGTTCCCCCGCCAGCGTGACCGGGTCGGTGATGAAGCGGAAAGTGACCTCATCCACGCGCGGGAGTCCCTCCGTGGCGCGGAAGTAGATGGGGTTGCGCACGGCGGTGATGTGGTCGCCGTCCACCCACTCACGTACGACGAAGGGACCCCAGCCCAGGGGCTGCCGCGTCGCAACGTCGGCGCCGAGCAACTCGGCGGCGGAGAGGTGGCCCCAGGCGTGGCGGGGCAGTGGGTGCCAGAAGTTGAGGAAGTAGGCGTGGTCCAGGAACCCAGGGATGCCTCTCCAGACCAGGGTGCGCGCATCCACGGCGTGGTAACCGGCGGTGCGCTCGACGATGTGCTTGTCGGTGGGGGTGACCGGGTCGGCGGCGAGTTCGAAGGAGAATACCGAATCGTCGGCGGTGAGCAGCGCGCCGTCGGACCAGTAAAGGTCAGAGTGGAGGGTGAAGGTAACGACCATCTGCTGCATCAGGATGGACGCGCCGTCGAAGGTCACGCACTGTCCGCTGGCGTCTTTGACCATCACGCCGGAGGCCAGTTCGGCTACCTCTCCGCTGGCGGCGAGCACGCGATCACCGGACTGGACGGCAATAGTCTCTAGGGCGGCGCTGCCGTTGGCGAGGCTGGGGAGGTGGGTGAGGATGACCGGCTGGTAGGCGTAGTTGCGGTTGTCCAGCGGTCCGTCATAGATGACCTGCCAGACGTGTTGGGCGGCTAAGTCGTCGGTACCGTAGATGTAGAGGCTATCGGGCTCGTCGGGCAGGCAGACGACGAGGGTCTTGGGTTCGGGTGTGGGGGATGGGGTGAGAGTTGGGGCAGGGGATGAAACAGGAGTCGGGGACACAGTCGGCTGTGTGCACGCCGTGCAGAGGGCCAGGATGGCCAGGATGGCAAGCGACGCACCATAGGCTTTCAAGGTAGATCTTTAGGCACTGTCATACTCCTGTGGCTCTGCTCTGTGGCTGTAATCGTGGCTACATTATACTTCCGATGCAACTCTCGTCAAACGCCTACGGTGTGAACAACTTCCCCGCCGGCGGGGAAGGTCCAGGGCTCGGTCATCTCGCGGACGATGACGCGGTGCTCGACAGAATGGGAGCCTGTCAAACGACAATGACTTTGACAGGCAGGGCGGCAGCCTTTATAATGGCCATGCCATGCCTGAGTTACCCGAGGTCGAGACGGTGGCCCGAGGGCTGCGAGCATCTCTGGTGGGACGCACCATCACCGGGGTGGAGGTGCGCTGGGCGCGTAGCATCATCCCGTCCAGTCCGACCGTCTTTGCCCGTCGTCTCACTGGCCAGACGGTCACTGGCGTGGGACGGCGGGGGAAGTGGGTGGTGATAACACTGAGCGGCGGTGATACATTGCTGGCGCATCTGCGCATGACCGGGCAACTGGTGCTGGGGCCGGGAGAGTTTCCCGACGCCCGGCACGTCCGCGTGCTATTTTTCCTCGATGACGGACGGTGCCTGCGCTTCTCGGACACGCGCAAGTTTGGGCGGTTGCACCTGATAGACGATCCGGCTGGCGTGTTGGGTGGGTTAGGCCCCGAGCCGTTGGCGGACGACTTCACGGCAGCGCGGCTGAGGGAGATGCTGGCACGTCGGCGCGGACACATCAAGCCATTACTGCTCAACCAGCGTTTCCTGGCCGGCCTGGGCAACATCTACACCGACGAGGCGCTGTGGCGGGCGCGCATCCATCCA
Source organism: Anaerolineae bacterium (assembly GCA_030612585.1). The sequence goes on from JAUWNP010000022.1 coordinate 10,201, forward strand.
CTGCGCCAGGCCAATAGTCTCACCCCCGCTGATGTGCGACGGCTACATCGTGCCATCCGGGCTGTGCTGCGGGCGGCCATCGCCGCTGGCGGCACCACGCTACCGGATGCGGCCTACCAGCAGGCAGACGGCCGGTCGGGTGAGTTCGCCGACCGGCTGGCAGTCTACGGGCGGGCGGGGCAATCCTGCCCGCGCTGTGGTACGACTATCGAGCGCTTCAGGGTGAGTCAACGCGGCACGCACTTCTGCCCGCGCTGCCAGTCCTTGCCGGACGGCGAATTTTAAGGTTACAAGTACGTTTTACCTATTGACAACGGAGAGAATCTGGCGTACAATGAAGACGAAAGCACGAGAGTTGGGTCAGCCGTCCCGGAGCACCCTGGCGTCGCCTCAATAAAGAGCGCATCTCGATCACTGTTGATCGAGAGCGATGGCCAGACGGGGCAACCGTCTAATAGAGGCGAATGCGCCGGGGAAAGGCACGGGGCGATTGGGAGCAGCGGCCTGGTATCAGTGGCCGCTGCTCTGTTTATCTATCTGTAAAGACGCGGCCAGGAAGTCAGCCACCAATGTGGCCGCCTCGGCCTCGTGCCCGGCGAGGAGATGGTCCGTCTGAGGGATGAGGCTCAGCGTTTTGGGTGGACTCAACCGCGCCACGTACTCGCGCAGTGCGTCAGCCGGTGCCCAGGGGTCGTGCTCGCCAGCGATGAAGAGTTTGGGCCGCTGGTCGGCGTCGAGGAAGGGATCAATGTAGTGCCGCTCGACCAACGCGATGCCGACCAGTTGACCTACGCGGAGGTCACGGGCGGCGTGGCGTAACCCCACTCCCGCACCGAAGGAGTAGCCCACGACCGCCAGCCTACCCGCGTCCACCTCCGCCCGAGCGCACAGGAAATCCACCGCGCCGGCCACGTCGTCCATCTCACCACGCCCCTCGTCGAAAGAGCCTGCGCTGCGGCCCGTGCCCCGAAAATTGAAGCGCAGCGCCGCCCATCCCCGCGCCGCCAGCGCGCGGCACACGGCCACGACGATGGTATTGTCCATCCTGCCGCCCATCAGTGGGTGGGGGTGGCAGACGACGGCGGCTGGGAAAGAGCCTGAGCCACCCGGAAGGTGCAGGATGCCCTCCAGCAATGGGCCGCCGCCAGCGGCGGGGAAGGTCACGGCAGCAGTGCGCGCGTGCGCGTCATAACACCTCACACCTATCCTCCGCCCACCGGCGGGAAGACGCCCACCTTGTCCCCGTCACTGAGCGAGTGTTCCTCTCCCCGCACGATGCCGTTGACGAAGATGACCTTCACCTCGCCGGCGGGCAGGCGCAGGTGCTCGATCAATTGTCCCACGGTTGCCCCATCTGGCAGTTCCACCGGCATCGCTTCGCCGATCCCCAGGTCGGGGTAATGGCGGCGTAGAGTGGCGAAAAGTCTGACATGGGCAGCGATCATCTATGCATTCTCCTAATCCAGTCATACATCTGGTCATTCGTCATTGGTTCATGGCCTCATTGTTCATTGTCCCTCCCCTCCATCACAGCCTCGGCCGGCTCGCCGCCCTCGAACACACGCTCGAAGAAACCGATAGCCCGCGCGCGCCCTGCCACGGGCGGAGTGCCGTCGAAGGCGAAACGCACGCCAGCGGCGCGCAGTTCATCTGCTTCCCCCGCGAACTCTGCCGGCAACCGTTCGCCCGTCTCCGGGGTCAACCGGTAGTAGAAGCCCACCATGTCCGCCTGCTCGCGGCGGGCTGCCTCCAGTACCTCACCGACCGACACCGCCGGGCCGAGGAAGACGGTCCGCCAACCGGCGGCCTCGGTCAACCGCAGGAAGTTCATCACCCCCGCCACGTGGACGCACTCGCCCAACGCTCCGGCAACCACAGTCTTCATTGCCTTGCCTCCATCCCTTCTATGGAAGTATATTGTAGAAAGGCCTGGATGTCAACTGAATGTATTCATTCACGCAACATGCACCACGTAACACACACCAGTCTCACTGGACAAGTTGGGCCAAAAGGACTATAATCCTCTCCGCTTCTCCCCTCTGCCCGAGGAATATATGCGCTGTCCTGAATGTGGAGCTCAAGTCCCTGATGACCTGTGCCTCTGCCCGCGATGCGGCACGATGGTGGAGGAGACGCGCCCCATGCGCGCCCAGCGATCCAGCCGGGTTGCCTCCGCCGCAGCAACATCCGCACCGAGCACAAGCACAACCCCACCTACACGCTGGCGACGCCTACGACCGATTCTCTTCTGGGCGATAGGCTTCCTTGGTCTCCTGGCGCTGAGCATCGGCGTAAGCGCCTATTATGGCATCCACCAGGGAGAGCGTGACCGGGAGCAACGTCGCCTCGATCAAGCCGAACAGCACTACCGCGCCGGGCTGGAGCGCCTCGATGTTGGCGAGCACGAACTGGCCATCGCCGAGTTCGAATACGTGCTCGAACTTGATCCTAATCACCCCTTCGCCCAACAGGGCATCGCCGAAGCACAGGCACGCATCGCCGCTCGCCCTACCCCCACCTCGGAGACCCATGAAAATGTCGTGGATGACCTGTACCAGCAAGCCGTAGCCCACTACGAGGCCGAACAATGGAAAGAGGCAGCCGCTGTACTCATCCAACTGCGCGCATTAGACCCAATCTACGAGGCGGAAGCGGTCGAGGAGATGCTCTTCATCGGCCTCTACAATGCAGGGATGGCATTGCTGGACGAAGACCGCTTCGAAGAAGGCATCTTCTACCTCGACCAGGCAGTGGCGCTCCGCCCACTGGACGAGGAAGCGCTGACTCAGCGCAGCCTGGCCATGCAATACATGACCGCGCTGGGCTACTGGGGGGTGGATTGGGAGCGCTGCATCGAGCGCTTTGAGCAACTCTACACCCTCGCGCCCGATTATAAAGACGTCTTCCGACGACTGTACCGCGCCCATGTCATCTATGCCGACGCCTGGTATGATCAAGGGGAGATGTGCCCGGCCGAAGTGCAATACACACAGGCAGTGCAACTGATGGCCGGTCCCGAGATTGAGCAGAAGCGGGCCGAGGCAGCCCAGATCTGCCTCATTGCCACCCCAACCCCCATCGCCCCCATAACCGGCACACTGCCCATCACGCTGACCGAGCCCCCGCCAGGCTTTACCACGGGCCGGCTGGCCTATCCAATCTACAACACACAGACCGGCCTCTACGACGTCTACGCTCTCTTCGCCGACGGACACCTGACGAGGATGGCCGGTAGTGCCGACCAACCCTGCTGGTTGTGGGGCAGTGGGGCTCTGGGGTATCGCAACCTGCTCTCGCCAGGCATCTCGCTGTCGGTGCCGGGAGAGGCTGCGCCACGACAACTGGCTTCGGGCGCTGGGCTGGTCTGGCCCACCTTCTCGCCCGACGGCAGCCGTGTGGCCTACGCCGCGCAAGATGCAGCCGGCACCTGGCAGATTTACATCGCGCCGACGGACGGCTCGGCCGAGCCGAGAGTGCACGCAGCGGGAAAGGGACCAGCGTGGGGCCCCACCGGCCTGCTAGCCTGGACCGGTTGCGAGGCGGGTGGGGCCTGTGGCATCTTCGCGGACAATCCCGACGATGATCAGTTGCCGATTCGCCTCAGCGCCAGCATCAACGACATTGGCCTGCACTGGTCTCCCGATGGAGGGAATCTGGCCTACATGTCCAATCACACCGGCGACTGGGAAATCTACCTGGTCAGCACCGCCGGTGGCTTCGCAAGGCTCACCAACGACCCAGCCCACGATGGTCTCCCCGCCTGGGCCCCCGATGGCTCCGGTCTGGCCTTCGTCTCTAACCGAGATGGAGACTGGGGCATCTACCTGATGGGGCCGAATGGGGAAGATCCGCACAAAATCCTTACCCTCGGTCCCAGCCTCCCCAACTGGACGATACAGCGTCTCTCGTGGGCTCCGTAACCTTGACGAGAAGGGGCAAAGGCAGTATACTTACAGTAGACGGGGCGTAGCTCAGTCAGGCTAGAGCGCGCGGTTTGGGTCCGCGAGGTCGCCGGTTCAAGTCCGGCCGCCCCGACTGCGGGCGTTGCAAAATGGTATTGCCGCAGCCTTCCAAGCTGCTGTTACGGGTTCGATCCCCGTCGCCCGCTCTGTCCGTTCTTTTCTCAATCCATTGTTGTAATCGGGCCCATAGCTCAGCGGTCAGAGCTGCCGGCTCATAACCGGTCGGTCCCAGGTTCAAATCCTGGTGGGCCCATCTTTCACTGGGGCGTGGCCAAGTGGTAAGGCAACGGACTTTGAATCCGTAAATCGTAGGTTCGAATCCTACCGCCCCAGCCTGGGCCATCGGACCCTCTTGCCAGATGACTGAATGTGGCCCATAACTCGGTGGCCGTGGCGCACCCCTTGCGGGTCCGTACCACGGCCACTTTTGGCAACAGAAGGAGATAAGACGTGGAATTGGCAGTCGTGATTCTGGCAGCAGGTCAGGGAACCCGCATGAAGTCTGACCTGCCTAAAGTGCTGCACCCGTTGGCCGGACGGCCGCTGGTCACCTATGCGATAGAGATGGCACGGACGCTGGCAAGCGCTAGGCCGGTGCTGGTCGTGGGGCACAGAGCCGAGGCAGTGCGAAAAGCGGTGGACGATGACGTCGCCTTGGTCGAGCAGACTGAACAGTTGGGCACGGGCCATGCCGTGCTTCAGGCGCGGCAGGCACTTCGGGGCCGGAGCGACCTGGTGCTGGTCACCTACGCCGATATGCCGCTCCTGACAACTGGGACGCTGCTCCGACTGGTGGAGCGACAGCGAGAAAACCCCGGACCGCTCAGTATACTTACCGTGGTGGCCGACGACCCACGGGGCTTTGGGCGTGTGATGCGAGACGAGAGCGACGCGGTGGTTCAGGTAGTCGAGGAGGCCGTGGCCGCACCAGAACAGTTGGCGATCCGGGAACTCAACGTCGGCGTGTATTGCTTCGACGCGGATTGGGTATGGACCCACGTGGATCGCATCCCGCTCAGTCTCCCCAAACAAGAGTACTACCTGACTGACCTGATCGGGATGGCGGTCGCCGAGGGACTGCGGGTTGAGGCAGTTGCCACCGAGGATGCAGCGGAGGCCCTGGGCATCAACACGCGGGTACACCTGGCCGAGGCGGAAAGCGTGCTGCGTCACCGCATCAACGAGCACTGGATGTTGGCTGGCGTAACAATCGTGGACCCGGCAACGACCTACGTCGAGCCAGGCGTGACCATTGGCCAGGACACGACCATAAGGCCCAACACGCACCTGCGCGGGGAAACGACGATTGGCAGGAACTGCCACATCGGCCCTAACACGACCGTCGTAGACTGCCAGATCGGCGACGGCTGCCGGGTGCTGGCCTCGGTGTTGGAGCAGGCGGTTATGGAGGATGGCTCCGACGTTGGACCGTTCGGCCACTTGCGGAAGGGAGCGCGGCTGTGTGAGGGCGCGCACATGGGAAACTTCGGGGAGATGAAGAACGCGAGACTCGGTTCTGGGGCAAAGATGGGCCATTTCAGTTACCTGGGCGATGCCGAGGTCGGGGCCGGAGCGAACATTGGCGCGGGGACAATCACCTGCAACTTCGACGGCGTGCACAAGCACAAAACGGTGATCGAGGAAGGCGCTTTCATCGGCTCTGATACGATGCTCGTCGCGCCGGTGCGGGTGGGCAAAAAAGCCAAGACGGGGGCTGGGGCGGTGGTGACCCACGACGTGCCCGACGGGGCAGTGGTCTACGGGGTGCCGGCGCGGGTGCGGGGAGACTCGGGGACGAGGGGACAGGGAGACAAAAAGACAAGGAGACAAGGGGACAGAGAGACACGGAGATAGGTAATGGGAGGCACAGGGATGAAAGAGTGGTCGCGGGAGGAATTGATAGCCCAGGCAATGGAGGCACGCGAACACGCCTACGCCCCCTACTCCGGCTACAGGGTGGGGGCGGCGCTGCTGGGCAAGTCAGGGCGTGTATACACGGGCTGCAACGTGGAGAACGCTGTCTATCCCCTGGTCATCTGCGCCGAGCGCGTGGCGGTAGTGAAAGCGGTCTCCGAGGGAGAACGGGAGTTCGTGGCGCTGGCCGTTGTGACCGAAAACGGCGGTGCCCCCTGTGGCTCCTGTCGCCAGACACTGCGGGAGTTCGGCGAGGACATCGTAGTGCTGATCGCCGATGCCACGGGTGCCTACCGCGAGACGACGGTGGCCGAGTTGCTGCCGGGCAGTTTCAGCGCGGCGGACCTGACGTGAGACGCGAAACGTGATGCGTGAGACAGCCCCGACGGGCTTTTTGCTCGCCGGGGCTGCTCTATTGTCTACTCCAAAGGCACCATGTTCCGCTTGAGCATTCGCAGCGCCCGCTTCGGGTCAATGCGGCCGTAGAGCCCACCGACGATCGAGACCATATAACTCGCATCCAGGAGCACCTGACCCTTAGGCCGCAGAATCCAACTCTCGTCCTCGTTGTACTGCGTGCCAGCAGCGATGAGCCTCAGATCGCGCCCAAAGTCGCCACCATCCTTGCACTTGTGATAGATGGCGCCGCCGATGAGCAGGGTGATGCAGGGCTGGTTGAGGAAATTGACCCCGTACTGCAAAAAGTAGGTGTCGGTCTCTTTGACATATCCCAGGTTGCGCCCGGTCGTGGCGGCCATAATCTCCTGAGCCAGGAAGGAACGCACAGCGTTCTCTTCCTCGCTGGAGGGTAAGGCATGCGGGTTGGCCGTCAGCCAGCTCAGATAACGATCCAGGTCAAAATCCAGCCGGTTGTTCGTCCGCCGCGCAAAACTTCCAAACTGGTCTGCACAGTCACCCGGGCGAAAATCGGGATACTCGCGCGACAAGAACGCTCCCAGGTCACGCTTCATAGCTCCGTTCTGGAATCGTTCCAACTCTTTGACGTTCTCGGCGTCGTAGGCCAGGCCGTACTTGCCCTCGACCCTCCGGTAGGCCAATGGGGTATTGGGCGTCTTGAGGATGGTGCGCTTTACCTTTCGCACCGGATCGTCGCCCGAATACGCGTATAGCGGGTTGTCGCTGACGTTGGAGTAAAAGTCGGTCGTCGCTCCGCCAATGTCCAGGGCCATGATGTTGCCCAGACCCGGTTCGTCACCGTAGCCCTTGGCCAGCAGGTTAATCCCACGAAAGGCCGCTCGTGGCGTGGGGATGAACGGCGCGCTCATGTATTCCTCCACCACGTCAAAGCCCTTGCCGCGAATGATGATCGTCTGGAACAACTCGCGGATCGCCTCGTTGACCACCTCAATGCGAAAGGTGTTGATCTCTGGCATAACGTTGGGGGTGAGGCGAATGTCTACCCCCTCGGCCTGGTAGATACGTTCGATCTCGTCGCGGACGTCCTGGTTGCCAGCATAGATCACCGGCACGCCGTAGCGAGCGTAGGTGAACTCTTTCGAGAACTTTGCCAGTAAACGGGCGTTGTGCAACTGGGTCTCGGTGTCCCCGCCGAAATCCACGCCGCCGGCCTGAAGGATGATCTCCGGCTGATCTTGCTCGTAGATGGCCCGCGCCTGCTCCTCGGTCAGCATCCCCTCGTAACTGTTCAGCAGTTTGGCCCCGGCGGTGAGGGCCGCCAGGTCGGAGGCAAAGCCGCTTTCCTCCTTGACTAGGGCCACAGTGACCATCTTGAGGCCCCCTTTGGCGCTGGAGCAGGGCAGTTTGATGTCGAACTCGCGCATCTCCCGCGCCAGTGGCTCCCAGTCGCCCCGCTGTTCACATTCCTCCCTCACGCCCAGCCCATCGGCCAGCGAGACGCGCAGGTCCTCGACTATAGTGGGCACGTAGCGCATGGCAAATTCCTCCGTCGCTGTGTCGAAGGCACCGATTTTAGAAAAGGTGCTGCCGAAGTCCACCACCAACACCTTCTTGTTATCCAGGTCCGCCTCGCTGTGGATGCCCACCCACTGCCGCGCACGGGCCACTACGTCCTCGTCCATCGCCTCTGCCGTTTCGGTGATGTACAGATCTTCGTCGGCCTGGCTGATACTCTTGTCAAAGAACCACGGGCTGCGCTGGCGAACCAGATCCACCCGCTCGACCTCGTCCTGCACCTTGACCCCGTCAAACTCGTCAATCACACAGCCGCCGTCCACTATCTTGATGCGACATTTGCCCACTATCTCGTACCGCTTGTCCAACACAGTGATCTGGGGGGCCTGGAACAGGCCAACCTGCAAGGCCAGATCCAGTGTATCGGGACTGATCATGCCGCATTGCCTGGTGGGATAGTTGGCCTCGTCAACGAGGCTGAGCAGCATCGTTTCGTAGTTGCGCTCCCACTGGCTAGGATGATCCCGCTTTCGAGCCTCCTCCGGCGAGACAGCCCACTGGAAAAAATTATCCAGCGTGACCAGCCCTTCGTAGCCGCCCAAGAGCGCCAAGTGCAGGATGTTGTACATTGCGCCCCACTTGAGCCTCTTTTTGCGGGCGACCAGCCGGAGGTCGGCCCAGATGTCGGGGCGGTCCCCTTTGTAGAAATCCTCGAACACCTGCTTGACAATGTCGCAGCTCTCGACGACGTCTTGGGCTTTGGCCTCGTGGTGGGCCTCGGAAAAGCTGACCACGTGGACGATGTCGGGTTCCATGTGCATCTGCCAATAGGTGGAGATGGCCAGGTGGCCTTTGGCCTTGTCCAGGTTGGGCGGAAAGCTGGACAGGCCGCCGCGCGTTTCCTTGATGATGTTAAAGTCAAAGTGACGGGTCAACGGCTCGATCAATTCGTAGGCCGCCTGGAACTTGGCCAGGTCGTTGAGCCCAGAGGCACCGGGGGGCAGGTCGTACATCATCTGCATCACGTAGTGCTTGATGCTCATCTTGAGCGCCACCACGCCAGCGACGACGTGATCGGTCACCAGCAGGTCGTCGGTGCTGTTGCGCAGTTGCCACTGGTGCGGATCGTTGATCTCGACCGCTTTACCACGGCCGGCCCACCAGCGCATCACCTCAAAGTGCTCATCAAAACTATCGCGGATGGAGATGGGACCGCGCCCATCCAACTTGTTGTAAAAGAAAATCGGCACCGCTGGGAAGGGCATGTGGAACGCGCCCTCGAAGAGTTTGGCCAGTTCTACCAGTTCATCGGTGCCAGAATAGATGCGCGTCATAGGATAGTTGCCCCGCTGCGTGGCCTCCTTGAGCCGCTGTAAGTCTTCTTTGGTGCGAATGGGCACACCCCCCTGCCCCTTGAGGTACCTGTCGGGGTCTTCTTCGCCACGCACGAACTTGGCCAGGTACTCCTGGGCCGGCTGATCGGGCGCCAGCGAGACGATCTCCAGACATTCGGCCTCGGCCAGCATCTCGACGGCCTTCACCGTCGGCTCGATGCTGTCGGCGGCGACGCCGATGTGGGCACGGACGATGGGCCGGTTCTCCAAACGGCGCACCTGGCGCACTCGCTTCAACAGCGTGTTGGCCCATTGGACCTCTTGTTCCGTCTCGACAGCAACCGTGCCCTGGGCAAACGCTTCCAGTTCCTCCATAGTGATGAAGTCGTCCACCACCAGGGCAAAGAAACCCTGGAAGGCCTCAATGTCACCGTAGTTCTCGGCGATTTCGTCCAGGTCGTAGTGACGATCATCCGGCGGCGCGAACTTGTCCTCCAGCACCGGCAGGCCGGTCATAGCCCGCACCAGGTTGGCCGCCGTCCGTAGCCCACCAAATGCGTAACGGATACCACTCTCGCGGGGCAGCAAATGGTGTCTGGCCGCCTGTATGATGAACTCACTGATCAGTTTGTCCACGTGCAGGTCGCCCAGGCGCATAGAAATGGCTACCACTTCGGGCCGCGATTCGCGGACCTTGTTGACCACGTCCGCGATAGGCACGGCTGGCCCCAGTTTGACCGCCATGTAGCCCTCGCCCCGATCCTCCATCCACTCAGCAAAAGTCTCCACTCCTAGCGAGTGGACGCAGTCGCCGATGGAACCGGCCAGCACGCGCCGCTTCTTGTTCAGTGTTTCCGTTTCAGTACTCATTGTACCTCCTCCTCATGAAATGTATTTTGTTTGCCACCGTACACAGGTGACATTGAGTGAACGGTGCGACGTGAGACGCAAAACTGAGGAGTAAAGAGCACGCATCACATTCCACGCATCACGTCTCAGTCGCAAAGGCGATCAAAGCCTCCAAATCCCCCAGCCCATATTTCTGCGGGATGCGGGCCTCGCCACCGTCCCGGCCCAAGTAATCTTTGCCCAGCCGCGCGCCAGCCCAGGCAATCACCTCGTCTATCATCGGCGTCTCCACACCAGCCAGTCCGGCGATGGCCCGGCTGACGACCAGGCCAAAGGGCACATCTTCGGCCAGGTAACGGGCGTGAAAATCGGGGACGAACTGCCCCGGCGCGACCTCGCATACCGGAGCCTTTAGCCCAGCGTAGGCCCGGTTAGTGACAAAACCGCTCTGCAAACTGGATGGGTCAACGATCGCATCACCGTAGGAGTGCAGCAGCCACGCCTGCAACCGGCGCACGGCGGACAGATCCAGCGCCGGCTCCAATCGGGCGCGGATGGCTTGCACGTCGTCGCTCAAGCCAGCCAGCATCTGCGCCCCCTGTTCATCGAGGCCCTGGTAGAACAGCGGAATGTCACCGGCGGGGAAGGGCGTACCATCCCAACCGGCAAAAAGGCTGTACATGATGCCCGGATGGACGAGTTGCCCTGTGTTGGCCAGCGTCAGCGCAAGCATATTGGGCGCTGCGCCGGTGGGCAGCCCCAGCATCCGCTCCAGCAACGGCGCGACTCGCTCGACTTGGACCGCCGGCCGGGCAGCGACGTCCACTGTCTTTTTGACGCCCAGCACGTGGACGACCTGGCCGTACTCGCGGATGCGGCAAGCCCAGGGGAGGGTTTGCAGGCCAAAGAGTCCCACGTCGTCCCGGCCCTGTTCTGCCAGAACCTGGGCCGCGCAATAGTCAAAGCCCCCTCGGCCGGGCATTGCGCCTACCCACGCGCCCTCGTCCAGGAAAGGGGCGACTTCCCGCAGCGTGCTCTCGTGGGCAAAGGCGGGCAGTACCAGCACGACGACGTCCGAACCGGGAATCACTTGAGCGGCGTCGGCGCTGACCCGGCGCGGCCAGGCTTTGGCCCGTACCGCGCCGGTGACCTCGAGGCCGCCGTGGATGGCAACTCCGGCGCGCAGTCGCTCAGCCTCGTCGGCGAAGGGGGCGTACACGTTCACCGGACATCCCAGGTTGTGAGCGGCGATAGGTACCAGGGTTTGGGCGCCGTTTCCGCCGCCGCAGACGGTGATTTTGTGTACCTTCATTTCAAGCCTGATTCTCTGGCTGATTGTAGGCCAGTGATTAATATCCAACCGCTGTGGCCGGGGTCGGGACCGTCACTCCTCCATGCAGTTTACCCGTTTGCGGACCCCTCATGATAGCCACGGGCAAAGCAAAGTTGCCGTCAGGTAGCAGCACAACCTGGTGGCCTTGCCTCTCAAGCTCCTTCACAACTTTCGGGGACATCCGCGAGTCGACGAATAGATCTCTTACCAGTTTCCCCTCTGCCACCTTGGGATCACTACCCTCTATGTGAATTCTAGGCGCAGCAATGGCCTCCTGGACGCCCATTCCAAAGTCTAGCACGTTCACCAGCACCTGAACCACCGACGTGATCACCCGCCTTCCACCAGGCGCGCCGATGGTGATCAGGGGTTGGTCGTTCTTGAAGACGAGAGTCAGTGAGTCGTGGCTTGATGGCCTCTTCCAGGGGCCAATGGAATTGCTGGTGCCCGGTTCGGGGTTGAACAGGTTAGTGTAGTTGCGCAGGATGATACCAGTGCTGCCCGACATGACATAGGCCCCGAAGCCGCCTCCCAAAGTCTGGACCATGCTGACCATATTGCCATCTTTGTCCATGGTGCAGAGGTGGGTTGTGTTCCTGCCCTCTCCTCTGGGACCTGGGGGGCTGGCTGCTTCCGGCACCTGGCCATCCCCTTGATACTTCCAGGGGTTTCCCGGTCTGATCTCATCAGGTACTCTCTCCAGGTTGAGATACTTGCGCATCTCGTCGGCGTATTCCTTCGAGATCAGCCCTGCGATAGGCACATCTTCGAATTCTGGATCTCCCATGTATCGGAAGCGATCCACCCAGGCCCTACGGAAACACTCGGCAACGAGGTGCAGGAACTGGGGGCTGTTGTGTCCCAGAGCAGTCAGATCAAAGCCTTCTAGGAGATTCAGCGTCTGCAGTACCTGGATACCACCAAACACCTCTGGCATGCAGACCAACTTGTAGCCGCGATAGCTGCCGACGAGGCCATCGTCGTAGGTTCTAGACTGATATTCGGCATAGTCCTGCAAGGTGACGATCGAGCCGTGGGGTTGAGTATCGGCGATGATAGATTTGGCGATGTCACTTCGGTAGAAAGCATCGGCGCCACTCTGAGCAATCTTTCGCAGGGTCTCTGCCAACTCTTTCTGCACTATCACCGTGGGCCTGTTATAGGCACTCGCTGGCCGAGGCGGGTAGCCCCCAGGCAACAGCAACTTGTCAATAGGGGGATATTGCTGCAGGAGTTTCATATCACTGCCAATCATCAAGGCATAATAGCTACTGATCTCATAACCCTCTTCGCAGATCTTTATCGCTGGGGCGGTGACTTCTTCCAGGGTCATGGTCCCGAACTTTTCCAGGATTTGGCACAGCCCCGCCACCTGGCCTGGGATCCCCAAGGAACGATACCCCATCCACCCGACATTGTTTCTGGTGCCGCGCCAACCAAAACTGGGGTGCGGTTCTACCCCTAGAGGTAATAAGTCAGGTACGAACATATCTTCTGTGGCTGCCCTGGGGAGGCGGCCCTCGAACTCGATGGCGACGGTCCGGTCTTCATTGGCCAGATAGATCAGTGCGGCGCCTCCTCCACCCAGACTAGCCATTGCTGGCTCACAAGTACATGATGCAAAAGAGGTCGCCACAGCCGCATCGAAAGCATTGCCACCCTTTTCAAAGATCTCCAGGCCTGCTTCGGCAGCCTCGACGCTTTCAGTGACGACCACGCCGTTTTCGGCTATGACTTGCTCTTTCTTTTGGATCAACACGCTACGTAGTGTCATCATCATTATTCCTTTTTCAAGTAGTCTAGCGCTTCCTGGCGGTGAGCCTTCGACAAAGGAGCGGCGGTCAAGCCACAGTTGCCGGTGACCTCGGTGGTGACGCCCTGGTGGATTTTGCTCTCGGCCCGAGGGTTGATCATGATGGTGAAATCGGAGTGAGAGTGAATGTCGATGAACCCCGGCGCTACGACCAACCCCCCGGCCGCGATGTTTTTCTCCGCTTCTACGCCAGTAAGGTCGCCGACAGCAGCAACCTTACCATCACGAATTCCCACGCTGGCCTGGAAAACCGGTTTTCCGGTGCCGTCAATCACGTTTCCGTCTTTGACGATCGATTGAAACATTCGAGGAACCTCGTTCCGAGATTCTACCCTTTCAAATGGCAGGCTACCCAGTGGCCGGGCGACACCTCTTTTAGCTCTGGCTCAACTTTGAAGCATGTGTCTGTCGTGACCGGACAGCGGGTATTAAAGTTGCAACCCACAGGCGGGTCGGACGGACTGGGCACGTCGCCCTTTAAAGTTATGCGCTGGCGCTGCCTCTCCATCACCGGGTCGGGAATGGGCACTGCGGACAGCAAGGCCCGAGTGTAGGGATGCTGCGGGCTAGTGTACAGGCTACCCTTGTCGGTCAGTTCGACGATCTTGCCCAGGTACATTACCGCCACCCGGTCACTGATGTGACGCACCATGCTCAGGTCGTGGGCGATGAACAGGTAGGTCAGCCCCATTTGCTCTTGCAATTTCTCCAGCAGGTTGACCACCTGAGCCTGAATCGAGACGTCCAGCGCCGCAATCGGCTCGTCGCACACGATGAAATCCGGCTGTAACGCCAGCACCCGGGCGATGCCAATGCGCTGCCGTTGCCCGCCGGAGAATTCGTGGGGGTAGCGACTGGCAAAGTAGGGGGCCAGCCCCACCAGATTCAGTAACTCGGCCACCCGCTCTTTCTTCTCCTGGCCTTGCGCCGTCCCAAAGATGTCCATCGACTCGCCGACGATGCGGCCCACCGTCAGGCGGGGGTTGAGCGAAGCGTAGGGGTCCTGGAAGATTATCTGCATCCGGCGGCGCATCTGGCGCAGTTTGCTTCTCTTGAGTGTTGTCAGATCTGTATCGTCCAGGTAAATCTTGCCGGCGGTGGCGCGATAGAGTTGCAAGATAGTGCGCCCTGTGGTGGTTTTGCCACAGCCGCTCTCCCCTACCAGGCCCAGCGTCTCGCCCCGGTAGATATCGAAAGTGAGGCCGTCTACCGCCTTGACGTCTCCCACGTGCCGCTGAAAGAGCCCCCGGGTGATGGGAAAGTATTTTTTGAGCCCCTCAACCCGTACCAAAACCTCTTGGTTCTTAGCATCAACCCTAGTCTTAGTGGACACTGCTCAATACCCCTTCTGTTCTACCTTTTTCCCAGCAAGCCACCTCGTGGCTGTGGCCGACCAGTTCTAGTGTTGGATTCTCTTGCTCACATTGTTCTGTGGCATAATCGCACCGAGGCGCGAAAGGACACCCTTTGGGCAAAGCCATCTGGTTGGGCGGCTGGCCGGAGATGGAAAGGAGTTTCGCGTCTGGCCTGGCATCCAGACGGGGTAGCGACCCCAGCAGCCCGATGGTGTAGGGATGACGTGGGGAAGCGTACAAATCGTCCACCAGTCCGTCTTCGATAATGTATCCCGCGTACATCACAATGACCCGGAACGCCAATCGGGCCACCACCCCCAGGTCATGCGTAATCCAGATGATGGCCATCCCTAGTTTCTCTTGCAGTTCCTTCACCAGGTCTATGATCTGCGCCTGGATGGTGACATCAAGAGCGGTGGTTGGCTCGTCAGCGATGAGCAGCAGTGGATTGCACGAGAGTCCTATTGCGATCATCACCCGCTGGCGCATCCCGCCGGAGAACTGGTGGGGATACTCGTCCAGTCGCCCGACGGCATCGGGGATGCCTGCCAGGTCCAGCAATTTGGCCGCGCGCTCCCGCGCCTGCTGGTCATCCATTCCCAGGTGCAGTTTTAACATTTCCGTAATCTGAAAGCCCACCGTCAGCACCGGGTTGAGGAAAGTCATCGGGTCCTGAAAGACCATCCCCAACTCTGCCCCGCGCACGCGTCGCATCTCATCGTCTCTAAGCTTGAGCAGGTCTCGTCCGCGAAAAATCACCTCACCATCCACGATCTTGCCCGGTGGGTCAGGGATCAGGCGCATCACCGAGAGCATACTGGCGCTCTTGCCGCAGCCGCTCTCTCCTACAATTCCCAGTATCTCTCCTTCGTCCACGGTGTAAGAGATGCCGTTGACCGCGTGGACGACGCCCTCGTGCGTGTAGAAGCGCGTGGTCAAATTCCTTATCTCCAATAAAGCGGACAAGATAAACACCTCCTTGATTCTAGAGAATCTCTTTTCTCACATAGGGCGAGGCCATGGCTGTCATCAAGGCCGCATATTTCAAGTCAAATTCCAGTTCGTCACCAACCTCGACGGGCCTGGCAGTGACATCGAGTATCAGATGGTCGCTACTGGCTCCGACGATCCTCACTCCTGGGGTTCTGGGGCTTAACCCTTCGATCCTGACGTCTTGCGTTCCCACAGCCAAAATGGCCTGACAGCGAAGAGCTGGTTCCTCAGAGATAAGGCGCTCCCCGGGAGCGCTATGGCCGCGCTCTCTCTTGAGCCACGTGGGTTTCCATTTGACTTCAATCACTTCGGCTGTCAAGGTAAAAGCATCCTGGCTTGTATAAGGGAGGGGCCGCCCATCCGCAGGGTCGGAACCCAAGAGTATCCCCTCGCCGATCCTCAGTTGGTTTATTCTGGCCGGCAGTCTGTTTTGCTCGACCATCCGCAGGTGAATCGAGCTTCCCCCAGAGACGACGGGCAATTCTCTCCCGATGGCTTTCTCGACCCGGCCAGCGAGTTGCACCAGCAATCGAGTGTTCTCCAGAGAAGGAAGAGCCCCGCTCAAGCAACCGATCTGGCTGCCAAGCCCTATCAGCCGAATGCCCTCCAGTCCCTCTATATTCTGAACCGCGCTCTCCACGTCCTCCGGCAAGAGACCCTCGCGGCGGCCCCCCACGTCCACCATGAGGACAATCTGGTGAATCTTGCCCAAAGCGCGGGCTTTTTGCGCCAGAGAGGCTATGATTTCAAGTTCAGAGTTGAGACTGACGTCGGCCAGCTCGACTGCCTCGGCTGTCTCGCTGAAGGCTGGTGAGCGTAGGAGCAACGTGTCCGCCTCAATACCAGCATCTTTCATCCGTCTGAGGTTACTGAGCCGGGAATCGGCCAGCCCTCCAACACCGCCAGTGAGGATGGCTCTCGCTACCTCCGGCATCCCGCAGCATCCCTTGGTCACGCCTATCACCGTGATGCCACGAGCAGTACACAGGTTGGTGATCCTTCTGGCATTTTCGGTTATCTTGTGAAGGTCGATCTTGACACACAATTTTTCTCGGCCGCCTTTCCTCACTGAACGACCTGTGCCGGCCAGGATAGACCTCTGGCGGCTATCTGCCTCGGAGGCGGGGGTCCAAGGCGTCTCGCAGTCCATCACCCAACCAATTGACACTCAACACCACCGTGCTGATGGCGATGCCAGGAAAAGTAGCCAGCCACCAGGATTCTCGCATAAATTCCCGTCCGTCGGACAACATGCCCCCCCACGTTGGCACAATGCTCTGAACGCCGATCCCCAGGAAACTGAGGGACGCCTCAGCGATGATCACTGAACCCATCTGGTAGGTCGAGATCACCAGAATGGGAGCCAGGACATTAGGCAGTATGTGGAGCAGGATAATCCGTAGATCACTGGCGCCCAGGGCCTGAGCCGACGTCACATAGTCTCTCTCGCGTATGGAAAGAACCTCTGCTCTGACAACACGGCAGTAAACCACCCAGTTGGTCAGAGCCAGTGCAAGGACGAGATTGAGCAGCCCTGGCCCCAGGGCAGCCCCAACTGCGATAGCCAGTAGCAGACTTGGAAAAGCCATCCATATATCGACGATGCGCATCACGGCGTTGTCCAGGAACCCTCGATAGAACCCGGCTGCAGCGCCAAGCAGGCTTCCCACCGAACTGGCCAAAAGAATGGTGCATATTCCCGCCACCAATGAGACGCGTGAGCCAACCAGGAGACGGCTGAGAATATCGCGCCCCAGATTGTCGTTCCCCAGAGGAAATTCTGGGCTTGCCTTCTCCATACCGAGGCCAATGGGTGGCGCTAACCTGCGGCTCAAATCCTGTAAAGCAGGGTCGTGAGGCGCCAGAACCCGCGCTAGAATGGCTACGAGTATAAAGAGGATGAAAACTAGAGCCCCAAACGTAGCAATCCTACTCCGTAGAAAAGTGCTTACGACTCTCTTTAACTCGCTCTGCTCAGGTGGTAGAGACGATTCTGCAGGTGATTTAGCCACTGCTCACCACTCCTTTAGATGTGGCCGATGCGGGGGTCGATCCACACGTAGAGAACGTCTGTCAAAAGGTTGATGGTCACACGGATCAAGGCGAAGAAGAGCACCACCCCCTGCACCAGGAGAAAATCACGGTTGTTGATGGCCTGAATGACCAGCCGCCCTATGCCGGGCCAGGCAAAGATCGTTTCCGTAATGACGGCTCCACCCAGTAGCCCCCCTATCTGCATGCTCAAGAGAGTTACCACAGGAATGAGGGCATTACGCAGCACATGGACCACAAGTATTGCCCGCTCGCCCAGTCCCTTGGCGCGAGCAAGGACCACGTAATCCTGGCTGACGACCTCTAACATGTTGGACCGGACCATGCGCGTGGAGAACGTGGCTGCGGCCACTCCTAAAGCGAAGGCGGGCAATACGAGGTGGGCTAGTGCGTCCTTGAAGGCGGGAATATTCCACGTGAGAAGGGAATCAATGAGATGGAAGCCCGTGATTCTTTGAAGGTGTACTTCGTAGGCAACTCTGCCAAAGCCAGGAAGCCATCCCAGGTTGGCGGCCACGACCATGATCAACATGATGCCGAGCCAAAAAGTTGGTATGGAGATGCCCACGGCTGCTCCGGTCATTGTTATTTGGTCTATGAGCGTGTAACGTTTCATGGCCGAGATGATCCCAACAGGGAAGGCGACAATCAAAGCGATGAGGAAACTGGACAGAGCCAACTCTATGGTGGCCGGCATCCGCTCCAGGATCAGTTCCAGGACTGGTTGTTGGAAATGAAAGGACTGGCCGAGATCGCCCCGAACTGCCTTGGCCACATAGTTCACGTATTGCACCGGCAAAGGGAGATCGAGCCCCAGCGCATGTCGCATCGCTTGCCTCTGTTCCTCGTTGGCGCCAGTGCCCGCAAACATAAGCTGGACAGGATCACCAGGGATTACGTGCATGATGGTAAAGATAACAACCGATACACCAAAGAGCACAGGAATAGTCAGGACAAGCCGTCTTAGCAAGTACTGCATGTTTCGTCCTCCGCTGAAAAATGTCTCATATCCTGCGAAACGCTGGGATGAGGCAGATGTGCTATAACGCCACCCCATCCTCAAAGGGGTGGCGTTATAGTATTGGCAACACGGCCTCAATGGGTTAGTCTGTCACCCAGGCCCCATCCAGATTGAACAGCGCGTCCGAGCGAGATACCCAATCCTGAACCCGCTCTCTGTGGGCAAAGATTTCGGACGGGTTGTAGAGGAAGAGCCACGGCGCCTCTTCGACGATGATCGTGAGCGCCGTGTAATAATGCGCCTTCCGCTTGTCCGGATTCACATTTATTTTCCCGCCTTCAACGGCTGCATCAACCTCGGCATTGGCATAGCCGGTGTAGTAGCAACCGAGGTCCGCATTACCAAAGCCGGTTTCTCCCTCGGTAGCCAGCAGATCGCATCCATAGCGTTTGGAATAGAATTGTTTCGATAGTATGCCATCGGCATCTGCCTCCGAGTTACCCCAGGAAGTCAAGAAAGTCTGGCTGAGACCCGGCTCGTACTTGGCGTATAGGGCAGCTTTTTCCATAATGTTGACCTTGACGTTGATCCCTACCGCACTGAGCTGACCGGCCAGAATCTCGGCTATCTCCTTCAGAGGAGGCTGCGTGTCGAGTTCCATCTCAAAGCCATCGGGGTAGCCAGCTTCAGCCAGCAAGCTCCTGGCCTTGTCGAGATCGTAGCTGTAGACCGGCGTTGCGGCGTAGCCGAAAGCCTCCGGCAACAGCGGGTTGTCAATTCGTCTGGCCAAACCGTTCAGCACATTCTCGATGATGGACTCGACGTCAATGGCATAGTTCATAGCCTGTCGTACTAGTACGTCGTCGAAGGGTTCCACGTTCACGTTCATGCCGAGGTAGAAGGCGCGGGTGCCAGGCACCGTCGCGATCTCGACACCTCCCGGCGCCTGGTCGACGTATTCGGGCGGCACGGCGGTGATGATGTCAACGTCACCTGACTCCAGGGCTGCTATGCGCGTCGCCGACTCGGGGATGGGTTGGAAGATGACGGTCTGGATTCTGGGTGAACCGCCCCAATAGTCTGGATTGGCCTCAAGCACTAGCCGCTCGTCTTTGACCCATTCCACGAACTCGAAAGGCCCGGTGCCAATGGGGGCGCTGGCAAACCCGTCCGCCCCGACTTCCTCAAAGTATTCTTCATCGGTCATATGCCATAGGACGACTCTGGTCATGAACGCTGCGTAGGGTTCCATGGTGATGATGTCCACAGTATAGTCATCAACGACCTCGACCCGATCCACGAACTTGCGCACGTTCCACACCGAGTCATCTTCGGCCAACCGACCGAGAGTGAATTGGACGTCGTCGGCTGTAAAGTCGTTCCCGTTGTGAAACTTTACTCCCTGCCGCAAGTGGAAGCGCCAGGTAAGTTCGTCTGGGTTCTCGTAGGAAGTGGCCAGCCAGGGAATGATCTGCATGTTGTTGTCTCTATGGTAGAGGCTGTCAAACATCAAGCGCACGACATTCTGCGACTGACGTCCCTTGATGAACTTTGGATCGAGCGCATTGATGTCTGCCGACTCTGAGATGATGAGCTGCCCCGCGGGACCCTCCTCCTCCCCCTCATCTACGGCTTCTGGCGTAGCGGTGACGACGACTGTTTCCGGCGTGCCGGCCACGATGCGCGTAACCTCGACCTCTTCTCTAACTACTTCTGGCGTCGGTGTAGCGCAAGCGGTTACTACAGTTAGCAGCACCATCACTGCTGCCAGGACATGCGCAAATTTCTTGTTGCCGATCATCTTTATCCTCCTTTTTGTTTAGAATTCACCCTTCGCTGACATTATCTCAATATAGACAGACTTGTATCACCTGTTTACTGCATACTCACCTCCTTTGCTCTGTGGCTATTCATCCAGCAGAAGTTCACTTTCCTTATACACAGCATCCACGCTGCGCAGCGCCGTGAGTGTCTGCTGCGGCCGCCGGAATGAGAGAGCAGCGACGAAGGCACTGATGAGTGAGAAAATCGCGACCGGGGAAATGCTATGGGCGACACCATTGGTGGCCACTATAAAGGCATAGTCCGCCAGTTGGTTCAGGGGCGACAATGCGCTGTCGCTGATGGAGATCCTCTTGGCCCCTACATCCCTGGCCCGGTGCAGCGCCTCGACGGTCTCGCGAAAGTAGCGCCAGAAACAGATGCCTATCACCAGGTCATCTGGTCTCAGCACACTGAGTTCCAAGGACAGCGGTACGCCACCGGTGGGCACAACCCGGACAGGAAAGCCCATTACCTTGAGTGAATGGGCAAAAAAAAGGGCCGGTGAGGCCGAAAGTCCCTCGCCCACCACCAGGATGCCGGTCGCACGGCCGATCTCGGTCACAGCAGCCTCGAAGGTATCAGAGTCTACCAGTTCCGTCGTACGCTTGATGTTGTCGATGTCGGCGGCGAAAACCCGTGCCAACAGGTCACTCTTCGGTATGGGAGAGGTTAACCTCTCCTCTAACCTCTGGACCGTGGTCGCAAAGTGGGGAAACCTCTGCCGGACGGCCGCTTGCAGGTGAGGATATCCCTCGTAGCCGAGGGCCTGGCAGAACCGCACCACCGTCGCTGTGCTGACGCCTGCCTTTTGCGCCACTTCCGCAACTGAGGCAAAGGCCACAAACGACTCGTCGTCCACCACAAAGCGGGCGACCTGCTTTTGCCTCCGGCTCAAGCGGGGGAAAGCAGCGGTAATCTTGTCGGAGACCATCTCCTCGGCTATCACGTGTGCCTTCCCTTGGTTGGGGATAAGGTATAGTATACCACAGTTTGAGCAGAAATGCAACATTCGTTTCTCAAGAACCAAGATTGAAACAGACATTACATTCAGCAATCAACACCGATATCAGGGACATAAAGACCGACAGCCCCGGTGTCTATCTCGACCACCGGGGCTGCCTCGAAAACAGCTGTGGGATAAGATGGCATCTTGTCCTACCTGCGCGTTTTCGTCCTCGGTGGTGAATGTAGTCTCATGACAACTGCTTAGCGTCCCGGGCGGCGCTACAGCCGCTCTTCCGCGCTGATGGGCATCATCACCAACCCGCCGATCACCTTGGGGTAGCAATCAGTGGATTTCTGGGGCATCCTCTCGTCGGCCTCGGTGCAGGCCCGCACCTGCTCCACCCGCGTCGGATTCATCACCTGAGGAGACCGTGGTGGACTACGCCCAAGAATCGGAAGCGAGAATCCAGTGAGGTAAAGAAGGATTCGTCGTTTGCGCCTGGTCGTCAGGATGGTATAATGGCGCACGAGGAGGCCAGACGTGAGCACAGAGCGGCTATATCGCAGTGAGGGCATCGTCATACGCCGGCGTAACCAGGGTGAGGCCGACCGCGTCCTGACCCTGTGCACGCCGTTGGGCAAGATAGAGGTTATCGCCAAAGGAGCGCGCAAACTGCGCAGCCGGAAGGCGGGTCACGTCGAACTCTTCACCCGCTCCAGTTTCGTGGTCTCGCGGGTGAAGAACTCCTGGGACATCATCAGCCAGGCTGAGACCGTCGAAGCACACGAGTTGTTGCGCGGCGACCTGCTGCGTGGGACATACGCTCGCTACGCGGTGGAACTGCTCGACCGCTTCTTCGCCGCAGGGGAAGGCGGCCCGGCGCTCTTCGACCTGCTCAATCACACGCTCACCTGGCTATGCCAGGATGATAACCTGGACCTGATTGCTCGCTTCTACGAGCAACACCTGCTGGGACTGGCGGGCTTTCGCCCTGAGTTGTTCCGTTGTGTAGGAGAGCACGATGGGCACGTGTCGCTGCGGCCCCGCGAGCCGGCGGAAGACAAGCGACCCTATGGCTTCTACTCGGAACGAGGCGGAGCCGTGTGCCGGAATTGCTACGCCGACCGCGTGGCCCCTCAGGGAGTCATGCCGCTCTCACCCGCCGGGCTGTGGTTCCTGCAGGAATGTCAACGTGGCCCCTATTCCAGGCTGCGCGTCCAGCCAGTCGCACCCACCCTGCACGAAGAGACGGAGCGCGTGATGCAACACTACGTCACTTACCACCTGGAGCGGAGTGTGAAATCGGGCACGTTCTTGCGGCAGTTGAAGAGAGAGGGAGAAACAGGCAAATGACTCAACCTCTGGCATACGACTCCACCCCGGCCCGCTCACACGACTGGCGCGAGCGGCAGGCCGGGCTGACCGACTTCACCCGCGCGGCCATGCCCTACCCGCTCACCTTCGCCACCCTTAGCGGGGCCGATCTGTACGGCTTCCCCAGCGCCGATGGCGACTACGATGTGCGCGCCGCCCACGTGCTGCCGCTGCGGCTGCTCTACCAATACCGCGTGGCGATGACCGGCATCGTCGTGCTGGAGACAGAGGAGATCGAGGCCAACATCCTACGGCTCAACGAGCGCTTTCGCCTACCAGGGATCGAAGACCTGGTGGCCCGCAAGGTCAGCGGCGAGATGGTCTGCGTGGAGGACGACGCGCCCTATCTGCGTGAGATCGCCTCCCTCGAACCCCGCCTCGACGAAGCCTACGAGCGCAGCGCGCTGTCCGACTGCACCCTACCCGAGGTGTGGGCCGCCGCCGAGGACCTCTTGTTCCGCTGTCGCCTGGCCGAGGGGGGATAGTGCAAACAGAATCTCGCCTCACGCTTCACACTTCACGTTTCACATCTTACGCTTTGCGCCTGGTCCAAGCGACAATTCACTCAATGAGGGAGCCCTTATGAACCAACCACTCACCTTCCAACAAGTCATCCTGCGCCTGCAACAATTCTGGGCCGACTATGGCTGCCTGATCTGGCAGCCCTACAGCGAAAAGGTCGGCGCGGGTACGATGAATCCCGCCACCGTCCTGCGCGTCCTGGGGCCGGAACCCTGGAACGTGGCCTATGTCGAGCCCTCCTACCGGCCCGATGACGGTCGCTACGGGGATAACCCCAACCGCATGCAGATGCACACCCAGTTCCAGGTCATCCTCAAGCCCGATCCCGGCAACCCGCAGGAGATCTACCTGGAGAGCCTGTACGCGCTGGGTATCCGCCGCGAGGAACACGACATCCGCTTCGTCGAGGATAACTGGGAAAGCCCCGCCCTGGGGGCCTGGGGGTTGGGCTGGGAAGTCTGGCTGGACGGGCTGGAGATCACCCAGTTCACCTACTTCCAGCAGGCGGGCGGCTTCGTGCTCGATCCTGTCTCGGTGGAACTGACCTACGGGCTAGAGCGCATTGTGATGTTCCTGCAGAACGTGCGCTCAGTCTGGGAAATTGACTGGGACGGCACCCACACCTACGGCGACGTACTCCTCCAACCAGAGGTCGAGCACTGTCGTTACGACTTCGAGTTGGCCGGTGTGGAGCGATTGGCCCAGATGTACAACCTCTACGAGGTCGAGGCACAGAGTTGCCTGGCTGCGGGGCTGATCATCCCCGCCCACGACTACATCCTGCGCTGCTCCCACACCTTCAACCTGCTCGACGCGCGGGGAGCCATCGGCGTGACGGAGCGAGCGACCTACTTCCGCCGCATGCGCGACCTCTCGCGAGGGGTGGCGGAGGCGTACATTGAACAGCGGCAGAGGATGGAATATCCCTGGTTGGAGACTGGGAAATTGGGGAATTGGGGAATTAGGGAATTGGGGGACGGGAAATCTGCCCAATCCCCAATCCCTAATCCCCAATCCCCAACCACCTTCCTGTTAGAGATCGGCACCGAGGAACTGCCCGCCGGCGACCTGGACGACGCGCTGGCGCAACTGCGTGAACTGGCCCCGGCCCGCCTGGCGGAGGCACGGCTCGACCACGAGGGCCTGCGTGTGCTGGGCACTCCCCGGCGGCTGGCGATGCTGGTCGAGGGGCTGGCCCCGCGCCAGCGACCAGTCGAGGAAATGGTGAAGGGACCGCCGGTGCGCGTGGCTTTCGATGGGGCGGGTCGCCCGACGAAGGCCGCCCAGGGCTTCGCCCGCAAGCAAGGCGTGAGCGTGGATGAGTTGGAGGTACGAGAGATAGGCGGCGGCGAGTACGTGGTGGCAACCAGGCGCGAGGAGGGACGACCGACCACCGAGGTGCTGACCACCCTGCTGCCCGAACTGATCGCCGGGCTGCGCTTCAGGAAGAGCATGCGCTGGAACGAGAGCGGCGTCGTTTTCTCCCGGCCCATTCGCTGGCTGGTGGCACTGCTGGGCAACGCAGTCGTTCCCTTCGAGTACGCGGGAGTGCTCAGCGGCCGCACCAGCCGAGGCTCCCGACCGGAGGGCTCCCCCGAGTTCGAGATAACGCGGGCGGAGGACTACCTGGACCTGCTGGCACAGCACCGCATCGTGGCCGACCCTGAGGAACGGCGCACCCTCATCGCCGAGCAGGCCGCGCAACTGGCTCAGAGCGTGGGCGGGCACATACCCGACGACGGCTCGACGGCTCGACTGAGCGTTCGACTGAGCGCTCACGCCGAAGGCTCGCCGAAGTCTGAGCTCGCCGAAGTCCCGGCGCTCCTCAGCGAGGTCGCCAACCTGGTCGAGCAGCCCACCCCTTTCCTGGGCCACTTCGATGAGGAGTACCTGCACATCCCCGCCGATGTGCTCGTGGCGGTGATGAAGAAACATCAACGGCACTTTCCCGTGGTGAGTAAATGGGTAAATGAGGAACGAGTAGATGAGGGACATCATTCCTCATCTACTCATTTACCCCATCTACTCCCCTACTTCATCGCTGTCCGCAACGGGGGGGACGAGCACCTGGACATCGTGCGCCATAACAACGAAGAAGTCATCCGTGCCAGATTCGCCGACGCAGACTACTTCTACCGCAAGGACACCAAAAAACCGTTGGAGGAGTTCCTGCCGCGCCTGGCGACGCTCACCTTCCAGGAACAACTGGGCTCGATGCTGGATAAGACTCACCGGCTGGAACAACTGGTGCTCCAACTGGCCGAGATGCTGGGGCTAAGCGAAGAGAAAACGGCAGTCTCCCGGCGAGCAGCCCACCTCTCCAAGGCCGACCTGGCGACACAGATGGTGGTCGAATTCACCAGCCTGCAGGGGGTGATGGGGCGGGAGTACGCCCTGAAGTCGGGGGAGGACCCGGCCGTGGCGGAGGCGATCTCCGAGCACTACCTGCCCCGCTTCGCTGGCGACGTGCCGTCCCGGACCAAGCCCGGCCTGGTCGTCGGGCTGGCCAACCGGCTCGACAGCCTGGCGGGCCTCTTCGCGGTGGGGCTTGCTCCCACCGGCTCGTCCGACCCCTACCACCTGCGGCGGGATGCCATCGGCCTGGTGCAGAACCTGATCGTTCACCAACTCCCCTTCTCAGTGCGAGATGGGTTGGTGGCGGCGGCCCGCCTGCTGCCGGTGGATGTCTCCTCCCCTCCCGCCCCCCCTCAGTCCCCCCCAACTCTGGGGGGGAAGGGTGGGGAGGGGCCGGGGGAGGAGTATGTGGCAGCGGCACTGGACTTCGTCGTCGAGCGACTGCGGGGGGTCTTGCGCAAGCAGGGTTTCCGCTACGACGTGGTAGACGGGGTGTTGGCAGCGCAGGGCGACGACCCCTTCCGCGCCCACCAGGCCGTCGAAGAACTCTCCCGCTGGGTGGTCCGCGATGACTGGAGCCGCATCCTAGACAACTATGCCCGCTGTGTGCGCATCACCCGCAAGTTCGAAGAACGATTCCCGTTAGACCCGGCCCACTTCGCACAACCGGCAGAGGAGGAACTGCACGCGGCGTACCGAGAGGCCCGGGCACAGATCACGCCACAGAGCACAGTGAACGACTTCCTCACCACCTTCCTGCCGCTGGTGGACGTCATTGACCGCTACTTCGCCAGGGAATCGGGAGTGCTGGTGATGGCGGATGATCAAACGTTGCGGGAGAACCGGCTGGCGCAACTCCAACACATCGCCGCGCTGTCCGATGGCATCGTGGACCTGAGCCGGCTGGAGGGGTTCTGAGCAACTTGCCCAGGGAAAAAGCCTCAAGTATAATTCCACATAGTAAGGAGGCAATAAGATGACAGTCAGTAGAACTATCGAACAGGAAGATTTGGCCCCAACGCTGAAAGCCTGGCTGGTCGCCAGCGACATACCACTGACGATGCCATTGGAATTGTTTTTCCTGCCAGGGGAGGTAATCATTCGCCCTCAACCCCCTGAGCAGCAGGAATTGATAGAGTGGTTTGATGGTTTTCGCCAGCGGTACGATGACGTCTTGCGCCAATTGGCTGGCATCGAAGCAGGGGCATAGTGCGCTATCCCACACTCGACGAGGTCCTGACACTGCACCAGTCGGTCCTGGACGCCCACGGCGGTTCTGCTGGCCTGCGTGACATGGGAGCACTCCAGTCAGCGTTAGCAGCCCCCCGCCAGACGATGTTTGGCGAGGAGTTATACTCCGGAATCGCGGACAAATCGGCAATCATCCTGTACCTTCTGACCCAGAATCATCCATTTGTGGACGGAAACAAACGTACTGCGCTATCGGCCTGCTTCTGGTTTCTCGAGAGCAACGGGTACACACTGGATGTGGGAAGCGAGAATCTGTACCAGTTCACGATAGACATTGCCAGCGGACATTTGGACAAAGGCGCGGTGACAGCCTGGATACGGAAGTACCTGCGCCCACTGAAAGCCGGTCGCTGATTCCATCCGCCTGCCGCCAGCAGGTAAACCCGTTGAGGCAAAAGTGAAACTCCCACGCTTAACGGCTGGATCTGGCGATCCAGCCGGAGCAAAGCGTGATTTTTGCCACAACCAGGCAAGCACAAAGCCTCCCATCGGCACAAACCAACGGGAGGCTTCTACCTGCAAGCTTGCTTACTTGCAGACTTGCTCACTTGCAGACTTGCAG
>JAUWNP010000115.1 GCA_030612585.1 Anaerolineae bacterium
ACCAGAGGCGGAGGCCGGCGAAGCGGGCGAGGAAAAAACAGCAGCACCAGAGGCGGAACCCGGCGAAGCGGACGAGGAAGAAGCCGCAGTACCAGAGGCGGAAGTCAGCGAAGCGGGCGAGGAAGAAACCGCAGTACCAGAGGCAGAGGCCGGCGAAGCGGGCGAGGAAGAAACCGCAGTACCAGAGGCGGAGGTCAGCGAGGCGGGCGAGGAAGAAACAGCAGAGCCAAAGGAAGAGGAAGAGGCAATAACTCAACGCAGCGACTGAGGTAGAGGAAACCACAAGAGCCGGACGGTACAGAACACATCCCGCACTACACACCACGTTTCACGCCGAGCCAGACAATCGGCCGGAAGTGCGGCAGTGAGGTTTCCTCTAGTTCCCACGGACGTTTGATGTAGTGTGCTGAGCGCCTCTTAGCCGTCGCAGCCAACTGCGAAGAGGTAAGGGATGAACAAAAAGAAAAAAGCGGACAAGGTAAAAGAGGACAAGATAGAGATGGAGGGTACCGTCATTGAGGCATTTCCTAGCACCCAGTTCCTTGTACGGCTTGACAATGGCCACGAGGTGTTGGCTTACCTTTCTGGCAAAATGCGCAGATACTACATCCGTATCCTGCTGGGCGACCGCGTGCGAGTGGAACTCTCCCCTTACGACCTGACACGTGGCCGAGTTGTTTACCGATACAAACGTGGATATCGGCCAAAGGAGGAGTAGCCTGGCTTTGCCACCAGGCATACCCAGTCGTCCCGCTGTTGCCGTTCCACTAGAGCAAGATCTCCCCGCTTAAGCACCGCAACGACTTCTGGCTCCTGATCAGCGAGGATACCTGCAGCGACCAATCCCCCCCCAGAGCGTACCCGCATTGCGAGCCCCTCCCCCACCAGCTCCACGATCACTCTTGCCAAAATGTTGACCACCACCAGGTCGTAACTCTCCGACGCCTCTGCCAGAGACCCGCACATCACGCTTACGATTCCCTGTACCCCGTTGCTCACCACGTTGTCCCGTGCCGCCTCAACCGCTATAGGATCGTTGTCCACCGCCAGCACGTGTCCAGCGCCTAACCTGGCTGCCGCAATCGCCAGGATACCGGAACCGGTACCCAGGTCGAGTACTTCTGCCCCCGGGTATATCAACTCCTCCAGTGCCACCAGGCACATCTGCGTCGTGGGATGCAGCCCAGTGCCGAAAGCCATTCCTGGGTCCAACTGGATGACGAGGTCTCCAGATGCAGGCACATAATCCCGCCACGAGGGCCGAATGACGATGTGCTGACCTACGTGCAGGACATTCAACCGTTCCTTCCACGCTTCAGCCCAATCCGCTTCGGCGACAGGGCAGAAGGTGGGAGCAGAAACAGGGCGGATCTGGCCCAGGTGCCAGAGCGCCTCTTCGACGCGGCGTTTGTTGGCCCGCAGTTGGTCATCAACAGATAGGTAGGCCCTAACGATTACCGGGCCTGCGTTCCAACCCTCAGGCCCAGCTTCGATGACCACACCGCGATAGGCGTAGCGTGAGAGAACCTCGGCCACCGCTTCCGCGGCCTCGTTCTCCACCGTTACACTGACCTCAAGCCACTCCATACTGAATATTGTGCTCTGGATGCTGGATACTGGTCGCTGGTCCTACAGGCCCAGCAACTCCCGCAGTTCGCCCACGAAACTACGTTTCTCTTGCCAGACGGTCTCCGGCTCTAACGTTTCGCCCAGTTCCCGGAGGAGATGCTTCTGATCGCAGGAGAGTTTGGTCGGAACGGCAACCCGCACCAACACCAGTTCGTCACCCCGGCCATTGCGCTGCAAGTGAGGTACCCCTCTGTTCCGCAACCGCAACACGGTACCGCCTTGGGTACCGGGAGGGATAGAGATTTCCTCCTCACCCTCCAGAGTAGGCACACTCACCTCGGCCCCTAACGCTGCCTGGGCCACGTTGACCTGCAACTCTACCAGGACGTCGTCGTTGCGCCGCTGGAAGATGGGGTGCGGCTCTACGTCTAGAACGACGTAGAGGTTGCCGTGGGGACCACCCCACTCTCCCATCTCCCCCTCACCTGCCAGCCGGATCTGAGTGCCGTGATCCACGCCGGGCGGGACGGTGACGGAGAGCCTGCGGGTGGCGTAGACTCGCCTCTCGCCGCCGCATCGGGAACAGGGGATAGGGATAGTCTCCCTCATGCCGTGACAGACGGGACAGGTGGTGACGCTGACGAAGGAGCCCAGGATCGAGCGCTGCACCCGCCGTACCTGCCCGGTGCCATTGCACTCCGAGCAGCGGACCGGCGACGTCCCCGGCTCCGCCCCGCTGCCGTTACACTCCGGACACACCTCGTAGCGCGTGACCTCGATCTCTTTCTCACACCCGAAGACCGCTTCCTCAAAAGTCAGGTGCAGGTCGTAGCGCAGGTCGGCGCCACGCCGCGGTCCCCGACGGGTAGAGGTGCGAAACCCAAACCCTCGCCCGAAGACCTCCTCAAAAATCTCAAAGGGGTCACGGAAGCCAAAGTCGAACCCCAAACCCGCTCCGCCGGGTCTAACGCGGCCAAAGCGGTCATAGGTGACTCGCTTTTCCGGGTCGGAAAGCACCTCATAGGCCTCGTTGATCTCCTTGAAACGTGACTCAGAGTCGGGCGTCTCGCTGACGTCTGGGTGATACTGTCGCGCCAACTGCCGATAGGCCTTCTTGATTTCGTCTGGAGAAGCCGAGCGCTCGACCCCCAGTACCTTGTAGTAGTCCCGTCTGGCTGCCATAACTATCTAACGGAGTTTCGCCTCAAACCGACAAGTAATAGAACGCAGATTATCGCAGATAAAACAAAAAACCAACGTGGATCAGCGTTAATCTGCGTCTCAAATTCCGACTCGTTTGTCAAGAATCTGCACCATCAAGGAGTCTACGCCTCGCTGAACTCACCCTCGATAACGTCTTCCTCACCACCTTCGGGTGGTTCACCTTCCGGCGGTGGAGGCGTGTCTGGACCGGCCTCCTGGTACATCGCGGCCCCTACCTGCTGCACCACCTGGCTCAGTTCTTCTGTACACCGACGGATAGCGCCGACGTCGCTGCCCTGGAGAGCGGACTTAAGCGCTTCGACCTTAGCCTCCGCCTCAGAGCGCAGGTGAGACGGCACTTTGTCTTTTTGCTCCCCCAGGAACTTTTCGGCGCTGTAAACAGCATTGTCCGCCACATTGCGGGCCTCTATCTCTTCCTTTCTCTTGCGGTCCTCCTCACGGTGCTGCTCGGCCTCCTGGATATTGCGCTCAACCTCTTCGTCAGAGAGACCGCTGGAGGGGACGATCTGCATAGACTGCTCGCGACCTGTAGCCTTGTCCTGGGCAGAAACGTTGAGGATACCGTTGGCGTCAATGTCGAAGGCGACTTCGATCTGGGGGACACCCCGGGGCGCAGGCGGGACACCACCAAGGATGAACTTACCCAGGCTCTTGTCGTCAGCCGCCATGGGGCGCTCTCCCTGAACAACGTGTATCTCCACCTGCGTTTGTCCGTCAGTGGCGGTGGAGAAGATCTGGCTCTTGCGGGTGGGGATAGTGGTGTTGCGCTCGATGAGTGCAGTAGCCACACCGCCCAGCGTCTCAATGCTCAGTGTCAACGGGGTCACGTCCAGCAGGAGCACGTCCTTAACCTCGCCACCGAGAACGCCGGCCTGGATTCCCGCGCCCAGGCCCACTACCTCGTCGGGGTTGACCCCCTTGTGGGGCTCCTTACCGAAGAACTCGGCCACTTTCTGCTGAATGGCCGGCATACGGATCATGCCGCCCACCAGGATGACCTCATCAATGCCGGAGGGCTTCAGTTTGGCATCGGTCATGGCCTGCCGACAGGGGCCGATGGTGCGCTCAATCAGATCATCGGTCAGTTGCTCCAACTTGGCCCGCGTGAGTTTCATCTGCAAGTGCTTGGGACCGGAGGCGTCGGCAGTGATGAAGGGCAGGTTGATCTCCGTCTCCATCACTGTAGAGAGTTCGACCTTGGCCTTCTCGCACGCCTCTTTCAGCCGCTGGAGAGCCTGGTTGTCTCCGCGCAGGTCAATTCCCTGATCTTTTTTGAACTCGTCGGCCACGTAGTCAATGATGCGCTGGTCCCAGTCGTCGCCGCCCAGAAAGGTATCGCCGCTGGTGGATTTCACCTCGAAGACACCGTCTCCGACGTCGAGCATGGAGATGTCGAAGGTACCACCACCAAGGTCGAAGACGGCGATAGTCTCGTCCTTCTTCTTGTCGAGACCGTAGGCCAGCGAAGAGGCGGTCGGCTCGTTGATGATGCGCAACACCTCCAGTCCGGCGATCCGGCCGGCGTCTTTGGTCGCCTGACGCTGGCCATCGTTGAAGTAAGCCGGGACGGTGATGACCGCCTGGGTGATTTCCTCCCCCAGGTAGGCTTCGGCGTCGGCCTTGATCTTCTGCAAGATCATGGCCGAGATTTCCGGCGGACTGTACTCCCTGTCCCCCATCCAGACCCGCACGTCCCCGTTAGGGGCCGCCGTGACCTTGTAGGGGACTAACTCCAGCGCCCGACGCACTTCCGGGTCATCGAATTTGCGCCCCATGAAACGTTTGATAGAGAAGATGGTATTCTCAGGATTAACGACGGCCTGGCGCTTGGCGATCTGCCCGACCATACGTTCCCCTGTCTTGGGGTTGATGGCCACGACCGAGGGGAACAAGCGTCCCCCCTCGGCGCTGGGGACGACGGTGGGCTCACCACCCAACATCACTCCACAGACCGAATTGGTCGTGCCCAGGTCAATGCCGATAATTTTGCTCATTGTACACTACTCCTTCTTGGTCTTGAACCACCGGCTTCATCGGTGGTATGCTTTCACGCTGCAACTAACTCCGCGCGCGGTTCGATCAAACGTGAACGAACTGGCGCCAGTGTTTTATTCATCTCCATCCGACTCTTTTTCTGCCACATCTACTCTTTCGACAGTTCCGGCTCTGGGGCAGCAGGTGCCCTGGCCACCCGCACCAATGCAGGTCGCAACACCCACTCACCGAGCATGTATCCCCGCTGCACCTCGCCGATGATCTGACCCTCCTCGTAGCCCGAAACCTCCTCGTGAGTCACGGCTTCGTGATAACGAGGGTCGAACGTCTGTCCATCAGTCTCAATGGGCTTAGCGCCCTCGGATTCGAGAACGGCACACAGTTTGTGCTTGATCAAAAGGATCCCCTCACACCAGGTCAACTGACTCAAATCGGCAGGCAGGGTCTCAATAGCCCGTTCGAAGTCGTCCAAGGCGGGCAGCAGTTTGCGCAGCAGGGTCGCATTTGCGAGCGTCGTCACTTGCACTCGTCCTGCCTCCTGCCGTTTCTTGTAGTTAGAGAACTCCGCCTGAGTTCGCTGCCAGCCATCGAGGTACTCGGCTGCCTGGGCCTTGGCCTCCTCCAACTCCTCCTGCAGCCTCTCCAGTTCGTCGCCCGCCTCTTCCGGCTCCTCCCTGACCGCCGCCGTTTCTTCCGCTACTTCCTCCTGCTGCTCAACGATTTCCGCTGGCACCTCGCGCTCTCTCTCCTCAGCCTGGATTTCAGCCTCCTTCTTTTTCTTCGTCACCTTGCCTCCTTGCTACTACGTCATTCGGCTTTTGTCACTCGACCATTGTTCATTGGTCATTGTCCATTGATTCATTGTTCATTCATTCCGCGTACATATCATACACCAGGTCAGATAACAACCCGGCGACGAAACGCACGGCCGAGATAGCACGGCCATAGAGCATGCGGGTAGGGCCTACGACGCCCAACGCACCAGTGGCGAAGCCTGTCACGCCGTAGCGCGCCAGCACCAGGCTACAGGCCCGAAGTTCATCCCAACGCCCCTCGCCTCCGATCAGCACCCGCACGCTGCCGACCTCCGGGCCGAGGGCGTCGGCCAGCACCACCCCGAGGAAACTGCGCTCCTCCATAACCCGCACCAGCCCCTGGGCTTTTTCCCCCTCGGCGAACTCAGGTTGCTGTAACACCTCGCTCAACCCATCGCGATAGACAACGTCAGCGGCGTGCATATCGGCGCGGTGCATAATATCCACCACGAGTATGGCCACATCGGCTTCGAGGGAGGGCAGAGCATCAATGCGGGCCTGGATCTCATCAGCGGCGAGCCCGTTACAAGCCTGGTTAAGCCGGTCGCCGATCTCATTGAGGGCCTCCTGACTAAGAGGCTCGACCAGGGTCAGTAATTGCTGCTTGACCGTGCCTCCGCGCAAGACGAGGATGAGCAATACGAGTCGCCCTTGCGTGGAGATAAGTTGTAGATGCTTGTAGCGCGATTCCGCGGCCTGGGGCGCGGTCACCAGGGCAGCCCCACGGGCAGTGCGGGCCAGGACGGAAGTTGCCAGTGGCATCCATTGCTCGAAGTCCTGACGCGCCTGGTGAAACTGGTGGGCGATGGTGCGGCGCTCGTGCAGAGGCAGGTCCACCTCTCCCAGCAGCCGTTCGACAAAGTAACGGTAGCCCTGGTGCGTGGGAACGCGCCCGGCGGAGGTGTGCGGATGGGTAAGATAGCCCAACTCCTCCAGCAGCGCCAGTTCGTTGCGCACGGTGGCCGTGCTTATCTCAAGACCGTAACACCCGACCAGCGCGCGCGAACTAACCGGGGAAGCACTACTCACGTACTCCCGCACAACCAGGCCCAGAACAGTCTGTTGGCGCGGTGTCAACCCATTCATTTCTCATCTATACCCATATACCCAATTTAGCACTCTCACTGATAGAGTGCTAAAACTCAGTTCCCCATCATACCACAAGGCAAAGAATCTGTCAAACGGGTTTGGCAAGCAGTTAGCAGTCAGCGGCTAGCAGTTAGCCGTTGGCAACTGATTAGCTGGGTGCTGGAGGCTGGATAATCGTCCCTGCGCCTGTCTCTCATTTGGGCTTGGGGATTCGTTCATTATTCATTGTTCATTGAATCCGGCGCTTCCGGTCCCTTGATCTCGTACTCTCCCTCGATCACCACAGACGGCTCGCCGTCCTCCGCCACGCGCCACTCTTTGATGCGCGCGCCCAGCGCCAGCAGGTGCTCACGCACCACCGCCGGCGGAGCCAACTCGATGAAAAGTTTGACCCCGAACAGCAGCACAGCAAGGTCGTCCAGTTGGCCCAGGCCCGGCACTACGGCAGCAGGGATGAAGTCCACGGGGGAAAACACGTAAACCAGCGCCGCCGATGGGATCAACTTCGTCCACGTCGGCACCCGATGGTCCCAGAACAGCCGCCAGGCCAGACGTGCCTGGCGTGCAGTATCCTGCAGCCAGGACAACAGCGCGCTGGTGTCATCTGGCTTGACGGGTATTGGATGTCGGTCTTCACTCATCGTTTTACTCCTTGGTGTAAGCAGTACACAGCAATTATAGCCCCTTCATCTGAATACGCAACTTGCGTGGGTGGAGTTGCACATAGGAAGTCAACGGTTAGCATCACCCCACCATTTGTCATTTGGGTGTATTTCATCTCGGTTATAGAGCAATTTGGCAAATTGCTCTTGGGACAAGTTACCAACTTGTCCTACAACTCATTTGAAACGCACCCTTGTCATTTGCCATTGTTGATTGGTAAGCGTTCAGACCTCCGAGGTTTTGGCCGTGATTGGGCTTGGAAAGCGAGTGATGTGCCATTCAAAGTTGCCAAAAGAGCACTGCTTTGTAAATCTCGGAGGTCTTGGGGAACGTTTTTCCCCACTCCTCTGAACGCTTACGTTGATTGTTCATTTTTCCTGGTCAGGTTATAATAGGCGCGCTATGCGCTCGCTCCACCAATGCCTTCTGGATACCGACCTGGTCCGGCTGAGAGTCATCGCCCGCTTCTGGGATGTGGAACTGACGACCAGCCGCCAGCGAGATGTGGCGGCCCAATTGGCCGAGGAGATGGCCACACCCGAGGCGGTCACCAGCGCCTGGGACGCGCTTCCCGATGACCGACGCCGGGCACTGGAATTGTTGCTCGCTGCGGGGGGACAGATGCCACTGCGGATCTTCACCCGCGAGTGGGGGGAGATACGCACGATGGGACCGGGCCGGATGGAGCGGGAGCAGCCATGGCGGGAGCCCATCTCCCCCGCCGAAGGGCTCTGGTACAGTGGCTTCATCTCCCGCGCCTTCGAGCAGGGGCCCGAAGGGGCATACGAGGTCGTCTTCGTCCCCCCCGAACTGCGGGCCCACCTGCCAGATCCCCCCACCCCACCGCCCGTCATCACGCTCGAACCAGTCCCCGAGCCCGCCGGTGCGCGTCCGGCCGGCGACGCCATCCTCGACGACACCTGCACGCTGCTGGCCTACCTACAGAATGAGCGATTACGCCCCGGCCCTGGCGGCACCTGGCCCGCCCGCCACGAGGCCCGCCTGGCCCATCGCCTGCGCGACCCCGACCCCACGCGGCTGACTTTCCTGCGCCATCTGGTTCAGCATCTCGGCTGGCTGCACGTGACCGATACCGGCCGCCTGCGCCCCGACCCAGGCCCCGTGGCCGCCTGGCTCCAATCCTCGACCAACCAGCAACGAAGTGTGCTCGCCGAAGCCTGGCGGGACGACCCGACGTGGAACGACCTGTTTCACGTCCCCACACTCCACCCCGAGGACACCGGCGCCTGGCGCAACGACCCGCTCCTGGCACGCCGGGCCATCCTGCGCCACCTGGAAGCAATCTACCGTGAGCCTGTCGAACGGTGTGCCCCAGACACCTGGTACAAACTCGAAGACTTAGTCGCCGCCGTCAAGCAGGCCGACCCCGACTTTCAGCGACCCGGCGGCGACTATGCCACCTGGTACGTCCGCGACGCGACCACCGGTGCCTACCTCTCCGGCTTCGAAAGTTGGGACGGCGTCGAGGGAGCACTCATCCACTACATCATCACCGGGCCGCTAGCCTGGCTGGGCCTGACCAGTCTGGGAGCAAGCCGAAACTCCACACGTCCGCACCCCCACACCCCCACACTCCCACACCCTACCTTCCGCCTGACCCCAGCGGGGGCAGCCTTCCTCGGCCTGGCCGAACCAGCGCCCGAACCCGAACCCGCGCCGCTGGCCCTGCGCTCCGATTTCACCGTGCTCGCACCCCCAGCCCGGCGCTACGAGCGTTTCCAACTGGCCCGCGTCGCCGACTGGGTGGCCTCCCCCCTCGCAGGGGGGACTGAGGGGGGTCACTTCGTCTACCGGCTCACCCCCACCTCGCTGGAGCGCGCGCGGCGGCAGGGAATTCCCGTGGCGCGCGTGCTGGAGTTCCTGGGCCGGGTCACCAGCGCACCCGTACCCCACTCCAGCAAGGCAGCATTGATGCGCTGGGAAACTCGCGGAGCCGAGGTCCGACTGGAGCAGGCAGTGCTCCTGCGCCTCTCCAGCGAGAAACTGATGGCCCAGGTCACTACTTCCCCACTCACCCGCCGTTTCATCCGCGAACAGGTCGGGCCGGCGGTCGCGCTGGTGCGCGAACGGGACTGGCCTGATCTCGTCTCCGTGCTGGGTGAGATGGGCTTGCTGCCCGACGTTTTCGCTTTGGAGGAGAACAATGCAGACTAAAGTGACATCCGCCTTCCAGGCCCGTTTTGCACACCGGCCGGCGATTGTGGTGCGCGCTCCTGGGCGAGTCAATCTCCTGGGCGGGCACACCGACTACAATGAGGGCTACGTCTTGCCGGTGGCAGTGGACCGCGCTGCCTGGGTCGCAGTCGCCGCGATTGATGCACGCGAGGTCCGCGTGCGCGCGCTCGACCTGGGAGGCGACGTTATCTTTCCACTCGACGTCATCCCCTCCTCAGACAGTGGCTGGGCCGACTATCCCAGGAGCATCGCCTGGGCTCTGCAGGAGCGCGGACTAAGACCGGCAGGGATGGAGGCTGTGCTGACCTCCGACGTGCCGGTCGGGGCGGGACTATCCTCCTCGGCGGCGGTGGAGGTGGCTTTCGCCTACGCCTGGCAACAACTCTCCGGCTTCCAACTCGACCGGCGCGATCTGGCGTTGACATGCCAATGGGCGGAGAACAATTACGTGGGCGTCAACTGCGGCATCATGGATCAGATGACGAGTGTTCTGGGAGCGAAAGGGTACGCGCTGCTATTAGATTGCCGTACGCTGGAGGTGGAACCCGTGCCACTGCCGGAGGGCGTGACCATCGTCGTGGCGGACACGGGGGTGCGGCGGCGACTGGCCGCCTCGGAGTACAACGTGCGGCGTGCTCAATGCGAACAGGCGGTACGGACTCTGCGCGAATTTCTGCCCGGCATCCACGCCTTGCGCGACGTGAGCCTGGACGACCTGAAGCGGGTGCGAGCGCACCTGCCCGAGATCGCCTACCGGCGCGCCCTCCACGTCGTCACTGGCAATATACGGGTATCGCTGGCAGCGAAGGCGCTGCGGCGGGGAGACGTGGTCACTGCAGGCGCGCTGATGAAAGCCTGCCACGCAAGCCTGCGCGACTATTACGAGGTGAGTTCACCGGAGTTGGACCGACTAGCCGAGGCGGCCTGCGAGGTGGAGGGCTGCTACGGTGCGCGGCTCACCGGCGCGGGGTTTGGCGGCTGCATCGTCGCGCTCGTCGCTGCGGACGCTGTGCCAGACTTCGAGGCCCACGTCTCGGCGGTCTACGAGACGGCTTTCGATCACCAGCCGACCATTTACGTCTGCCGCTCAGCGGATGGGGTGGAGAGTCTGCTATGTAGTGCCAAGGAGAATGCCAGACAGCCTCAACGTTCAACGTCGTAGGCGAGATGAAACGCGAACCGTAAAACGTGAGACATACACACCGTTAGATCATCACGTTTCACGCATCACACCTCTATCACCACCGGTATGACGACGGGGCGACTCTTAGTCTCCTGGTAGAGGAACTTGGATAGCGCCGCCTGCACCTGGCTTTCGACCTCCGCCGAGGGCGTTCCCGGCCCGGCCGAGGCCGCCGACATGGTGACATCCTCCGCCTGAGCCAGCAGGTCCTCCGCCCCGGGGGCGAAGATAAAGCCACGGGTGATGATGTGTGGCCGGCCCACAGGCCGGCCCGCCCTGCGCTGGTAGCGGACAATGGACATCACGAAACCGCTCCGCCCCAGCACCTCACGCTCGCGCATCACCGCCGGCCCGATTTCACCCACCCGCGCCCCGTCCACGAAGACATAGCCGCCAGGCACCCGCTCGCCGATTTCCAGCCGCTCGCCAAAGGTCAACGCGTAGCCATTTTCGACTGTAGCGATGTTCTCGGCCGGGATGCCCAACTGTCGCGCGGTCTTGCCGTGCTGCTTGAGGTGGCGTAGTTCGCCGTGGATAGGGACGAAGAAGCGCGGACGGAGCATGTTGATCAACAATTTCTGCTCCTCTTGGCTGGCGTGGCCCGAGACGTGCACCGGCGAGAGGGGGTCGTAGTAGACATCCGCGCCCTTCTGGAAGAGGCGGTTGACGACGCGGTGGATCAGTTCCTCGTTGCCAGGGATGGTATGCGAGGAGAACACCACCGTGTCCCCCTCTCGAATCTGCAGCGAGCGGTGCTGCCCGACCGCCAACCGGCTCAGGACCGCCGACGGCTCGCCCTGCGTGCCAGTCGCCATGATGACCGTCTCACGGGCCGGCAGATTTTTGATCTCGCCCAGCGTCACCAACATACCGTCAGGGATATTGAGGTAGCCCAACTCGCGGGCCATCTTGGTATTCTCAACCATCGTCCTGCCAGCGATGGCGATCTTGCGGCCATGCTGCGCCGCCACATCCACGACCTGCTGGATGCGAGAGATGAGCGAGGCGAAGGTCGCCACGATCACCCGGCCTGGGGCCTCCCGCATCACCTGGTGGAAGGCGTCGTTCAGCGCGGCCTCCGAGAGGGTGTTACCAGGCCGATCAGAGTTGGTGCTGTCGGAAAGCAGCACCAGCACCCCGCGGCCGCTGAACTCGGCCAGTTTGGCGTAATCGGTGGGCCAGCCGTCCACCGGCGTGTGATCGAACTTGAAGTCACCGCTGTGCACGATCAGCCCGGCCGGCGTCGTGATGCCCAGGCCCACCCCGTCGGGGATGGAGTGGCAGACGTGGT
This sequence comes from Anaerolineae bacterium, assembly GCA_030612585.1. The sequence goes on from JAUWNP010000115.1 coordinate 12,026, forward strand.
AGGGCTCGACGGTGAAGGGACCAATGTTGATGACGTCGCCGGGCGCGTAGGTGTTCAGCACCGCCGACCCTGACATACGCCTCCGCTTCATCTTGACCTCGATCAGGCCCTGGGTCAGCCGCGTGGCATAGACCGGCACGTCGAACTCCTCCAGGAAATGGGACAGCGCGCCGATGTGATCCTCGTGGCCGTGCGTGATGACAATTGCGCGCACGCGGTCTTTCTTATCGCGCAGGTATCCCCAATCGGGGATGATGTAGTCAATCCCCAGCATGTCCGATTCGGGGAACATGATGCCCGCGTCCACGACGAGGATATTGCGGCCGTACTCAATGCTCATCGTGTTCTTACCGACTTCCCCCAGGCCGCCCAGGGGTACGATACGTAGTTTCTCAGTCATGTCAATTCGCTCCAATAGATAAATATGGTTTCGCGTCTAAAAAAAGAGCACCGCCCGGCCTGCGCTCCCGGCCTAGCGGTGCGTTCCACCAATTCCAGTGCCTCAAACCCAACTGCTCCATACAGCATGAATAGTAACACGCCCCGCCGGTTCTGTCAAATGCTGGGCGCGGTTCGCTTGCCCAATGTCCCGACTCGTAGTATTATCTATAGGAAACCTAAAAGACGGAACCGACAATGGATATATTTAGACTAAGCCCTCAGGACCGAAACGATCTGACAACCTTTCTGCGCGACATGGTGCGGACACAAAGCCTCTCGACCCAGGAAGGCGCGGTGGCGGAGCGTATCGTCGCGGAAATGACGCGGCTGGGCTTCCGCGACGTGCGCACTGACCGCATCGGCAACGTCGTCGGCTGGATCGGACCGGGCCACGGGCCGGTGCTGATGCTCAACGGTCACATGGATACGGTGAAGGTCAGCGACCCCAAAACCTGGAGCCACGATCCCCTCGGAGCCGAGGTGGAAGGTGACTTGCTTTATGGCCTGGGAGCCTGCGACATGAAGGGCGGGCTGGCGGCGATGGTCTACGGGGCGAAACTCCTGCGCGACGCGGGAGTGTCGCTGAAGGGAGACGTCGTCGTGGCCTGCGTGGTGCAGGAAGAGCCATGCGAGGGAATCGGGTCACGCGTGCTGATCGAGGAGGAGGGGGTACGCCCGGACTGGGTGGTGCTGGGCGAGCCGAGTGGTCTGGACATCACTCGCGGGCATCGTGGGCGGCTGGAGATGCAGATCGTCACCCACGGGCGCTCGGCACACGCCGCCTACCCTCACCTGGGCGAGAATGCTATCTACACCGCCGCGCGGCTGGTATTCGGCCTGGAACTGCTGGTCGGTCAGTTGGGAGATGACGCCTTCCTCGGTCCCGGTACTCTGGCGGTGACCGGCATCTCATCCAGCGCCAGCAGCCGCAACGCCGTGCCCTACCGCTGCGAGTTGATCATTGACCGCCGCCTGACGCTGGGGGAGAACGAGACGATGGCCCTTGCTGAGGTGCAGCGGGTCATCGCCCGCGAGGCGGTACAGGCAGAGGTAGAGGTGACGGAGTACAACGCCACCAGTTACACCGGCTACGACTGTCACGCCCGCGAGTTCTACCCTGCCTGGGTAATGCCGGAGGACCATCCGCTGGTGGCGGCTGCCGTGCGTGCCGCGCGGGCACAGTTGAGACGGAGACCCCAGGTGGGTCACTGGGACTTCTCGACTGAAGGGGCCTACACGGCGGGTGTAGCCAGTATCCCGACTGTGGGCTTCGGCCCGGGCGACCCACGCCAGGCACACACCGCCGACGAGCACATACGGCTGGCCGACGTCTACGCCGCTGCGGAGGTGTACGCGCGGCTGGCGTCAGAGTTGTTAGATAGGTGACTATATGACTGTCCATTCGCTGAAATAATTTTGACTTTTCTCAATTCTTGGCCAATCTGGTGTAAACAACTGGTGATAATCCCAAGAGTTCCAAAATGCGGGTTTGCAAATCAGTCAACGGGGTGACATGGCGGATGGTTTTGTCAGG
>JAUWNP010000240.1 GCA_030612585.1 Anaerolineae bacterium
GGGGCATGCGGCTCACGGGTCCCAAACTGCGCGGGCGGCGGCTGGTGAACCCGGACGGCGTGCATGTCTGGCGCGAGGGGTACGACTGCATCTGGAAGGAGAACGGCGTGTGGGGCCTTGATGCAGACGGCACGCCCTGCCTGCTTCGTCCGGACCATTTTGTGCAGGTCGGCAATCGATCGGCGGACTTTGCTAACGATTACCTGCGTCCATTCGCCAACCGTTACGCCCGCGAGATTCGCTCTGTGGACCCCGACGCTATCATCTTTGTCGAAGGTGCACCAGGGGGGAGTCCTCCCAATTGGAGACCGGAGGACGCGCCGAACGTGGTCCACGGGGCCCACTGGTACGACGGCGTCACCCTGTTCACCAAGAACTTTATGCCCTTCCTGGGCGTGGACTTCCACACGCACAAACTCATATTCGGCCGCAGGCGGGTGCAGCGTTCGTTCGTCGAGCAACTGGCGCACATCAAAAACTGGGCGGATGAGCGGATGGGCACCATCCCTACCCTCATCGGTGAGTTTGGTATCCCGTTCGACATGCGGGACAGGCGAGCCTACCGCACGGGCGACTTCTTCCTTCAGACAAAAGCAATGGACGCCAACTTCCGGGCGATGGAGGCCAACCTGCTGAACTGCACCCTCTGGAACTACACCGCCGACAACGACAACCGTTGGGGCGACCAGTGGAACGACGAAGATCTCTCCATCTTCAGCCGGGATCAGCAGACCGACCCCGGCGACGTCAACTCCGGCGGGCGGGCGCTGGAGGCGGTCGTGCGCCCTTATGCCCGCAAGGTCGCCGGGGAGCCATTGCGGATGCACTTTGACCTGTCCAGCCGCACCTTCGAGTTCGAGTTTCGGCACGACCCAGCCGTGAGGGCTCCAACGGAGATATTTGTGCCTAATTACCAATACCCCGAAGGATACGCAGTTGAACTCTCCGACGGCACCTACCAGATAGACCGAGAAGCACAGACACTCACCGTGCAACACACGCCGGATCGAGAGACGCATACTATACGTGTCTGGCCAGCCGCTTCGTAGCCGCGCTTTCCATAGTGCGTCAGTTTGTATCTTCTCAATATTCAGGGGGGGATGACGACTGTAGGGCGGTTTTGCTAACCGCCGTCCGGTCGGATAGCAAATCCGACCTACACCCGCCCCAAGTTTTTGAGAAGATACGTCAGTTTGCCAGTTTGGAGGACAGTATGAACATCATCTGCATTATGCTAGACAGTTTTCGCCAGGACCACATCAGTTTCTACAATGGTGGCCAGGCTGTTTTCAAAGACGTCCCCACCTGCCAGACACCCAACCTGGACGCCTTTGCCCAGGAATGTGTCGTCTTTGACAACGCCTACCCGGAGGCGCTGCCCACTATTCCGGTGCGCACCCAGCTCTTCACCGGGCAGTGCACTCTGCCCTATCGGCCGTGGCAGCCGCTGACCAGAGAGGACATCACCATGGCCGAGATTCTGCGTGCTGAAGGCTATGTGTGCGGCCTGATTTCCGACTGTTACCACTATCGCGCGCCCGGTATGAACTTTCATCGCGGGTTTCACGCCTATCGCTGGATACGCGGCCAGGAGTATGACCCGTGGACGTCGCATCCGCCTCGCCGTGACCTGGATGACTACGTGAACGAACGGTACGACGCGACCTGGCGCAGCCGCGTGGCGCAGTTTCTGTCCAATACCGACGATTTCACCCGCGAGGAGGACTGGTTCCCCGCCCAGGTAGTGGACGAGGCGGTGGATTGGCTGAGACGCAACCGCAGTCACCCGCGCATCTTCGCCTGGGTTGATTGCTTCGACCCGCACGAGCCATGGGACCCACCGTCCCGCTTTGACGCCTACACCGATCCCGACTATCGCGGCCGGCGGCTGATTATGCCCATGGGTGGCCCGGTGGGAAGTTGGGCCACACCCGAGGAGATTCGTCACATTCGGGGTCTGTACGCGGGTGAGGCTGCGTTCGTGGACCACTGTCTGGGCCGCCTGTTCCAGGCGCTCAAAGACCTGGGCTACTATGACGACTCGGTCATTGTCCTGCTGGCCGACCATGGTCATCCCCTGGCGGACCACGGCAAGTTCCTCAAGGGTGGCGACCGCCTGTACAGCGAGTTGCTCAAAGTACCTTTTATGATCCGCTTGCCCGATGGCCAGGGGGCTCGCCGCACCCAGGCCATCGTCCAGTTCCACGACGTGCTTCCTACCTTGCTCGATCTGCTGGGCCTGGCCAACAACACAGCGTCTATGCACGGGCGCAGTTTCCTACCGATACTGCGCGGCGACACCGAAGCGCATCGCGAGGTGATCATCACTGGCTACCACGAGGCAATTGATCGCTGTGTGCGGGACCAGACGTGGAGCTACATACAACGTCCAAAAGGGGAGCCAGACGAGTTGTACAACCTGGTGGATGATCCCAGGGAGCGCAGCAACCTAATAGACCAGTGTCCAGAGGAAGCGTATCGGCTGGCGCGTGCCTTCGGCAGTCACTTTCGGCGGAGCGGCGCCCAGGTGGCGGTGAAGGGTCTCCAAGGCAAATATGAGTTGGCATCCGGGAGCGTTGAATGATTGCTTGTCAATGCTCCAGTCATCAGGAGGTGGTCGGACTGGCAGGTTTTGCCCGGCTGCGCTGGTTGGGGCGTGAGCCCGTCAGGCACGGCCTACTGTGAGGAAAGCGGTATAAGATGTTTAGGCGTAGAGAAAGTCAGCACGCGTTTCGCCTGTTCCTGTGGCTGGCCCTGTTACTTGCTGTCGGTCTGGTCGCGCAGACTGTCGTCGTAACCCACCAGACCCGCGCGCGCGGTCTACACAGTGGCTTCCCCGCGCCCGTGGCCGGAGCCGACGTGCCCATCCTCGGCGTCAACGTCACGCTGGAGCAGTACGATGATGAGGAAGGCGAGGAATTGGAGGCCGCCCTGGCCCGCATCGCCGAGGGGGGCTTCGTCTGGGTGCGCCAGTCCTTCTACTGGAGCCAGATTGAGCCTGAGCCAGGCCGCTTCGACTGGACCGTCCCCGACCGCATCATGGCCGCGCTGGCCCGTCATCCCGGGTTGCGACTGGTGGCTGTTCTCGACGATAGTCCCCCCATCCCACCCACCGACCCCGGCCGCTTCGCCGCTTTCGCCGGAGCCTTCGCCGCCCGCTACGGCGCGCAGGTGGACTACTACCAGGTGTGGGACGAGCCGAACCTGGCGTTCCACTGGGGCGGTGGCCCGGTCAACCCGCCCGCCTACGCCGACCTGCTGGCCCGCACCGCCCGCGCCATCCGCGCCGCTGACCGTTCGTCTGCGCTCCCTTCGTCTTCGCTCAGGACAAGCACGGCAGGCCCCGATGCCCATATTCTCCTGGCCGGGCTGGCTCCCACAGTCGAGACTGGTCCCCAGAACCTGAGCGACGTGTCTTATCTGGAGCAACTCTACCAGGCGGGGGCCGCCCCTTACTTCGACATCGTGGCCGGCAAGCCCTACGGCTTCGACACCGGCCCCGACGACCGCCGCGCCCCTGAAGACGGGACGGTGCTGAACTTCTCGCGGTTGCTTCTGCTGCGGGAGGTGATGGTCGAGCGCGGCGATGCGGGCAAAGCGGTCTGGGCCAGTCACTGGGGGTGGAACGCGCTGCCGCCAACCTGGACGGGCGCGCCCTCCTTATGGGGCCAGACTGACGAGGCGACCCAGGCGGCCCGTACCGTCGCGGCGCTGGAGCGGGCGCGCACCGAATGGCCGTGGGCCGGCGCGCTGATCTTGGAGCACTTCCAGCCCGCCGCCGGTCCCGACGACCCGCGCTGGGGCTTCGCGCTGGTGGGGCAGGATGGCATCCCTCGCCCGGTCTACGACGCGGTGGCGTCCTGGGCTGCCGCGCTGCCTGACGGTGCTCCGGCTGGCGGCTACCCGGCGCTCAACCCCTGGGCGACCTATGAAGGCGACTGGCGCGTGGGGCCGCTGGGGGCTGACGCCGGTCGTTCGGCTGCACTCACGACAGGCTCTGGCGGCGACCGGGCCACCTTGCGCTTCGTCGGGCCCGCCGTCGCACTGACGGTGCGGCGGGGACCGTACCGCGCTTTCCTCTACGTCACGGTGGATGGCAGGCCGGCCAACCGGTTGCCCCGGGATGAGGCAGGCCGCGCCTACATCGTACTCTACGACAAGATCCCCACCGTGACGACTGTCCCCCTGGCGACTGGTCTCCCCCCGGGCCTGCACACCGTCGAGGTCGTGGCCGAGGGCGGGCAGGGCCAGTGGGTGCTGGTGGACTGGCGCGTGGGAACGGAGCCGGTGCGCGAAAACTTCGGCTGGCAGATAGCCGGGCTGGCTGCGGCGGGGCTGGTGCTGGCGGCGCTATTGATACGCGACGCGCGGAGGGTGGAGTGGGGGGCTCTGGCACGGGTGTTCCTCGGCTGGCCCGAATGGGCGCAGGTGGCGCTGGTGGTGGGGTTGACAGGCGTTCTCTGGGCCACCGCCTGGGCCAGTTGGGGGCGTGACCTTTCTCTTGTTTCCTGCTCCCCGTTTACTGCTTTCTGCTTCTTTCTCAGCCTGCTCACGATGCTCCTGTTGGCTGCGTTCTTCGCACTGCGGCCCGACCTGGGGTTGGCGCTGGTGGCTTTCACTGCTCCCTTCTATCTGCACCCCGGCGCCATGCTCTACCGGGCGCTCAGTTTACCAGAGGTGCTGGTGGTACTGTGTACGGTGGGAATTACGAGCCTGCGAATTTACGAATCTACGAATCTACGGATTTCTCCGATTGACTGGGCCGTCTTGCTGCTGGTGCTGGCAGCGGTGGTGGCGGGGCTGACCGCCGCCGACCGGGGGGCGGCGCTCTTTGAACTGCGGGCGGTTTTCCTGCTCCCGGCGCTCTACTACGGACTGCTGCGGCTGGCCCGCCTGGACGGCCGGGCCAGGTGGCGGGTCTTGGATGGCTGGGTGTTGGGTTCTGTCGGGGTCGCGCTCATTGGGCTGGTGCAGTACGCGCTGGGGAGCAACGTCAGCATCGCCGAGGGGGGGCTGCCGCGCCTGCAGAGCGTCTACTACTCGCCCAACAACGTGGGGCTGTACCTGGGGCGGGTGTGGCCACTCCTGGTGGCGGTTGCGTTGTACCCCTCCCCCAGCCTCTCTCCTGGGAGGGGAGGGGAGACATGCCGCCGGGTGCTCTACGCGCTGGCGCTGGCGGTGGTGACGCTGGCGCTGGTGCTCAGTTTCTCGCGGGGGGCGCTGCTATTGGCGCTCCCAGCGGCGCTATTGGTGATGGGCTGGCGGGCGGGGGGGCGCTGGCGCTGGGCGGCGCTGGCGCTTGTTGTGGCTGGCGCGCTGGCACTGATCCCACTCCTGCGCGTGCCGCGCTTTGCCTCGCTGCTCGACCTGCAGCAGGGCAGCACCTTCTTCCGGCTGGGACTGTGGCGCAGCACCCTGACGATGATCCGCGAGCATCCCTGGTTCGGCGTCGGGCCGGGCAATTTCCCGGCTGCCTACCGCACTCGTTACGTTCTCCCTTCCGCCTGGGAGGAGTTCAACCTGGAGCACCCGCATAATCTCTACCTGGACCACTGGACGCGGCTGGGGATTCTGGGCCTGCTGGCGGGGGTGGCGGTGCAGGTGGCGTTTTGGCACCTCTCACCCGGCCCCTCCCCGCGTCGGGGAGGGGAGGTTTCCCCTTCTTTGCGGCGCTCCCAGCCCTCGTCCCCGAGGGCGTTGGTCATCTCTATTGGCCTCGCGGGCAGCATGGCGGCGCTGCTGGCGCATGGCCTGGTGGACAACACGCTGTTCTTCCCCGACCTGGCGCTGGTCTTCTTCCTGACGCTGGCGCTGCTTGCAGAGGGCAGGGGGGCGGAGGGGCAGGGGAGCAGAGGAGCAGGGGAGCAGGGGAACAGGGGAGCAGGGGCTAAAGATAGGGTTGCAACAGGCTCAGGATTTTGGTCAGTGGCGCGACGTCGTCCTCGTCGAATTGAACCGGCTTGTGTGAGTCGATGTCCAGCACGGCGATGACCTGATCCTCTTTCATCACCGGCAGGACGATCTCGCTCTTGGAGCGCGAGTCGCAGGCGACGTGGCCGGGGAATTGCTCGACGTCCGGCACGACCACCGGCTGCCGGGTGCGGGCGCAGTGCAGACAGACGCCGCGCTCCCGCAGCACCTGGCAGGCGAC
>JAUWNP010000060.1 GCA_030612585.1 Anaerolineae bacterium
AAACCGCCCTACTCAACCTCGAACGGCCCTCTCCTCCCCCCCGTGGCCCCCCTCCCCTCCCCCACAGTTGGGTGAGGGGAGGGGGGGTGGAGTGAGGTCTTCAAATTACTCGCGCGTCATCTGTGTGCCACACTGTGGGCACTTCTTCTGGTAACAGGGCTGTCCAACGGTGTGCGGCTCACGGTGCCCACAACTGGGGCAGACACAGCCACCGCCAGGCCCGGCGGCCTTAGGACCGCCCATCCGGCCTGGCCCGCGTCCGCCGCCACGGCCAGCACCACCACCACCGCCACCACCACGTCCGCCGCCGCCACCACCACCTCCACGACCTTGACCCATTTCACTCACCTCCTTTTTATAGTTCATGCCGGCACGTCTCCCCCACCGAGCAGGGAGGCGTGTCACACCGCTCTTCTCGACCGCAGCATGTGCGTCCCGCCTGCCGGGCCGTCCGCCCGCTCAACACGACGGGGGCAGAGAGCAACTTGTCCAACGACGAGCCGCCACAGTGCGGGCAAATAACAGTCGTGCTAGCCCGCACCAGCATCTCAAACGTCGCATTGCAGTTACGACAGTGATACTCGTAGATTGGCATAGAACGCTCCTTATTCCCCCGCCAGGAAACGCAGGCCATCCACGTATTGCACCGTAAGTTTCATCTATTCCTCCTTCCCATTAGAAAATGAGGTTCGATATCGCCGGGGCTACCCTGATCCCAACGTAGACGAACACCGTGATTATGGCCAGCTCCACTATTGCGCGAGTTATGCACTGCCTGCGCTGCATTTCCGTCGCTACCCTCCGCGCCGCCGGCGACGACGGCCCCCGCGCCCGCCCCGGCCCCCGCCGCCCGCCGGGTCCGTTCCACTTCCCGCAGATGGTCTCGTCGCCACGGAGCGCCGCGTCAGCCAGCGTCCCACCGCCCGCGTCATCGCTCCGGCTGCCTTCATCAACAGTCCCGTACCGGCAACGACGACAGCCGCGCCCGCCGTCTCCGCCAGCGGGCTGGGCCGGTAGACGGTGGGAGCAGGTCGCTCTGGAGCGAGGATCAACTCGCCCTGGGCCACAGGCTGGATGGCGCCCTCCGGGCAGGCATCCATACAGGCTCCACAGCCGGTACACAACTCCTCGTCAACGCGGGCTTTGTCATCCACCAGGGCGATGGCCCCGACGGGGCACACCTCCACACACGCGCCACAGCCCGTGCAGTGAGCCACGTCCACCCATACTGTCTGCTCGTCCATCATCCCACCTCCCGAAACCCATCACTCACGACCAACGCCATCCCGATGAAGCCTCCCCAGGGCAGTCGAGCCTGCGACCACGGCCAGCCGTGAGGGAACAGGGTGGTGCGCCACACGATGTGCGCTTTTCCACCAGCGACCGACCGCAGCAGCCGCTTCAACTCCCCCACGCCGTAGAAATGGGCCGCGTCATAGACTGTTGGCCGGAAGAACCCTTCCAACCGGCGCTGCAGGCCGAGCACGCTCCAGCGGTTAAGCACGCCCAGGATAAGCCCTTGCCGGGTCACCCGTAGCGCCTCCGCCAGCGCTTCCTGCGGCTGCTCCAGAAACTCCAGTGTGGTGACGAGCGCCGTCAGGTCGAACGCACCGTCGGCGAAGGGGAGCCTTCGCGCGTCACTCTGCACCACAGGAACATCTCCCAATGCTTGTGCCTCCGCCATCATGGCCGGCGAGAGGTCCAATCCTACTGCCGCCAGCCCCTCGTCGCTCAACCAACGGCTAAAATGACCCGTACCGCATCCGATCTCCAGCACGCTACCCGATCCGGGAAAGCCCTGCAGCAACCAACCCAGGACGGCCTTCTCCAACTCGTCGGCCCGGCGCCCCTCCGGCGTCTCGTACCAGGCTTCGTAGTGCGCGGCAACGCGCTCGTCGAAGGCTACATTCCCGGAGGTCACTTCAGGGCCCCTCCGGCGACGGACAGGCGTTGGAGAAGGTGACCGTCATCACCGTATCCCCGTGCTCTACAGCCCGGTGGAACGCCTCCTGCAGGGCGGCAAAGACCACCTGTTCCTCCCCCCACACCAGCGTGCTCATCTCGCCGAGGCGGGTTTCCAATCCGTGTTGGCGAAAAACGCGCACTGCCTCGCGGATGGCCGGCCCTATTGAGACCTGCCGCAGCGGATAGAGGCTGACTTGTGCCGTTATCACGTTTCCTCCAACTCCTCGTCTGCTGAAGGCAATAGGCTGTCCACCAGCAATCCCTTGAAACGGTCGAGGGTGATAGGGTGAAATTCCACCTCCAGACCGGTCCAGTCAAACAGTTCCAGAATCTCCTCGGCGTGTTGAATCATGTACTCCTCGGCAAGACCAAGACCGTCCAGGACGATGATCTTGTCGTAGAATCCCGGAAAGTTCGCGTTAGCGTCAGCGCTATCCCAGCCGAAGTACTTCTGATAGATGACCTTCCAATGCTTGAGCCAGCCCGGTGTGAACCAGAGGGTCTTGTCCTGCCTTCCCCCACTGATGCGCTGTCGGTCCTCAAAGCCGGCCAGCATATCGTAGCCGTAGTCCCCTTGTACCCTGACGATTCCCTGGCCTGCTGCCTGCAAGATCGAGTCCACTCGTTTGAGCGGCTCATCAGTACTGATATAGCACTTCTTTCCATATACGACGATGATCTTGTGGTCGGGGCACGATTCCCGGGCCTGCGCTAGTCTATTGAGAAGGTGCTCCTCCAGCTTATCCGGCAAGGCGTGCAGGCCCGGCGGCGTGAAAAGGATCCGGCGTGGATTCAGAAAACCGGTCTCCATCAGACGGGTCATCTCTGGGCGCAACATCCCGCAGGACACGATGCAGTGGTTCTCGAACGTGGGATGAATCATTTCAGCCCTCTCTTCTGAATAGGGTGTTCCATTCCCAATGTCTCCGGTACTGTGGCCAACAGAGGGATTCTAAGGAAGAGGTCGAAGACTATGGGAATGACAAAGACGTACATAGGGCCAATCTCCCTCCATATAAGCCCCCCAATGATGGGGGCAGGAATCGTGACCAACCCGGTAAACATGCCAAGCAGTCCTCCCCACCTCCCTTGCTGCTCAAGCGGAACAAGTTCCAGGGTCATGGCGTTTGTAGCGCCAGAGGAGATGGAATAAAAAGCCAAAAGAGCCGCCGATAACACCAGCGTGATCGGGCTGGGAGAGAAAGCAAGAAATAGGTTAGAGGCATACCACAGCGGTGTGAGCAAATAGATGATGCGCTTTCGCCCAATTTTATCCGCTAGTCGGCCCACAGGAATGCCGAAAACGAGTTGCGCTACAACTGTAGCGCTCGCCATTACGCCCAAAAGGTATTGATCCGCTCCCTTGATCTCGTGGGCGTACAGCTGAACAAACGGTCAAAACAAGGCCATAGGAAATGAGGTAAGAGCGGAAATGGCTATCCATCTCCGAAGGTTATCCCTTCCCTCGAAAAGGTGACGGAAATCAGCGATAAAACCGAACCTGGTTTCCGCATCAGCGAGTTGTCCCCGTTGAGGTTCGCGCAGTTGGACGACCACGAGAAGAAAAATAAGGCCATACCCCGCGAACTGGAGATAATACAAGGGTCGAATGCCTTCAACCGTCATGCCTCCGAAAACTGTCACCAGGTAGGCGCCGACGAGGGGCGAGATCATGCCGGCTATCGCAGCCAGTGTGCTACAGACATTCTGCGCAGTCACTCGATCTTTGCTCTGTACCGAATCGGCGCAGATCACCCTGCACCCCGTGTTACTCAGGCTTACGGCGATGGAGGCAAGGATAGCCGCCGCAACGAGCAAGCGCCAATCAGGTGCTAGCGCATAGAGCAAGCTCCCTCCTGCTGTTAAGACGACCGCCAGCAGGAAAAATCGTTTAATGCCGTGGCGATCCATCAGCCATCCTGCGGGTGCAGAAATGAGGGCACTGATCGCGCCGCCCACGCTGCTGAGAGACCCCAGTTGCACAGAATCGGCCCCCAACCCCACAGTATATATCGCACGGTATTGACTGGTGAGGCCGACTAGCAACTTGTCCGCGGAGAGGCGCGCCACGCCCACCCGATAATTGTGTTTCTGCCTGTAGATGAAATCTCTGATCCTTCTAGTTACTCTACCGACTGTGTTCACTCTATCCTCCTGGCGAGTCCTGCAAACTGGGACATCTATTCCTCTCATTGGTGCGCACTGCTACGTCACGCCCTCCACAGACACATAATCTGGATAGCGGCGAGTATCGGCGTCGCCACGGGCATAGGCTTCGTGCCACCCTTTTGGAACCGGCATCTCCGCGTACAATTGCTCGCGCCAGGCCTCGAGCAGGCGATGGGGACGCCCCATGAAATCTGCGGCACAAATCACCCGGTGGCCCGTCTCAGACGATAGACGATCCAGCCAGGAGAGTCCCTCTTTACAGCGTAGCAGGTGGTGATCGAGAATCAATGTATCCACGAATTGCAATACGCATTTTGTCCCTTCAGTAGTAGCCCGGCCTACCCAGATCTCTGGCCTGCGCGGCCGCACTCTCCCATACGATTGTCATGTCCTGGAGTCTGGCGATTCTTGAAAGTGCACGAGAAGTTAAAATGGGACGCAGATTTTCGCAGGCTTCGCACGCAGATTTTGAAGATTTTCAAGGATGATCTGAGAAAATCTGCGTGAATCTGCATCCAAAGTAAAATTCGCCAGAGTCCAGTCATGTCTTTTCTTCTGCGCGCCGGTTGGCAACAGCCTCCCGTAGTGTGTTCAGCGTCAGTTTGGCGCAGTGGACCTTTGCCTCGGGCAAGCCGTCCAGAGCAGCAGTCAAGTTCTCTGGCACGATCTTGTCGGCTTCCTCCAGCGACATCCCCCGCACCATCTTGGTAAGCATGCTCCCACAGGCTATCGCCGACTCGCGGCCATCTGTCGCGAAAGTGGCCTCTTCGATCTTACCCCCATTCAGCCGCAGGTAGATCTCCATCGTGTCGCCGCAACAGCCGTGTATGATCCCGTAGGCGTCTGGATCGGGCATACGGCCCCTGTTGCTGGGGTTAGATGATTCTGTAATTACCTTAGCCGAATAGAGCGTTTGTCTCTGTTTGACCGTCTTTGTGTGATCGCTCACGTGATCTCCTTCGAGCGTTTTTTAACAAAACAGGCCTACCTTCGGCTCAAAGCCGGTTTGTGATGGTCTCTCGCAATGTGCTCACAGCCAGTTCGGTGCAGTGGATGCTCTCCTCGGGCAAGCCATCCAGGGCTTCGAGCAGATCTTCCGGTGTGATCTTGCCCGCCTCCTCCAGCGACATCTCGTGCGCTAAGCGAGTGAGCATGCTCCCACAGGCCACCGACGGCCCACAGCCGTCGGTCATGAAAGTGATCTCTTTGATGCGCTCCCTATCCAGCCGCAGGTAGATCTCCATCGTGTCGCCGCACCAACCGCGCACGATCCCGCAGACATCCGGCTCAGGCATACGGCCCAGGTTCTTGGGATTGTGGGCCTCCTCGATGACCTTGTCCGAGTAGAGCGCCCGTTCCTGTTCAATGATCTGCCTCTGCAGATCTGCTACCATGTGGTCGAAGCCGGCTGCCTCTCCCTGATCACCCACGTGAATGTTCACGCCATCAGATGCTGATCTCGATCTTTCCCTTTTTGAAACCTTTGAGCGGTGACAGCATCCCCAGGATCGTGCCCCTCACGATGCTGGAGATAAAGGGGTTCATAGGCATCGGCCGCCCGTCTATTCTGATCTCCGTGGCCGGTTGCAGGGAGGTGCAATCCCCTACGCTGCCTGTTCCGGCAACGATCTCACGGGCCATATCGTAGCACCGTTCGTGTCCACAGCCGCCACAGTCGAGGTTGGGCAACTTGAAGGCTTTCTCCTCCACCAGGTCGGCGATCTTGCCCACCTCGTCCCGGCCGAGGAGAGGGACGTCTACTCCCTCCACGCGAGACCCCCCTCCGGCTCCCCCCTGCGAGGGGGGAGGGAGGACAGCGCAGACAGCCAGGCCGTCGAACAGGTCTCGGTCGTCCGGCTCTCCCCGCAGGCATACGATCTTGGGGAAAGTTTTCTCCGCCTTGAAGCCCTCGACGAGGATGAACTCCGCCTCCAGATAAGGGGTGATGTTCTCCAGACTCAGCGACTTTTTCCAGAAGACCCCCGACTCCTGCGGCGAGATGAACCCCACCTGACCGACGGCTTCCGCCAGCGCGGTGGTGTCCTTCCCTGGGAGGTCCAGGTGATGGGATGAGTGCTTGATCACGGCCACCTCGTGGCCCCTGCCAGTCAATTCACGGGCCAGGGCATGGGTCAGCGTGGTTTTGCCACTGTTCTTGTACCCGATAATGCCCACGACTTTGAGCAATTGCTTCCTCCCTAAAGACCTCCGAGGTTTTCCGAAACCTCGGAGGTCTGAATTCAACCGGTCGCTAACTTGTCCAACCGTTCCATCACCTCGGTCAACTGTTGCTGTAGCATCTGGACCTCCTCCCGCAGCCGACCTGCCTCGTCCTCCTCGTACTCGCCCTCAGTAGAGACCTCTTCAGTAGAGGCATCTTCGTGAGCGTGCTCGATGCTTTCGCGGCACGGCTCGGCTCCCTGCAGCACCCCGCCTAGATACTGTTCCAGAGCGTGGCGCACCGTGCCGGATGCTCCGGTCACCGCCTGGATGCCGTACTGCTGGAAGAAACCGATGGCCCGCTGTCCCATCCCGCCGGCCAGCATCACGTCGCCTCCCTGGCTCTGGATGAAGCCGGGCACCTGCCCCGGCTGGTGGTGGCCGTAGTAAGGATTCTCCACCGCGCTGACCCGGCTCACTTCTCGGCCATCGAGGTCTACCAGAACGTAGTAAGGGCAGCGCCCGAAGTGCGGGCTGACCACACTATCCAATCCATGGCCGTCGTCTGCGGAGATCGCTACGCGCATCAGTTCATTCCCCCTTCTCCAGCCGGTCGAGCCGCTCCATCACCTCGGCCAGTTGCTTGCGCAATGTGCCGGCCATATCCTTCAGAGACACAAATTCTTCTTCGCGAGAAGGGGCAGGACTGGCAGTGGCCATTGGAGATGGAGGTGGTGTCTGAGGTGGTGTCTGAGGGAAGGCCCCGCCTGCACGACGGCCCATGCCCATCCCCATTCCACGACCCATGCCGCGTCCCCTGCCCATTCCCTGGCCCATCCCCATTCCGGCGTGCGCCTGGACATTCGCTCCACCAGCGGCGGGCAACTGGCCCCCTTTGTAGGCCTCCACCGCTTGCCGCACCGTCCCCCCACCGAAGAGGTGAACGGACACCCCAGCCGACTGGAAGACGTTGGAGGCATTGGGCCCCACGTTGCCGGTGACCACGGCCTGCGCCCCACGCTCGATGACGAACTGGGCCGCCTGAATGCCAGCACCACCCGCAGCATTTATCGCCGGGTTCTCCACGGCCTCAAACGCCATCGTCTCCGTATCCACGAAGACGTACGTGGGGCAGCGCCCAAAGACCGGGCTGGCTGGTGCATCAAGGTCTACACCGTTGGATGTAACAACTATTTTCATTTGCATTCCTCCCGTTGAAAGGTATAATCAGATTTGTCCACTGGGTGAGGAGCCTGCCAGGCTCCTCACCCAACTTGGGCCCCGGGGCGGGTGGCGAAGTGTAATGGCAACGTCACCCGCTCCGACGCATCCCGCCGCGTAGCGCGGCTACTTCTCTTGCTCAAGTTCCGCGATGCGCTGGCTGATGGCGTCCAGTTGCTCCTTCAGCCCCTCAGCCTGCACCTTGAGGAACTCGGTCTCCTGCTCCCGCGTCGGCGGCGCTCCATAAGGGCCATACGCCGCAGCCGGCGGGGTTCCCCAGGCGGGCGCGTAACCAAAACGTGCCCAGCCGGGCATGCCGGTGGCGTAGTATTGGTGGCGCCAACCGCGACCACCTCCCCATCCTCCGCCACGGCCCCTGCCCATGCCGAAGCCGCGACCGGGCATTGGGTTCGCGTAGCCGGGCATGCCGTAGCCGCCGCAGAGGCCGGCCCCGCGTCCGGTCATGGGACCCATTCCTCTCGGTCCAGTTCCATCTCCTGCTGGCATCTCGTCTCACCTCCTTCCTGTCGAATCTGCTAAAGCGTTCAACTCACTACCACTGCTCATCAGCGTGCACTACTTACCGCCGGGCAAACCTCCGGCCTCGTCCTCCGCCTGCGCCGCGACCTCGCCCGCGTCCGAACGCACGCCCACGTTGCATCGCCAGACGCGACCAGCGGGCGAAGCGGGTCCCGAGCGCGGGCCGGGCGGCCGGCACTCCCAGACGCACAGGCGTGCCCTGCAATCCTGCGTAACCGTAAGGCCCCTGTCCCGATTCAGGAAGCACCAGCGCACAGTGCCCCTCACCGCGCCCGGTCATCGGCCCCTGGCCCTGCGGCCCTGTCCCATCAAATCTTGGCATCTCTCTCACCTCCCTTCTCTACTCCCTACTCCCTACTCCCTACTCCCTACTCCTTACTCCCTACTCCCTACTTCTTACTCCCTATCTACGGAAAGATCGGCGCCGTTTTCCGCCTCGGCATCCGCTCTACCACTTGCCCGGTGATCGGCTCGAACAATTCCGCCTCATACCCCTCGATCTCCCCTGCATCACAGCAGCGGGCCAGTTCCGGATCCAGCGGTAGTTGCCCCAGCAGCGACGCCCCCATGTTCAGCGCCGTGCGGAACGCCTGGCTGGGGCCGAAGACCTCGATCTTCTCTCCGCATTGGGGGCAGATGAGGTAACTCATGTTCTCCACCACTCCCAGGATAGGCGCTCTCATGTGCTGGGCCATGCGGGCCGCCTTACGCACCACCATCCCCGCCAGGTCCTGCGGCGAGGTGACCAGTACCACCCCGCTGAGCGGTATGGACTGCATCACCGTCAACGAAGCGTCGGATGTGCCGGGGGGCAGGTCCACGATCAGATAGTCCAGGTCGCCCCAGAAGACCTCGTTCCAGAACTGCTTGATGGCGCTGCTGATGAGTGGGCCGCGCCAGATGACGGCCTCGTCCTCGCTGGGCAGCAGCAAATTGATGGACATTACCTTGATGCCGCCAGGGGTTTCGGCGGGCAGTATACCTGCCGGACTCATCGGTGGCGGCTGGTGCAGGCCGAACATCTTGGGGATGCTGGGGCCGGTGATATCGGCATCGAGCACGCCCACTCGTTCTCCCCGACGATGCAGCGTCACCGCCAGCAGCGCTGCCACCGACGATTTGCCCACGCCACCCTTTCCGCTCAGCACGGCTACCACGTTAGCAATCTTGTTCGTGGACTGTGCTGGCTTGGGGCCGCCCTCGGATGCGGTCATAAACGCGGCACGTTCCTTCTGGTTCATCTCGATCAGATTGACTTCAACCTCTAAAGTTGCGTCTAACTTCGCGACTGCCCCCTTGATCAAACGCACCAGGTCGTCTTTGATTGGAATTTTTGCGAAAGGCAGTGCCAGCGTAAGCGTGACTTTCTCATCCTCGACGCTTACATCTCTGATCATCTCCAATTCAACCAGATTGCGCTTGATCTCGGGGTGCATCACCCCGCGCAAGGCACCAAGAACTCTTTTATCTGTGATCATTTCCCTCCCTCACGAAACTGTGTTTTTGTCATTTGTCCATTTGTCATTTGTCCATTTGTCATTTGTTCATTTGTCATTTGCTCATTTGTTCATTGTTCATTGTTTCAATGATGCTCACCCTCACCCTCCTCCATGTGGCGGCGATAGACTCCCAAAAGATAACCAATCTTCTTTCTGCTCTCTTCCAGGTCCTGCGTCCACAGAGCCAGCACCTCGTCTCCCAGCGCAGTGAGAAGATAGACCCGCCGGGGTGGCCCCTGCGCCTGTTCCTCGTCCCAGGTCGAAGTGACCCACCCTTTCTCCTCCATGTCCCGCAGCATCCGGTAGATCGCACTGGAGTTCAGGTCCCCCAGGCCGAATTTCCCTAACTGTTCCAAGAGCGTGTAGCCGTGGGCGGGACCGTAGTGCAGGAGCAAAAGCAACGCCGGCTCCAGCATCCGCACCGCCCGGCGACCACGTCTCCGCCTCCTGTGACCCAGTCCTCGCATCCCTCTTCCTCCCTTACAGGATCACCAGACTCTGGCTGAACGACCGTAGTATACCACACTATGTGCAACTTGTCAATAGCCAAATATCATACAGTCTAATTGCATATAGCCAGCCGTGGCGATCATTTTGCCATCTTTGGCCTCCGATCTTTGCCGAAGAGCATCACCAGTTTATCATCACCCTCTGCGGCGCGGCCGCCGAGGGGGGCGTCGCCGTTCCTCTCACTGACGAAGCCGCCCGCTGGGGGTTGAACGAACGCCAGGCCAGGGCGTTGGAATATCTCAAGGCTTACGGGCAGATCACGCGAAGCGAATACTGCACTCTGACCGGGGTGCAGAAAAGCGAGGCGTACCGCGAGTTGCAGGAGATGGTTCAAAAGGGGCTGGTTGTTCGGCGAGGCAGAGGCCGGGGCGTACATTATGTGCTGGCGGTCTCTGCCGGGGACGATTTTTGGGACGAAAGCCGGCCGAGGCTTGATGTGAGAAGCCAAGGAACACGCTAGCGCGCGGTTTGATGGGGCGTAGCGGCCACCGATGGGGCGTAACGCGGGGCGCAAATTGACAGGGTTGTGGTTTGGGATATACTCTCTGTCATCACCCCAGACTGGGAAACCGGTGACGTCATCGTGCGCAGCAATGAAATCCTGGTCGGCGGTGTTGGCGCACGAGCGCATTGTATAGTACAATATAGATGTTATTGCTTTGCTATTTCGCTTGAACAGGTCTGGAAGCCGATGATTCTCGGAGGTCGTTCCCTAGGTGATATTTCCCTTGATGACATTCGCTTGCTGATCGACAACAGTGTGCCTGAAGGTCCCCATTTGGATTACAAAGAAGCTCCATATAGCGGCAGGGGGCAGGATCGGCGGGAGATGCTACGTGACGTCGCCGCATTAGCAAATAGCGAGGGAGGATACTTGGTGGTCGGCATCCGTGAAGACTATGCTGATAGGGCAGCAGAACTGACTCCATTTGACAATCCTGGTCAGGTTGCCCAGGCGATGCGCCAAGCTTGTCTCGATGGGATCCGTGACCGTATTGAGGGCCTGGAAATCGTCGTTTACGAGACAGGATATAATCAGGGTATAGTTGTCGTTCATGTGCCCTTCAGCGACCAACGCCCGCACATGATGATTAGAGATAGCCGGACAGACTTCTTCCGTCGCTACGAGACCGACAAGCGCCCAATGACGATTGGCGAGATTCGGGAGATGATCCTGGCTAATCCCCCCGGTGGCAAAGGTCGCCAACTTGTTGAGCTTGAATTGCAGGCCAGGGGAACACTGGTCGGTGGCGAGAGTCGCGTGGAAGGAGTCATTCCACCTTATGCACAGGTGATCACCGAGCGCCCGGTGGAGCGGTTTCTCCAACGCTACTTGATGGGCGGTGTCGTAGCCCAGACAATGGTCATTATCAGCCCCTTTATTGGGGATTTGGCCGGAACGCCGTTTGAGTTAAAGGCCGTCACGGAGAAGGCGGTAGCCGACCGTACCCGACTTTACGTGATCACTCGCGAGCCGCGTGAACTGTATCACCAGGCCGGCGTAGAGGTACTCCAGCAGTGTCCCCTGGCCGAGATTCGCTACAATCCAGACATCCATGCCAAGTTGTACGTGGTTTGGAGCCGAGATGAGGCGGAGAGTTTTGCCCTCTTTGGATCCGGCAACCTGACGAAGAGCGGACTGCGCCACAATATCGAATTGGGCATGATGATTTTTGCCCGGGGGCACGGGCGAGCCATCTTGCGCGATCTGTATCAGTGGGGCGGCTACAGCCTGCGCACGATGAGCCAGCGTATCAAAGCAATCGAATCAATTCACTAATTCTGCTGAAAGGAGAACAGACCGATGATAGAGTTCCCGAAATGGTTCTGCCTCAAGGATCGCCTCAACTTTACGATTGATCCACAGATCAACCCGGACGACGCTCGTTTCTATTTCGGACGGGATGACATCAAGACCCGGCTTCAGCGCCAGGTGCGACGGGCTTTTATCGCGCCTGGGGTGCCAAAGATCATGGTGTGGGGGCCTTATGGCTCTGGCAAGACCCAAACGCTGTTCTACCTGGAGCATTATCTCAAGACCGACACACCAGGCTCTTGCCAGGGTATTCCGCACACCCTCTACGTCGCCATTGAGATGCGCAGCAACTCGACGGCCAGCCATCTCCACATGCAGTTGATGGAAGCCCTGGGCAAGGAGACTGTGGCCGGTTGGGTACGCCGGTTGTTTGACCAGGTCCCCAACCTTAACACTGCTCTCGAGGGGCTTACAGACAACTTGAATACTGCACTGGCCCTGAAAGAACTACGCGCGGCTGGCGACTCCACCTTTGTCGCCTGGCGCTGGCTCACCGGCCAATCTCTCAAGACCGGCGAACTGAGCGGCCTTTCGCTCACCCGCAATCTGGGCCAGGTCGGCGCTGGCGACCTGGTCAACGCGGTCGTTGCCATCGGCAATTTGGCCAGCCGGGTTGGCGAAAAGCTGATCTTTCTGTTGGATGAACTCGAAGAGATGCAGAATGTGAAAGCGGGCGACGCGGCGGAGTCCATTCACCAGTATTTTCGCCGCCTGGCGGAGCCGGCCAATGCCAGCGTGGGCTTCCTGGTGGGTTTCAGAGCCGACGTCTTTGACGATGCGCCGCCGATTCTGCGACGCGGTGACATTATGGGTCGTGTTGGCACCAGTAACTATGTGGACATCCCACCTCTGCCCGCCATATCGGACGTCAAAATATTCGTCAGCGAATTGCTCCACAACCTCATTGACCAGGAGCAAGTCCAGGCCCGCATCGCCGAGCACAACCTGGACACGGAGCCGGGCATCTACCCCTTCGAGCGCAGCGCCTTTGAACTGCTGGCCGACTTTGCTACCCAGGACATATCCCGATCGCTGCCGCGCTACATCATCAACGCCATCAACGAATGCGCCATCCAGGCCTGGGACGAGGAGAAGCATCTGGTGGACGAGGGCATTGTCAACGATGTGTCCCAGTACGTGTTTGCCTGATAGAAAGAATTTGTGATGAAAAAGTTCACTGTCAAGCCCCGCTTGCTCGCCCGAAAAGAAATCATCGTCGGCGACCCGACCGACCAGGCCGCGGCCTGGCTCTACCTGGGGCGGCTGGCCGAAACCGGGCCGCTGGCCGACGTGCGTTTCGACACCACCTATCCCCACGTCATCGCCATCTTTGGCAAGCGGGGTTCCGGCAAATCCTACACCATGGGCTCTATGCTGGAGGGCCTCTGTACGCGACGGGCCGAAAGCAGCATCTCGCACATCGGGCGCGACCGGGCCGTGCTATTGCTCGACACGTTGGGCATTTTCCAGTGGACCGACATCAGCCTGACCGAAGCCGCCGACCGGCCGGTGATTCAGGAGCAGCGGGCCGTCTGGCGTGGATGGAACCTACAAGCCGAACCACTCGACGTGCAGGTGTGGGTCCCCCAGGGCACACGGAGCGAGACGACGCCAGCCAGCCACCGTGAATTTGCCGTGCGCACCGCTGATTTCACCGCCGCAGACTGGGGCTACTTGCTTGATCTGGACATTTACCAGGACCGCATGGGCCAGTTGCTCAATGACGCGTACCTCAAGGTCACCATCGAAGGTTGGCAGGGTGAAGGGGGCAAGCGGATGCCCAGGCCGGTTTACTCCCTGGACGACCTCATCACCTGCATCAAACTGGAGGCTGAGATACAGAGCAGCTACCGGGCCGAAACACGCCGCGCTGTGTTGCAGCAAATCACCACTTTTCGACGCAACCCGCTCTTTCAGGACGAAGGCACACCGCTGCGAGATCTACTGACGCCGGGCCGGATGAATGTGTTGGTGATGAATCGGATGTCTGGGCCATTGCGCCTGGTGGTTCTCAGCGCACTGATCCGCCGTTTGCTTGACGCCCGCACAGAGGCCTCGGAGGCGGAAAAGCACCTCGCTATTCGGACTGACCTGTCGCCTGAGGAGCGCACTCGCATCAAGGCGAGTTTGGCCGAGGCGATCCCCCCAGCCTGGGTGGCCCTGGACGAGGCACAGAATGTGTTACCGTCGGAGCGCCGCACGGCTGCTGGAGAGATGCTGGTGCGCTTCGTGCGCGAGGGGCGCAACTATGGCCTGTCCTTTATGGTGGCGACCCAGCAACCCACTGCGCTGGATAGTCGTCTGTTGGCTCAAGTGGACACACTTATCACTCACAAATTAACGGTTCAGGGTGACATTGACTACGTACGTCGCAATCTGAAATCGAGCCTGCCCCAGGAAGTGCGCTATGCCAACCGTGTGTTGGCTTTCGACGACCTGCTGCGCAGCCTGGACGTGGGGCAGGCGTTGGTCTCCAATACCGAAGTTGAACGCGCTATCATCGTGGACATCCGCCCTCGCGTCAGTGTTCACGGGGGGTTTTGAGCATGGCAGAGATCCGTGTGCTGAGCAGCACCGCCCGTTGTATGCAGCGTCTGGGCTATCTCAAGCGCCTGGTGCGCCGGGTGGTTGCCTTGAGCACGTCCAGCGTGGATAACCTGGGCAGCGACCTGACCCAGACAGTGATGCGCAAAGTGCGGGTGCCGCTCACCACTGACCGGGTGGCCTACATCCGCCAGCGTCTCTACGACCGAGTCTACAATGGTCTGAAGAAACAGGCGTCCGCCTGGAGTGAAGGCGAAGAGGCAATCGTGGCTATGGAGTTACAGGACCTCTATCTGGCCGACCACACGCTGCCTTCGCAGACCGGTAAACTGGTGCGCAGTGACTCGATCAGATACCCGCCGCTGGGCGTAGCTCTTGGCCTCATTCGAGCCGGCACCTACTCGCCCAACACCCGTGCCCTGTCACTGCTCCATTTCACGCCAGAAGCGGAACTCCAGGCCTTTCTGGATTACCGGCCCGAGGCCAACCCATTGCGCCTTAGCCAGGCCCAGGCATTGCTGTTACTCTATGCCTTGCTGGAGAACGATGGCGAAATCATCGCCCCCTTGCTTGGTCAATTGGCCGCCGAGGCTGCCGATGACTTCAATGATCGAGATGCCGGAGACCGGCTGCCAGCGATCTACCGCGCTCTCATCAAGCGTCATCGCCGCCGTGTGCTCTCGGCGGAAGAACGGGATCGGTTGGAAATTCTCTCTCAAGTAGCAGA
Organism: Anaerolineae bacterium; assembly: GCA_030612585.1. The sequence goes on from JAUWNP010000060.1 coordinate 15,152, forward strand.
TAGCGTTGCAAAGTGGCGTGAGCGATCCTATACAGGAGGAGGCGCACACACAGTAACAAGTACCCCTCGCGTTGAGCCTTACGCAGATATTGGACTGCTGCATAAACCCAGTCCTTTCCGCTACAGTTACACCTTCACCCTGGCCGGCCTGACCTGGGCCGAGGCATTGACCGGAATAGAGAGCGATGCCCAGGTGGCCGGGTTTCTGGCGACTCGTTTCTTCGCCACCGCCGCCCGCGCCTGGGAGATTCCGGCCTTGCTTCTCACCGTCCCAGAGGCCATTGTGTCCCACCTGTACCGCGCCTGGCAGGCCGTTCGCAGTGCCGGCGGCTACGCGCCCATCGAGGAGATGGCGCTGGTGGCCGGTGTCGAGGCCCTGCTGGAACACGGCCTCATTATTGAACCGGCGGTGGCGCGGGAGGCGATCATCACCTATCAGAAAGCCAACCCCTATCAGGTGCGTTTTACCGTCAACCGCATGGGCTTGCTGGCTCACGCACGGTTTCTGGAGGAGCCATTGGGCGAGTGATAAAGAGTGTGCTCTATGGGCATAGAATTTGAGTGGGATCCAGACAAGGCAAAGAAGAACATCAAGAAACATCAGGTTTCGTTCAACGAAGCTGCAACGGTGTTTGGCGACCCTCTGTCCATGACGTTTTATGACCCTGACCATTCGATTGACGAAAACCGGTTCATTACTGTTGGGCTATCACATCTTGGAAACCTGCTCATTGTCTCGCATACAGACCGGGACGACCGCATACGCATCATCAGTGCGCGAAAAACAACGCGCCACGAGAGAAAGTTCTATGAAAAACAAGATTGATACAAACGTTGACGACGAGCTTCGCGCTGAATACGATTTGTCTCAGTTACAGGGAGGCGTCAGGGGTAAATACGTGCAGCGCTACAACGAAGGCACCAATTTGGTGCTGTTGGCTCCAGACGTGGCAAAGACTTTTCCCAGTGATGAGGCAGTGAATGAAGCGCTACGGCTGCTGATGAAAATCGCCAAGGCTCAAGTCAGCCGGGAAGTTCATGCCTAACACGTGCTTCTAACCACCGTCACAAGAGAAGGCACCAGCGATGCAACCTGACCCCCGTCTTGACGCCGCCTTCGCCATCTTTCAGGACCGATTAGGCACCTCTGCCCACCTGGGCCTGAGTGCCGACGAGCCTTTTGCTTCCGATGCCCCTGTTGGCGTTGGCGGGCCGCTGCGTGCGCTCACGCTTCACATCCAGGGCACGTCCTTTGCCCTGTTGGGCCTGACCGTACCAACTGTCGCAGTGAACAGAGCCGGGCTGATTGAGTACCTGGCCCGGCGCGCCCGCGCCCGTCGTCTGCCCTATCTGGTCGTCAGTAACCTGCGCGACGCCTGGTTCCTGCCCATCCCTGCCCGCCCTGGTGACATGCCTGACCCTCTCAAACGCTACCCGCCCATTTACCAGGTCGCACCCGGCGCTGGTGATTCCCTCTCTCCCTCGGAGCGTGCTATCCTGTCCGACCGGGCCGACGAAATCGCTGCCGACCTGTCCGCCCTCCACCGCGACGGCTCCCTGCACCTGGTGATCCCCGACGCCGACTTTTTCGTCGAGCGGCTGACCCGCGCTGTGAGCGTCCTCAAGCCGGCAGTCAAGCAGGCCCTGCGGACCAAACTGGGTATGGACCCAGCCTTCGGCCAGGAACTCAGCCAGTGGGCGGTGCGCCAGTCCATTCCCGCCAACCTGCGCTCCGACGATTTTGTCGAGGCCGTCGTCCGCCAGGCCATCTACCGTCTGATGGGCAAGATCATCTTCTACCAGAGCCTGCGCCGGGCCGCGCCCCAGTTGCCGCCGATGCACCTGAGAGGTCTGGACACCGGTCAGGTACTCCCCCGTCTTCAAGATTGCTTCGCGGCGGCGCACAAAATCGACTACCACGCCGTGTTCCGTGAGGACGTAGTGGATCGTCTACCTTTCCCGGCCGCCGCCTCGGCCGAGTTGCGCGACTTGGTGGACGATCTGAACACCCGCGACTTCGCCCACCTGCCCCAGGACGTGGTGGGCGCCGTCTTCGAGCGGCTCATTCCCCCAGAAGACCGGCACGCACTGGGCCAGTACTTCACGCCGGAGCCACTGGTGGATCTCATCGTCGCCTTCTGCATACGGAACGGCGACGATGCCATACTGGACCCTACCTGCGGCACCGGCACTTTCCTCATCCGCGCCTACGACCGGCTCCACACCCGCCTGGGCGTCCACGACCATAGCCGACTGTTGGGTCAACTCTGGGGCGTGGACGTGGCGCCCTTTCCCGCCGAACTGGCCACCATCAATCTCTTTCGCCAGCGCGTCGGCGACGCGTGCAACTTTCCCCGCATCCTCAACGAGGACTTTTTCACCGTCGCCCCCGGCGGCACCTACCGTTTTCCTCCACTAAAATCTCCCACCGGTGACTCCCCTCTCCCCCTGGGGGGAGAGGGGCCGGGGGTGAGGGGGCAAACGGGCTGGGTAGACGAACCAATCCCCACCTTTGCCGCCGTCGTCGGCAACTTCCCCTACATCAGCGCCGACCGCATTGAGCGCACCGTGAAGGGCTATCGCCAGACCGTGGCTCGCCGCCTGGTGCAAGACTGGTTCCATGCCTATCCCGATGGCTTCACCTTCAAGCGCAAGAGCGACGAGAAGCAGCACCGCCTGGCCCGCCAGAATGGTCTGGCGTTGGACGTCTTTCTGGAGCAGGCCAAGCCGATCATCTCCACCTACGCCGATCTATACGTCTCCCTGTTCTGGCACGCCGCCGCGTTCCTCAAGGAGGGCGGGCGCATGGGCATCATCACCTCCAATGCCTGGCTGGACGTGGGTTATGGCCACGGATTGCAGCGCTTCCTCCTCGATCACTTCAAGATCGTCGCTGTGCTGGAGAGCCGCTGCGAGCCCTGGTTCCTGCAGGCAGCGGTCAACACCGTCGTTACCATCGTCGAACGCTGCTCCGACCCGGCCGAGCGCGACGCCCACCCGGCCCGCTTCGTCAAGGTCAGATGTCCCCTGGCCGAACTGATCCCCTGGGACCTGCGCCTGGACAGCCTGAACCGCTGGAATGGGCTGGACAGGCTGGTGAGGCGGATTGAGGCCATGTGGCAGGCCAGCGACGACCCGGCCCAGCCCGCTGCCCACGAGGACGACGACTTCCTCATCCGCGCCGTGCGCCAGGGCGCATTGCGCCGGCAGGTGGAGGCGGCCGGGCAGACGGTCAAGTGGGGGCCATTCCTCCGCGCCCCAGACGTCTACTTTGACCTGTTGCGCGAGGCGGGCGATAGGCTGGCCCTGCTGCGCGACGTGGCGCCGCCCACATTCGGCAGCAAGACGGGCATCAACGCTTTCTTTCACTTCGGCGATGAGAAAATCACTGAGTGGGACGTTGAGCCCGAGTTCCTGTTCCCACTGCTCAAGTCGCCCGGTGAGTCGGACCGTATTCCCATTGACGAGGATGCGCTGCGGTTGAAAGTGTTCGTCTGCCGGTTGACGAAAGGTGAACTGCGGGCGCGAGGAAAGACGAACGCGCTGTGCTACGTCGAGTGGGGAGAGCGGCAGGTGTTCACCTCAGGGCGGCAGGCCGGGCTGACCTGGCCCCACGGTGCCGAGGTGCGCAATCGCAAGCCGGGCTGGTATGCTCTGCCGGAGTATCGCAGTAGACCAGCGCAGTTGTTCTTTGCCAGTGCCTACGGTGATCGTCACATTCACAAGTACAGCGACAAGCCATTGATTGCGGACAAGCGACTGTACTTTCTATCGCCTGTTGAGGATATTCCACATGAGTTGGTGGCTGCGGTCATGAATACCAGTGTGACTGCCTTCTTCACCGAACTGGCTGGACGGGTAACGATGGGTGAGGGAGCATTGGAACTGACTGTCGAAGACGCCCGCGATTACCTGCGGGTTCCAGACGTGCGACAGTTCGACGAGGCCGGCCGCCAGGCTATCGTGACTGCCTTCCAGCCGCTACTGGCGCGGCCCATCGGCTCCGTCTTTGACGAGGTGCAGCAACCCGACCGCCAGGCCCTCGACGGAGCCGTGCTGCGGGCTTTAGGCCTCGACCCCGACCGCTGGCTGTCCCGCCTGTACGATGGCCTGACGACCCTGGTGCGAGAGCGGGTGCAACTAGGCCAGATGCGGGGCAAGGCGCGACGAAGCCGCCCCCAGCGGGCGGCCAACCGTGTAGCCGGGGAGGTGCTGCAAGACCTCCTGCCTCATCCGCAAGGCCCGGCCCGCTTCCCCGACGATTTTTTCTCTCCCGCTGCCCGCGCTGGCAACTTTCGGGAGGTTCCGTTGCCCGGCGCCCCCCTGCGCTACGTTGGTCCCCACTTTGGCCAGGAGCAACTGACCACCGAAGATGGGCAGACGCTCACCGTAGCCAACAGGTTCGAGGTGCGCTACCTCCTCTTTGCCCAGGCGGCCGGGCAGAAGGTCGCCCGGCTGCCGGAGAAACCTGTGGAAATCTCGCGCACGGTCAACAACTACGTGCAGTACCTGCGCGACCTGCGGGCACGTTTGCGCGACGCCTACTTCACCCGCACGTTGGATCAGGCTGCCGCCGAGCGCTTCGTGGGAGAAGCGTGGCGCAAATTCAACCTACCCGATCCCGAGGAATAGGCTTCAATGTACGAACATCTCAACTTGAAAGCCTGGCCCTTCCGGACTGCTGCTGACCCAGAGTTTGCGCCTATCTGGGCGGGCCGACCTCAGGCGAAGAAGCAACTTGAGCGTCTCCTTTGGAAAATGCAGTTCGCGCCCAAGTCCGGCTTACACCTCCTGTGGGCCAACTTTGGTATGGGCAAGACGCATACGCTGTTTCACTTGCAGCACTTATGCCAGCAGACTCAGGGCAGACTGATCCCCGTTTATGCTGTCATGCCCAAACAGGTTAGAGGTTTCCTCGCAGTGTATCGGGCAGTTGCCTCAGAACTGCCCTACGACTTTCTGGGAGAGCAGTTGGTGAAGGTGGGCAGCAGTTGGTCAGGAAGCCTTACGCTCCACCACATGTTCTCCAGATCTCCTGGCGTTGTAAGTGCACTCCTTGCCATACGCAGTGGTGATGCAGAGAAAGGCACGACTGCTCGTCAGTGGCTCATCGCCCAGCCGGGTCTCACCGCCCGTCACCTTCGCGCCGTTGGTGTAACTTACCGCATCAAAACGCCTGAGGACGCTATCAATGCGCTCACCGCATTGACTCGCCTGGCAACCTTCGAGTCGCATCCTCCAACCAAGCTGGTAATCATGCTGGACGAATATCAGCGCATCGGAGAACTAAGGTCTCGTGTGCTGAGCGAAGTCAACGCAGGCTTGCACAGCTACTATAACGAGCATCCCACGGGGCTGGAAATCATCCTCTCATTCTCGTTTGGCCGCGAGGACAACGTAGCGTATCTACTGAGTGATGAATTGAAGAGCCGTGCTGAACCGCAGAGTATTAGCCTGGATGTTCCGAGTCAAGCGGAGGGTACTGAGTTCATCCGAGACCTTCTGGCACAGTTTCGGCTGCACGAAGAAAAACGTTGGGCATATCCGTTTTCCGCAGAGGCAGTTGAAACCATAGTGAAACATATTGCCAGGATCAAAGCGTTGACGCCTCGCCGCTTGATGCTGTATGCTAATCACGTCTTACTTGAGAGCCAATTCGCCCGTGGTCCTGACCGCACAGATGAGATCACCGCAGAGGAGGTCAGGGAACTGCTGGCTGACCCTCGCCTGGGAGCACTAGATGTTGATGAACCCAACATAGCAGGGTGAGGAGCAGATGAACCAAGAGAAGTTGGGATTCCCAGATGGACGAGCATTGGCTGGCCGAGAGCGATGGGGAAGAGGATACCGTACCTACGGCTGGACTAGGCTATCAAAGTGAGCATCGTTGGATAGACGGTATTCACATCTCTGCTTACGATTGCCCCGATTGTCTGAAGGGTGAGGATTTCGATTGTAACCTGTGCGAGTTCTTTATACCTGTATCCTGCCGACTGCTGCGCGACCTGTATCTGATGCAGGACACTAGAACAATCTTCAGTATCTGTCGCGAGCGTCGCGCGGTACAACTCAAACGTCAGCGTAAGTTGATCCGTACAGTACATTCAGAACTACAGGCACACGGTCGTCCGCTTCACTATGCAGTGCTGGCGCGTATGGTCGCGGATCGGCACCCTGAACTGCAGATGGGCGAGCATGGGGTTCTCAGGATTATGGCCTCTCACCCGGATGTATTTGAAAGGGTTGCAGGGGGAGTATATCGGTGCGTAAAGAGCAAGTAACACTTAAGCGAGAGGTTTGTCCCTCGCTCCAGCGGATCCTACCCCCACCAACCTCGACACGGCGCAACGGTCGCCTCTGTTGCCCTGCCCATTTCTAAGCCGATCCTCCCTCTTCCACACGTTGTATGCCTAACATAAGTGGAGGAGGCAGGGATGCGCGCCATCGCTCTCCCCGGTGAGAAGGGAGGCGTCGGCAAGACTACGGCGACCGTCATCCTGGGCGCTGCCCTGGTCGAGGTGGGTCGTCGTGTGTTGCTGTTGGGCGCTGACCCACAGGCTCCTGTTCGCGCCATGTGGGCGTTGTTGTCTCTATGCCGCCTGTTCCCTTACGTGGCCCTAACGGGCCAGACTTCCCCCTCCAGCAGGGCTCAGGGCGGGCCCACGCTTGTCGTTTTCCCCAAACCCCTCGGGAAATCGTAGCAGAACGAAACCCAGAAACACTTGGGAGGCCGCAGAGCGCGTCTAGTGGCATGCCGGCCGTTGAGGGTGGGGTTGATGAATTTTCTGTTTTTGTCAAGCGAAAAAGTACCCATTTGACAATCGAAAAATGACCCACTTAAGCCGTTTAGCCTGAACCTTGACAATTGAAAAAGTACCCACTTGACAGTCGAAAAAGTACCCACCGCGTCGTAGTAGCGGGGCACGATGACGTTTCGCTCCACCGGGGCGAGAGGGCGGCTCAGGGCCACGGTCAGGAATCCCCCCCCCCATCAGTGTGGACATCCCTGCCCCGAACGGATCGTTCGCAAGAGGATTGAGGATGGAGAAAAGAGAATGGAGAGATGAGTTGGGCTACAATCGGGGGGGCGATCATCTACGGCGGCGAGGACATGCGCACCGGCAGCTGGAGGCGACGTTGGCGGTGGCGTAAGTTTTCCATGCAGGAGCATATTGTGGTAAAATGTGAGCAATAGGAGGTGATCTATGCTGCAGACCTTTGAAGCCGTAATTGACGACCAAGGCCATGTATGCCTGGTGGAGCCCATCAAGTTGCCAGCAGGATGGCGAGTACTTGTGACCATCCTGGAGAGGCCAATCATTAGCGTTTCAGAAACAGCGTTGTTAAGTGAGCCAGCACTTGCTGAGGACTGGAACCGACCGGAGGAGGACGAAGCATGGTCATACCTGCAGCAGGCGC
>JAUWNP010000120.1 GCA_030612585.1 Anaerolineae bacterium
TCGGAGAACACAATGTCCCTACTTGAACTCCACGACATTCGCAAGTCTTACCCCGACGGCTGGACACTGGCCGGCGTCAGTTTCGCCGTCGAGGAAAGCGAGATGCTCTGCCTGCTCGGCCCTTCCGGCTGCGGCAAGACAACGCTCCTGCGGCTCATCGCTGGCCTGGAGACGCCCGATGGCGGCCAGGTATCGGCGAATGGGGAGGACGTGGCCCTCGTGCCTCCTCATCTGCGCGGATTCGGACTGATGTTCCAGGAATACGCCCTCTTTCCGCACAAGGACGTCTTCGGCAACGTTGCCTTCGGGCTGCGGATGCAGGGACTGAGCCGCGAACCGATTGCGGCGCGGGTGGCCGAGGTGCTGGAGTTGGTCGGGCTGGCGGGCTTCGAGCGCCGCGACGTGAACCAACTCTCGGGTGGCGAGCGACAGCGGGTCGCGCTGGCCCGCAGTCTGGCCCCCCGGCCACGGTTGCTGATGCTCGACGAGCCACTGGGTGCGCTGGATCGGGCACTGCGCGAGCGGCTGATGGACGAATTGCCCGGCATCCTCCAGCGGGCCGGTGTGACTGTGATCTACGTCACCCACGACCAGGAGGAGGCCTTTGCCATCGCCAGCCGGGTGGTGCTGATGCGGGCCGGGCGGGTGGTGCAGGTGGGGACGCCAGAGGAAGTCTACCGGCGGCCGGCCTCAGCCTGGGCGGCTCGCTTTCTGGGGCTGACCAATTTACTGGATGCCCGTATCGTAAGGCCTGGACTGGTTGAAACAGAGATTGGCACGTTCCAGGTTGAAGGTTTGGGATTTGGGATTTGGGATTTGGGGTTTACAACGCAGTTGTTGATCCGCCCGGAGGCAGCGCGGCTGGACGGGGCGGGCCCCAACGTGCTGTCTGGAGTCATCACGGAACGCTCTTTCCGCGGCGAGTACTACCGGCTGGGCCTGCGCCACGCCAGCGGCGTTGAACTGACTTTCAACTTCCCAGCCAGCGTCGCTCTGCCCGCTCTCGGGGAGTCCATCACCTTCTCCCTGAACCCACAGGCGCTGGCGCTATTCTCGGTAGCGGAAGAAACAGATTGACGCAGATATTCATTGGCCGGGCCTCATTCGCGTTGTTCTCGCTGCGGAGCGGGGCATCCCAATAACAACCAGCAGCAACGTGACCGGGATCAGCGCCAGCGAGGCCACGAAGGGGTACGCCGGACCGCCAGCGTATAGCCAACCTGCTACGTAGGGGGCGACGATCTGCGCGACGGCGATGGTCGTCTCGCTCGCCCCCAGCAACAGCCCGCGCTCGGCCTCGCCCCCCAGCACAGTCGCTCGAGCCTGGGTCAGCGATCGGCAGCCTTGATAAGCGCCGCGCAGCAGGTAGGCCAATGCCAGCGCCGGAAAAGTGCCGGTCAGTAGCAGGAGCAGCGCCGAGCCCCATACCAAAACCTGCCCAACCATCAGCCCCCGCGAGCGGTGACCATCGCCCAAACGCCCCAGCAGCAGGGTCAACAGCATCATCCCCAGCGCCTGGAACGAGCCCAGCGTCCCGATACGGGCCACGTCCCAGCCTCGCACATCGGCCAAGAAGTTAGGAGTCAGTGGGAAACCCAAATACATCGCCACGAACGCCAGCCAGGTCAGCGCCGCAAAGCGCAGAAAACGCCGGTTCAGCAGTGTCCGCCAGCCCGGCCCCTGCTTCACGCGCGAGGGCACAGGCTGCGGGGAAACCCACAGCACGGCAATCGCTGAGAGGGCGAAGAGAGCGGCGGCCGCGAAGTAGACCGTGCGCATCGTCGCCACTTGGGCTAGCCAGCCGCCCACCATGGGCGATATCAACCCGCCAGCGGCGTAACCAGCGAAGACGGTGGTGAAGGTCCGCTCCAGGTTGCGCCCGCCCACCGCGTGGGCCAGGTAGGCGTTGATCGCTGGCATGCAGTAAGCGGAGAGAGAATAAAGCAATAGGCCGGGGATAAGCCCCTGCCAGGTGCGAGCCAGCCCGACCAGGAGCACAGCCACCAGCCCCAGCACCCATCCCCCCCACATCAACCACTTGCGTGGCAGACGGTCGGCCAGCGCGCCGGCCGGTAAAAAAGCCGCCGCACTCACGACCGACATGGCCGAAAGCAGCCCACCGATCTGAACGGGGTTGGCGCCCAGTCGCTCGATGTAGAGTGGCTGAATGTAGAAAAACAACCCCTCGCCGAAGCCCCACAGCAGAAGCGCCAGTGCTACCAGGCGGGTGTCGCGGTTCATATTTGTTGCTCAATGCTGGATACTTGATGCTGAATGCTCAATGGTTGGAGGTCATTTTACACCTACCTACGAGTTTGAGCAACAGCCCGACCTGTGCTACAATGATGCAGGAGACAAAAGACCGGAAGCAGGAGAGGATGATGGGACACACGCTGTTACTGACCGGCAAGCCGGGCATCGGCAAAACGACGGTGATCAAGATGGTGGCGGAAGTGCTGGGAGAACAAGCCGGTGGCTTCTACACCGAGGAAATCCGCGGCCCCGGCGGGCGCAAAGGCTTCCGGCTGGTGACGCTCGAGGGACAGGAGGCAGTGATGGCCCACGTGAACCTGCGCGGACAGGGCCGGCCCCGCGTCAGCCGCTACGGGGTGGACGTGGGAGCAATTGACCGCGTCGGGGTAGCCGCGCTGTGCCGGGCCATGACAGAAAACGAAGTGGTCATCGTAGACGAGATCGGCAAGATGGAACTCTTTTCGGGCCAGTTCCGCGACGTGGTGCTTCAGGCAATCAGCGGTCACAGTCCGGTGATTGCAACCATAATGAGCAAGCCCAATCCCTGGGTCGAAGCCATCAAGGCGCTGCCGCAAGTAGAAGTGTGGGAAGTGACCATGGAGAATCGAGGGAGAATAGCGGAGCGAGTCGTCGAGTGGCTCAAGCGTTGACGCTTCCTCCAAACAGCGGTACAATACAGCCAGTAGCCGCTGACTGCTAACTGCTGAATACTAACTGCTAACCTATGGCACGCGCTAAACGGATAGCCCTCGCTCTGACGGTTGTGGCCTCTGGGACGATACTGGGCGTCTTGTTGCTCACCAGCGACCCTGCATCTATCTTTGTGCTGCCTACACTGGCCCCCACTATCCACTTTGCTACGCCGTCTCCTGTCACGCCCACCCTCGCGCCCACACCGAATCCCCCCACCCTCACGCCGGTGCCGACTCCTGACCCAACGACCACTCTTCGGGCTGAGCCTCAGGGCGAAGCCGTCACTCCTGGCCCCACCGCCACCTCCACCGAAACTCCCACCCCCACACTCACACCAACCACCTTCTCGCTCTCCGAACCGGTGTTGATCGGCGTGACGCCCACCCTATCCGACACGACCGCCATCCCCACCCCCGTGCCTGTAGCGGAGATGGCTCCCGGCACCATCAACATTGTCGTGCTGGGCAGCGACCGCCGCCCAGATTGGGACGACTGGCACACCGACGTCGTCCAGATCGTCTCCATCCAGCCTGCGCTGCCCGCCGTGACCGTGCTCTCCATCCCCCGTGACCTCTACGTCTACATCCCCGACTTCTGGATGAGCCGCGTCAACTTTGCCGATATGTACGGCGAAATGTACGGATACGAGGGCGGGGGGCCGGCTCTGGTTCAACAGACGCTACTCTACAACCTGGGCATCCCGGTAGATCACTACGTGCGCACCGACTTCGACGGTTTCACCGGCATCGTGGACACGCTGGGCGGCGTGGATATCCCAGTGCACTGCCGGCTGCAAGACTACTGGCCCTACCCCGACGAGAACGGCGAGTATCCCATCAAGGCACTGGAGCCGGGGGTACATCACATGGACGGGGAGACAGCACTCTGGTACGCCCGCTCGCGTATGACTTCTAGCGTCTTTGCCCGCGAACGACGCCAGCAGCAGGTGCTACAGGCGATTTGGCGCAAAGCGCGCAGCCTAGACCTTCTGCCTCGCATCCCTGAACTGTGGGAGCAGTCCCGAAGTATGATCGTCACCGACGTGGAGTTTGGCGATGTGCTTACGCTGGCCGAGGTGGCCTTCCGGCTCGACGAGCAGAACGTGCGCTTCCGCAACATCGGCTACCAACACGTCATCCCCTGGACAACGCCCAAGGGGGGGTCGGTGTTCCTGCCCAACTGGGAGGAGATAGGGCCGGTGGTGAGCGAGGCGCTGGGACCGGTGCCGGAGGGCCGGCTGTGGCGAACACTTCAGACGGTGGAGGTGTGGAACGGAACGCCCAGCGCCGACTGGAACCAACTGGCCGCCGACCGGCTCTTCCGCCAGGGTTTCGTCGCCGTCATCGGCCAGCCCGACCGGCGGGACTATCCCCAGACACAGTTGATTGACTTCACGTCCACGGCCAAGGGAAGTGCCGCATCCTACCTGCAGTGGATGTTCAACGTTCCGGCCGGGAACGTCCTCTCCGCGCCCGATCCCAACATGCCGGTGCAATACCGACTCATCGTCGGCGCCGATTATCAGACATGCCGCAGCCCATAAGGAAATCCCGACAAGTTTTTTGCCAGCCGCTGGCGGGCGTGCTATAATACACACGTGAAACCTGGGAAAAGGTTTTACCGTCGCAGCCAGCCGTTAGCCGATGTAGGACGATTAGGGGGAAGGAAAAGGTGGACGAGAAAGAGCGCATCCTGATCGTTGATGACGACAAGAGCACCCGTAGAAGCCTGAGTCTCATATTTGGAAAGAAAGGGTATGAGACGGAGGCAGTGGGGACGGGGCGAGAGGCAATAGAGAAGGCGCAGGAGAGATTCTTCAACCTGGCTCTCCTGGACATCCGGCTGCCTGACGTGGAAGGGATAGGGTTGTTAGCGCCTTTGAAGGAGATGCACCCCGACATGGTGGTGATCATGGTAACCGGCTATGCCTCTCTGGAAACGGCGGTGCGGGCACTGAACGAAGGGGCATCAGCCTACACTACCAAGCCCTTGAACATGGATAAGGTGTTGGCCACCGTGGAGGGGGCACTTGAGAAACAGCGCCTGGTCCTGGAGAACCGGAGGCTGTACGAGGCGGCCCAGCGAGAACTGGCCGAGCGCAAGCGAGCGGAGGAAGCGTTAAAGCGGCGGGCAACCCAGTTGGCCACGCTGAGCGGGGTCGGGCGGCAGATCACTTCCCTGCTCGAACCGGACCCGCTGCTAGCCCACATCGTGAACCTCATCCGCGAGGCCTTTAACTATCGTTACGTCACTATTCTCCTGGTTGATCCAGCCACCGGGGCGGGCGAAAGAACGAAAAGGTTGACGCTCAGGGCGAGTGCTGGCTTCGAAGCGGAGGCTGTGAAAGAACTAAGCATCAGCATGATGGAGGAGAAGTCCATCTGCGGCTGGGTGGCGACCAGCGGCGAGCCGCTACTGGTGAATGACGTCTCCCAGGAGCCACGCTACTACCAGGTAGAAGCGCTGGCCGACACCCGCTCGGAACTGGCTGTGCCCATCCAGGTCAAAGGTCAAGTCATCGGTGTGCTAGACGTACAGAGCGCCGAACGGGACGCCTTTGATGAAGACGACATCTTCACCATGTGCACATTGGCCGACCAGGTGGCAGCGGCCCTGGAGAACGCGCGGCTGTTCGAGGCCGAGCGGCAGCAACGGGGCCTGGCCGAGGCACTGGGGGAGGCAGCCTCCGCTGTCAGCAGCACCCTAAACCTCGACCACGTGCTGGACCGCATCCTGGAGCAGGTGAGGCGGGTGCTCGCAGGGGATGCCTTCAATGTCATGCTGCTAGAGGACGACACCGCACGGATAGTCCGCTGGCGGGGGTACGAGGGCCTGGGAGTGGAGAGCCTGATATCCGGTTTTGCCATCCCCATTGCCGAGTACCCCACCCTGCTGAAGATGGCATACACTGGTGAGCCGGTCCTCATCGCGGACACGACCGTTGACCCCGATTGGGTACTGACCGAGGACCGGGAGTGGCTGCGCTCCTACGTCGGCGCACCCATCCAGGTGGGCGGCGTGACCGTAGGCTTCCTGAACGTGAACGGCACCCAGCCGGGCCAGTTCGGCCCGACCGACGCCCGGCGGCTGGAGGCCTTTGCCGACCACGCTGCCACCGCTATCGAGAACGCCCAACTCTACCGGGAACTACTAAACTACGCCGAGCGACTGGAGGAGCGGGGGCAGGAGCGCGCCACCGAACTACAGGCCCAGTACGCCCGCCTGGGGGCAGTCCTGCGCAGCACCTCCGACGGCATCATCGTCACCGACGAAGAGGGTGAAATCGTCCAGACCAACCCCGTCGCCGATACATGGCTCACCCGGACACTCTCGCCAGCGGATGCGGCCCGGTTGCGAGAGACGGTGCAGCACCTGGCAGGGCGAGCCGAGGAACGGCCGGAGACAATACTGGAACTGACGGGACTGGACCTGCAATTGAATGCAGCGCCCGTCTTGGAGCCTGGGGCGGAGGGGGCGGCGACGGTGGTGGCGGCCCACGACATCGGCCACCTCAAGGCGCTGGAGCGGATGAAGTCCAGTTTCGTCACCAACATCTCCCACGAACTACGCACTCCCATTACCACGATCAAGTTATACACGGCGCTGATGCAGCAGACAGCGCCGGAGACGTTGGAGAAGTACGTAGACGTGCTAGGGCGGGAGGCAGAGCGACTGGGGCGGCTGGTGGATGACATTTTGCAGATTTCCCGCATTGACGCCGGACGGTTGGAAATGAAGCCCCGGCCAACCCCCCTCAATGAGTTGACCAGGGTGGCAGTCGTCAGCCACCAGATGCTGAGCCAGAACCATGGGCTAACCCTGGAGCACCGGCCGGCGGAGCCAGGGCCGGTGGCGCTGGTGGACCCCAAGCAAATGATGCAGGTCTTGGACAACCTGGTGGAGAACGCCATCCTGCACACGCCAGAGGGGGGAAGGGTAGTGGTCTCCACCGGCAAAGAGGAGGCAGAGAGGTGGATGCGGGCGACGGTGACGGTGACCGACACAGGTATCGGCATCCCGGAGGAGGAATTGCCCCACATCTTCGAGCGGTTCTTCCGGGGGGAGAAGCCACGGCTGATGCAGGTGCAGGGGGCTGGCCTGGGGCTGGCGATCGTCAAGGAAATCGTGGGATTGCACGAGGGGCGGGTAACTGTGGAGAGCCAGGTGGGAGAGGGCACTGCTTTCACCATCTGGCTGCCTCTCACCGACTGACCCAACCCCGATTGACAACAGGGTCTATTGGGGCTATACTAGTTCTCGGTACAAAATGCTGCAAGAGGGGCGGAATGGGGATCACGAGTCATGAAAACGACGCGATCTACTTTGCTGATCCTGGCGCTTTCCGCCATGGGCATCGGCCTGGTAATCGTGCTGGGGGTGCGACTGGACCGGGTCACCCAGGAGCAGATCGTAACCCGCTTCAGCCAGCGCCAACTGCTGCTGGCCGACCAGACGGCAGCCAGCCTCCAATCCATCTTTGATGAGGCGCGGCGGGACCTGCTGCACCTCAAAGGAACCCCCGGCCCGGCCCGCCTGGCCGATGCTCTGGGGGCGGAGGACGAGGAGGGGATAGCCACCTGCCGGGGGGTGACCGAGCAGGGCCTCTTCAGTTACCTCCAAAGCTACCCCATCTACGCGCAAATTCGCTACATTGACGCCAGCGGGCAGGAGATCGCGGGGGTGGACAATGACAGCGAAGCCGTGCGCGTCATCCCTCAGGACCAACTGCGGTCGCAGACGGAGCGCAAGTTCTTCGTCGCCACGAAACAACTCGACGAGGGAGAGATTTACGTCTCCCCGCTGGAACCGGCGTTGGGCCACGGCGGGGTGCTGGCTGGCCACTGGACGGTACGTCTGGTCACGCCCGTCTTCGACAGTCTGGGCCAGCGGCAGGGCATCGTCGTCCTCAACCTGCTAGGTGACGAAATCAGAGTGCGCGTGGCCCGGTTGAGCGCCGAGGAGGGCATGGACGTCTGGGTGCTGGACGAGACGGGCGTGGAGATCATCAACGTCACCCATCCCGAACTGGAGGGCAGCAATGCCTACGAGTACTGCCAACAGACGGGGGACGAGACACTGATCGCACTGACTGAGGATATGGTGGCCGGCGGCCGGGGGACGGGGACCTACCTCTGGCCGGAGAGCGATGGCGGCCCGCCGGTGGTGAAAAAACTGATGGCCTACGCTCCCATCTACACAGCCGAGGGCCACGTGTGGTCAGTGGGCACATCTGTGACCTACGACACCATCCTGGCGGCGCACCGCCAAACCCGCACGACGTTGGTCTTCCTGGGGGGGAGCATCATCGTCACCATCCTGGCCGGGGCGGTTCTGGCCACCCGGTCGGATCGCAGGCGGGCGATTGCTGAGGAGCGGGCCCGTGCCAGTGAGACACTGCACCGCCGGGGTGAGGAACTGGACGCGCTGCGGGAAATCTCCCTGGCTGTTACCGCTCAACTGGGACTTGACGAAGTCCTGCGGGACGTCGTGGAGCGGGGCTGCCGCCTGCTGGACGCCAGGGCGGGGGGCGTCTACCTCGTTGATGAGACGAGGGGCGACCTCAAATTCGTCGTCAGCCATGGCTACACGAGGAACTACGTCGGCACACGTTTGGCGCCCGGCGAGGGGCTCTGCGGCCAGGTGCTACAGAGCGGCGCACCGCTGGTCGTGGCCGACTATAACCATTGGGAGGGACGGTCGCCGGACTGGGAGACCGAGCCTCTTACCGCCGTTCTCGGCGTGCCCCTCAAGCACGGCGAGCAGGTCATCGGCGTCCTGGAATTCGCCGAGAGCGGCCGTGCCAGGGAATTTGGCGAGCACGACGTCTGGCTGGCAACTCTCTTTGCTAACCAGGCGGCTATCGCCATTGAGAACGCGCGACTGTACCAGGCCGCGCAGTCCGCGCGCGAGAACGCCGACACCCTGCGCGAAATCTCCCGCGCCGTGGGCTCCACGCTGGAACTGGACGAGGTGCTCTCCCTCGTCCTGCGCCAGACGAAGCGCGTGTTGACCTATGACACAGCCTCCATCCTGCTCTTCGCCGGCGGCGAACCCGCTATGGCGGCCGTGAGCGGCTACGAGGACGAGGAACTGGTAAGAACCGAGGTTTCCCTGCGCCTGGACGACAGTCCCATCCTGCAGGCTATGGCCCGCGACCACCGGTCCGTCGTCATCGCCGACGTGCGGGAGGACGAGCGTTGGATCTGGGTATCGGGGACCGAGGACATCCGCGCCTGGATCGGAGTGCCGCTGCTGGCGCGCGACGAGATGACCGGCGCTCTGATGATTGACAGCACGCAGCCCGGCTTATACACTGAAGCGGACGTCGCAATCGCCCAGGCCCTGGCCAACCAGGCCGCCGTGGCCATCGAGAATGCGCGGCTGTACCAGGCCGAGCAGCGCGGGCGGGAAATAGCCGAGGCGTTGCAGGAGACGGCGCGCGTCGTCAATACCAGCCTCAATCTGGAAGAAGTCCTGCCCCTCATCCTGGAGCAACTGGCGCAGGTGATCGAATATGATAGCAGCGCCGTGCTGTTGTTGGACGACGACCGGTTCAAAGTGACGGCCGGTCGAGGGTTTCCTGATATGGAGGCGGCGCTGCGGATCTCCTTCAGCGCCGACGGGGACAACATTTCCTCAGCCGTGATGCACGCTCGGCAACCGCTAGTCATCGAGGACGTTCAGGACGACCCGCGCTGGCAGTCAGGCCCGGAGACCGCTCACATTCACGGTTGGATTGGAGCGTCCCTCATCGTGCGGGACAAGGTCATCGGCGTCCTCACCGTAGATAGTCGCCGGCCGGGGGCCTACAGTGAAGAGGATGGGCAATTGGTCTTCACCTTCGCCAACCAGGCCGCCGTGGCCATTGAAAACGCGCGCCTCTTCGAGGAGATACAAGAGCACACAGCCCGCCTGGAGAAGACGACCAGGGACCTGGAACTAGTCCATCAGGTTTCGCAAGTGGTTAGTTCTTCGCTCGATCTGAGCCACATCCTGGAGACGACCGCCGAGCAGATGGTGACGGTGTTCGAAGCGGACCACAGCGGTATTCTGCTCTTTGACCGGGCACAGACCTACGGGCAGGTGGTGGCCGAATACCCATCCACCGGGACGGTGGCGGAACGGTTCCCGGTGGAGGGGTACCTGGCGGCCGAGCGCATCATCGCTGATCGTGAGCCGTTGGTGATCGAGGATGCGTGGAACGACCCGCTGATGGCCAGCGTGCGGGAGGCAATGCACAGGCTGGATATTCGCTCAATGCTCATCGCGCCCCTGATCGTGAAAGGGGAGGTGGTGGGGAGCATCGGTCTGGACGCCGTGGGGCAGCAGCGGCGCTTCAACGCCGAGGAGGTGGCCCTGGCTCAGACCATTGCCAGTCAGGCCGCCATCGCCATCGAAAACGCTCGCCTGTATGAGCAGGCGCAGCAGGAGATCGCGGAGCGCAAGCGGGCGGAGGAGGCACTGGAGCGGCGGGCGACTCAGTTAGCCACGGTGAGTGAGATAGGGCGGCAGATCACCTCCCTGCTCGAACCGGACCCGCTGCTGGACCACATTGTGAACCTCATCCGCGAGGCCTTCGCCTACCACTACGTTTCCATCCTCCTGATTGATTCAGCCACGGGGGAGTTGGCACTCCGGGCGGGGGCGGGCTATAAACTAGAGCCTACAAAATCGTTGCGCCTCAGAGTGGACGAGGATAGCATCTGCGGCTGGGTGGCAGCCAGCGGCGAGCCACTGCTGGTGGGCGACGTCTCCCAGGAGCCGCGCTACCACGCGGTGGAAACGCCGACCGACACCCGCTCAGAACTGACCGTGCCCATCCAGGTCAAGGGGCAGGTCATCGGCGTGCTGGACGTGCAGAGCGCCGAACGGGACGCCTTCGACGAAGACGACCTGTTCACCCTGTACACACTGGCCGACCAGGTGGCAGTGGCCTTGGAGAACGCTGGACTATACCAGAAACTGCATCACTACGCCGAGCAATTGGAGCAGCGAGTGCAGGAGCGCACCGCCCAACTCTGGGCCCAGTACGCCCGCCAGGACGCGGTCCTCCGCAGTGCCTCCGACGGCATCGTCGTCACCGACGCTAGAGGAGCCATCCTCCAAACCAATCCCGTCGCCCAGGCATGGCTCGCCCAGACCCTCTCTCCGGATGACGCGGCGCGGCTGCAGGAAACGGTACGGGACGTGGCGCAGCGAGCCAAGGAGCAGCCAGAGACAGTGCTGGAACTGACAGGGCTGGACCTGGAACTGAGGGCAGCCCCCATCTTGGAGCCAGGGACAGACGAAGCGGCGGCAGTGGTGGCCATCCACGACGTCAGCCACCTCAAGACGCTGGACCGGATGAAGTCCCGCTTCATCTCCAACGTCTCCCACGAATTGCGCACCCCTGTCACGACGATCAAGTTGTACACGGCACTCCTGCAGCAGGCGTCGCCGGAGAAGTGGGGGAAGTATCTGGAAACGATGGAGCGGGAGGTGGAGCAACTGGCGTGCCTGGTGGAGGACATCTTGCAGATTTCCCACATTGACGCCAAGTGGATGGAAATAAAGCCCCGGCCAACCTCCATCAACGAGTTGACCGAGACGGCTACCTTGCGCCACCTTGCGCTGGCCCAGAACCAGGGGCTGACATTGGAACACCGGCCAGCAGAGCCGGGGCCGGTGGCGCTGGTGGACCCAGAACAGACAATGCAGGTGCTGAACAACCTGGTGATGAACGCGATTCAGTACACGCCGGGGGGGGGGCAGATCGTGGTGTCCACCGGCAAGCAAAAAGCAAACGGACGAGTCTGGAGCACGGTAGCAGTGGCAGACACGGGGATCGGTATCCCAGAAGAGGAACTACCGCGCATCTTCGACCGGTTCTTCCGAGGGGAGGAGCCACGGCTGATGCAGGTGCCGGGGACCGGGCTGGGATTGGCGATCGCCAAGAGTGTTGTGGAATTACACGGGGGGCGGTTGACTGTGGAGAGCCAGGTGGGGGAGGGTACCACCTTCACTGTCTGGCTGCCCCTGGCCTGAGTAGAGGAACGCAGGAGTAGAGGAGCAGATAATGGGAGGTAGACGAATGAGTGGACAATGTATCCTGGTCGTCGAAGATCACGAGTCTCTCTTAGCAGGCATCCAAGACGTTCTGGAGGTGGAGGGCTACACCGTCTTCACCGCTACCGACGGGATGAAGGCATTACAGATTATGAAAGAGGTACGCCCCGACCTGATCGTGGCGGACATCATGATGCCCCGGATGGACGGATACGCCCTCTACGAGGCGATCCGCGCCCGACCGGAGTGGGTGCCTATTCCCTTCATCTTCCTGACCGCCAAGGCGGAGAAAGAGGACGTGTTGAAGGGGAAAGACCTGGGAGCCGAGGACTACATCACCAAGCCGTTTGAGCACCAGGAACTGCTGATAGTAGTCCGCGCCCGGCTTGGACGTGCCCGGGCCATTCGTGAAGCCACAGAAGCGGAGTTCGACCAACTCAAGCAGCAGATCGTCACCGCCCTGAGTCACGAAATGCGCACCCCCCTCACTTACGTCCGTGGCTACACCGAACTGGCACTGGATGACGTCTCGTCCCTCGCCCCCGACGCCCTCCAGGAGTTCTTGTCTGGGATCAAACGGGGCGCCGACCGGTTGACCCTGCTGGTGGAGGACTTCCTACTCCTGATCCGGCTCGACACCGGCCAAGCGGAGGATGAGTTCCGTACTCTGGCCTCTGTGCACCACAACCTGGATGTGATCCTGGAGCGCACGGCACGGCAGCACGAGGAGCAGGCCAAAGCCCTGGGCGTGACGTTGGAGACAATCGTAGAGCCCGACCTACCCCCGGTGCGGCTGTGCGAGCCCCTTTTCATAGACGCTCTGGGACGGCTGATAGAAAACGGTGTCAAGTTCTCCCGGGGCAAGGGGAAACGGGTAACGGTGAACGCCCGGGCTGTGGACGACTCGGTTGAGGTGGCCGTGGCGGACGAAGGAGTGGGTGTCCCTCATAAAGATATACCTCACCTCTTTGAGCGGTTCCGGCAGATCGGCAGAGATAAGATGGAGCAACAGGGAGTCGGTCTGGGACTGGCCATCGCCAGGGAATTGATCCACCTGCACGGCGGTGAGATCACAGTGGAAAGCGAACTTGGGGTTGGTAGTACCCTCACCATCCGGCTGCCGGTGGCTGAAGAATAGAACTTCTTGTGAGTACGTGGCCCTGGATGGCGGCTA
>JAUWNP010000179.1 GCA_030612585.1 Anaerolineae bacterium
AGGGAGACAAGGAGACGGGGAGACAGGGAGACAAGGAGACGGGGAGACAGGGAGACAAGGAGACGGGGAGACAGGGAGACAAGGAGACGGGGAGACAGGGAGACAAGGAGACAAGGAGACAGGAAAGGAGGACCGATGACGAGCACTGAACAATCTCGGCAGTCCATTTTGCCATTTAGGCTTCGGGTCGAGCCTCGGTTGAACGTCCCCCGCTGGCTGCCCGCCGCTGTGTCTGTGGGGGCCGTCATCGTCGGCCTCATCCTGGGAGCCGTCGCGCTCCGCCTGGCCGGAGAACCCCATCCCTTCAGGGCCTATGCCAGTATCGTTCAAGTACTGTTCGGCAGTTGGGGGGGCATCTCTGACGTTCTGGTTCAGGCGACTCCGTTGATCCTGGTAGGGCTGGCCTGTTCGGTGGCCTTTAGCATGAAGTTATGGAACATTGGGGCTGAGGGTCAATTCTTCATCGGCGCGTTTGCCGCCAGCGCCATTGTGCTGGCCCCTGTGTTGCTGCCCGAGACGCCGGGCTGGATTTTCATCCCGGTGATGATGATCGCTGGCTTTATCGGCGGTGCGTTGTGGGGCTTTCTGCCCGGCTATCTCAAGGCCAAGTTCAACGTGAACGAGATCATTACCACCTTGATGATGAACTACATCGCCATTGAGTGGAACAACTTTTTTATCTTTGGCGTGTGGAGCGAGGGTGGTTTTCAGATGAGCCCCAGGTTCCCCAAGACTGCCTGGCTTCCCCGCTTGGCCGACTATGCCAAAGAGATTCCCAAATTTGGAGGACTGACGTTGCACCTGGGGTTGATCTTTGGACCGATAGCGGCTGTCGTTGTCTGGTTCATCCTCTACCGGAGCAAGTGGGGCTACGAGATTCGGCTGGCCGGCGACAACCCCAAGGCAGCCCGATACGCCGGCGTCAACATCGCCCGCAATACAATACTGGTGATGATGCTCTCCGGTGGATTGGCTGGTCTGGCTGGTATGGCCCAGATTTGCGGCGTGGTCCGCCGCCTGCAAGGGTCCATCTCTCCTGGCTATGGCTTTACTGGCATCATCATCGCCTGGCTAGCCAAGCTCAACCCGATCATCGTCATCGTCGTCTCTATCTTTTTCGGCGCGTTGCTCCTGGCCGGGCGCGAAATGGGGCGCTCTGACATCTCTATGCTCATTCAGGGCATCATCCTCTTTGCCCTCATTGCCAGCGAGTATTTGTTGCGCCACCGGGTGCGGATTATCCGCGCGTAGGAGTGGGACGCAGATTGACGCTGATGAACGCTGATTTTCTGGTTTTATCCGCATATGATCTGCGAAAATCTGCGTGAATCTGCGTCCTGAAAGATAGGCGTAGGAGGACTGACTATGAATTGGACTATTATTCTGCAAGCAGGAATTGCCAGTGGGACGGTGCTTCTCTTTGCCACCGTCGGCGAGGTATTTGCTGAGCGTTCTGGAATCTTGAATCTGGGTCTGGAAGGGATGATGCTCATCGGCGCGATGTCCGCCTACAGCGTGGCGGTCAATTACGGAAACCCGTGGCTGGGACTCCTGGTGGCGATGATCACGGCTGGGCTGCTTTCGCTGCTCCATGGCTTTGTCTGCATTACCTTACAGGCGGACCAGGTGGTCAGCGGCCTCTCGCTCACCTTTTTAGGTACAGGTCTCAGCCTGGTATTTGGCGAAGGGTTGAGCAAAGCGGGCGCCGTCTCATTGCTGCCCAGACTGACTGTGCCGCTTTTTTCCTCCATTCCCTTTCTGGGCGACATTTTGTTCACCGAGCAGAGCATCATGGTCTACGTGGGGTATCTGCTGGCTCCGGCCGCCTGGTACTATATCAACCGCACCCGGCCGGGTATGCACCTGCGGGCGGTGGGCGAGTATCCGGCTGCGGCTGATACGATGGGCGTCAACGTCTACAGGACGCGCTACCTGTACACCTTTGTCGGCGGCGCACTGGCCGGGCTGGCCGGTGCCACCATCAGCCTGGCTGTCTCCCCCGGCTGGTTTAGTCACATGACGACCTCTGGACAGGGCTGGATTGCCATTGGTCTGACCATTTTTGCCCAGTGGAATCCGCTGCGGGCGGCGGTCGGTTCCTATGCCTTTGGCGCGCTGCGGCGGTTAATTCTGGACCTGCAAGCCCCCACTATGCTCCTATTTTGGGCCAACCCATTTTACTACAACCCGTACTGGGGCTTTTTCCTCAAGATGATCCCCTATGCCTTTACCATCGTGGTGCTGGTGATCGGCTCTCGTGAAGCGATGCGCAAGCGGCTGGGCGCGCCGGCGGCATTGGGTGTCCCCTATATTCGCGGCGAGCGTGGGGTGTAAGGGCGGATGACGAATAACGAATGGCGAATAACCGGTCTGTCTGGATGGGCTATGTTTGCCCTGTAGGGCATGAGAGAATAAGGGGAAGCGAAAGTGGATCATGTTGTCGGCCTCAAATGCACTATCTGCGGCACAGAGTATGGAGTTGACGAAGTCGAATACGTCTGTCCCCATCACGGGGACGACGGCATCCTGGACGTCATCTACGACTATGACCTCATCGCCCAGCGTTTCAACCCCGACAAACTGGCCCATGATCCAATTCGCTCTATCTGGCGCTACCTGCCGTTGCTGCCAGTGAACCCGGAAGTAGTCCAAACGTTCATTGGTCATTGGTCATTGGCTCATTGTTCATTGAACCCGCTGTTCTCCGTTGGCTGGACCCCGCTCTACCTCGCCCCACGCCTGGCGGGCCAACTGGGCCTGAAGCACCTGTGGGTCAAGGACGACAGCCGCCAGCCCACCGCCTCATTCAAAGACCGTGCCTCAGCCATCGCCGTTGTCAAGACCCGTGAGTTGGGCTACGATGTCGTCACTACTGCCAGCACCGGCAACGCCGCCGCTGCTCTCTCTGGCCTCTGCGCGGCGGTGGCCCAGCCCAACGTCATCTTTGTGCCCAAGACTGCGCCCCAGGCCAAGGTGGCGCAACTCCTGGCCTATGGCTCGACCGTCATGCTGGTGGATGGCACGTACGGCCAGGCCTTCGATCTGTGCCTGGAGGCAGCGCGGGCCTTCGGCTGGTACAACCGCAACACCGGCTACAATCCTTATATGTCCGAGGGGAAAAAGACGGTGGCGTATGAGATTTGTGAGCAGTTGGGATGCAGGGAATTGGGGATTGAGAAATTGGGGAGTTGGGAGGCGCCGGATGTGGTGATGGTGCCTGTTGGCGACGGATGCATTATTGGAGGGGTATATAAGGGGTTTAAGGATTTGCTGGCGCTGGGCTGGATTGACCACATACCACGGCTCATCGGCGTGCAGGCGACCGGCTCGTCCCCGCTGGTGGACGCCTGGGAGCGTGATCTGGAGGGCTGGGAGATGGAGCCGGTACAAGCCCATTCCATCGCCGACAGCATCGTCGCCGGCCTGCCCCGCGACCGCATCAAAGCGCTGCGGGCGGTGCGCGAGAGCGGTGGCGTGTTCATCCGCGTGACCGACGAGGAGATATTAGCCGCCATCCCCGCCCTGGCCCAGGGCTGCGGCGTCTTCGCCGAGCCAGCCGCCGCCGCTGCCTACGCCGGGTTGGTCAAGGCGGTCGAGCAAAGGCTGGTCGCGCCCGATGATAGGGTGGTTGTCCTGTCCACCGGCTCCGGCCTCAAAGACGTCGCCAGCGCGATGAAGGCGGTGAAGGAGCAGCCGGTGGTCGTGGGGCCGACGCTGGCTGCCGTCAAGAAGGCTCTGAATACTGATGGGCGGCAGGTTGGCGAATTGAGAAACTGATAGATTGGGATGCCCCCGAGTCTACGAGTTCACGAATCTACGAATCTATGAACCCTATGGAGAGCACAACGGTTGACGTGACGTTTCTTGGAACCGGCGGGGCCTTCTCGGCAGGACGACGAAGCAACCTGGCATTGTTGATCGAGACGGGCGATTTCCACATGCTGGTCGAAGCCGGGCCAATGATCATGCAGCAACTGGCTCGCGCCAACCTGCAGGCTGTTGACATCGAGCGGCTGTTCGTCTCTCATTCCCACGGCGACCACGCGTTGGGATTCCCGATGTTAGTCCTCAATCGCCTGCCACATCCAACCCCGCTTCACATCTACACCGGTGTCAGCACTGGCGCCACATTAAGAACGCTCTGGAATCTTGCCTATCCCGGCTTCGATCCCCACGACATCAACCTCCACTGGCACGAACTATCGGAACAAGACCCAGGAGAGACAAAACTGGTGGAGGGTATCACCCTGCGCACCACTGTGATTCCCCACCCGCCTGGTGTGCCCACATTGGCTGCCCGTTGGGACTTTGCCAGCGGCCCATCGGTTACCTTCGCCACCGACACTGTCCCCAGCGCTGCCACCGTGGAACTGGCCCGCGATAGTGACCTGCTGATCCACGAGTCTAATTTCAGCGCCGTCCTGCAGCCCGACGCCAACCTCTCCGGGTATTTCCACAGCACAGCCCAACAGGCCGGTGAGATCGCGCGTCGGGCCGGATGCCCGCGCCTGGCGCTGGTGCACCTGGACTCGCAGATCGGCGAGCATCCCGATGTGCTCATCGAAGAAGCGCGCGCGGGCACCGATTTGCAGGTCGTCGTCCCCGAGGATGGTGAGCGGATACGACTGAACAATGACGAGTGATAATACTCATCAACAACAAAAACTTTTGACCGAAGGAGAGACTGAAATGATAGACCTATCCATCCACGAAGAACAACTGGAACGAACCGTTCAACGGGCGCGAGAACGGAGCATCATCATCCCCACCTTTGCGCAGATGAGGGACCCCACGCTAGTCCCCGACGGGGTCAAGTCCCGGCTCAAGGACATTGGCCTGTGGGACATCACCTCCCCCAATCTGTTCCGCATCACCTGGAAGAACGAGCCCGTGGCCCACGGGGGGGGATACAACGGAGTCAACTACCTGGAACTCCCGAAATCTCTCACGGGGGTGGACGCGCGCATCATCGCGCTGGTGGGCAAGTGGTTCCCCACCGGCTCCCACAAGGTCGGCGCCACCGTCGCCTGCCTGGTGCCGCGCCTGGTCACCGGCCAGTTCGACCCCACTTTCCAGAAGGCGGTCTGGCCCTCCACCGGCAACTACTGCCGGGGCGGGGCCTACAACGCGACGTTGCTGGCCTGCGAGTCTGTTGCTATCCTGCCCGAGGGGATGAGCCGCGAGCGGTTCGAGTGGCTCGCCAAGGTATCCGGTGAGGTCATCGCCACCCCCGGCTGCGAGAGCAATGTCAAGGAAATCTTCGACAAGTGCTGGGAACTGCGGCAGACCCGCGATGATATCGTCATCTTCAACCAGTTCGACGAGTTTGGCAACCACCTCTGGCATTACGAAGTCACCGGCCACGCGATGGAGGAGGTGTTGCAGCGGGAGATGGGGCCGCAGGATGCCTACCGGGGCGTCGCGCTGACTACCGGCTCGGCCGGCACCATCGGCTGCGGCGACTACCTGAAAGAGATATTCCCCACCAGCAAGGTGGTCGCCAGCGAGGCGCTCCAGTGCCCCACGCTGCTCCTGAACGGCTTCGGCGGGCACCGCATTGAGGGCATCGGCGACAAGCACGTTCCCTGGATCCACAATCTTAAGAACACCGACATGGTGGTGGCGATTGACGACGATGCCTGCATGAGCCTGGTGCGGTTATTCAACGAACCGGCCGGCCGCGCCTACCTGGTGAAGCAGGGAGTGCCGGAGCAACTGGTGGAGCAACTGGACCTCTTGGGCATCTCCAGCATCGCCAACGTCCTCTCCGCCATCAAGTTCGCCAGGTGGTATGAACTGGGCGAGCACGACATCGTTCTCACTGTCTTCACCGACTCGATGGAGCTATACGAGAGCCGCCGGCGGGAGTTGCACGAGGAACACGGCGAGTATACCGAAGTGGACGCAGCGGCCGACTACCACCGCTACCTGATGGGCTGCACGGTGGACTACGTGGAGGAACTGGGCTACTGGGACCGCCGGCGCATCCACAACCTCAAGTACTACACCTGGGTCGAGCAGCAGGGCAAGACCTACGAGGAGATCCAGGCCCAGTGGTACGAGCCTGACTACTGGAGCGGCATCCACGACCAGGTGGAGGAGATTGACGAGCGGATCGAGCAGTTCAACGAGATGACGGGGTTGCTGGGGGAAATGACCAATGACCAATGACAAATGACCAATGACTAACCTCAACGACCAGGCCCTCGCTCGGGGGCCTGGTCGTTTGCTGTTTCAATCGCTTTCAGGTATACTAACGTCGTGGTTCAAGTGGATGGGAATTTTCCGACGCGGTTGAAGTAGATGCTATGGATACGCCAGTTCAAACCAAAGAGAAAGCGTTATCACTCGTTATAGAGCACCAGGATAGGATCAGAGCCCTGGGAGTGAAGAGACTTGGCTTGTTCGGTTCCTTTGTGCGTGAAGAGCAAGGGGCAGCGAGTGACGTGGATTTGCTGGTGGAGTTTGGGCACGACAGAAAGACTTTTGACAACTTCATCCATAAAGATTCCTATGAGTAGCGACGTATCAGGAGCACCTTGCTATGTGGCAAACTTACTACACGCCCACCTCCGTTGATGAGACCCTGCGCCTACTGGCCGAGCATGGCCCCGAGGCCCGCATCATCGCCGGGGGCACCGACCTGCTGGTCGAATTGCGGCGCGGTGTCCGGCGAGCGCGTGTATTGATAGACGTCACCCGCATCGGCAATCTGGACCGGGTGTGGTTGGACGACGAGGGCCTGATCCACGTTGGTCCGACGGTGACGCACAACCAGGCAGTAGCATCCGGGCTGCTGGTCGAGCGGGGCTTTCCGCTGGCACTGGCCTGCTGGCGGGTCGGCACGCCTCAACTGCGCAACCGGGGCACGCTGACCGGTAACCTCATCACCGCCTCCCCCGCCAATGACACTATCACTGCACTGTGGGCGCTGGATGCCCGACTCACGCTCCGCAGCGCCCGGGGCGAGCGCACCCTGTCTTTCGCCGACTTTTACCAGGGCGTGCGCCGGATCTCCCTGGCCCCCGACGAGATGGTGACCGACGTCACTTTCCCGGCCCTGGGACCCAACCAGTGCGGTACCTTCGCCAAACTGGGCCTCCGGCGCACCCACGCCATCGCCCTGGTAAACGCCGCTGTCGTGCTCACCTTCGACCAACCAACTAACCAACTAACCAACCAACTAACTAACCAACCAACCATCACCCGCGCGCGCATCACGCTGGGCAGCGTGGCCCCCACGATCATCCGCGCTCCAGAGGCGGAAGGGGCACTGGTGGGAATGGTGCTGAGCGAGGAGCGTATCGCTGAGGCGGCCGGCCTGGCTGCCCAGGCCGCCGCCCCTATTGACGACATCCGTGCTGGCGCTGGCTACCGGAGCGAGATGGTACGCGTGCTGGTGTGCCGCGCTCTCACCGGACTGCGCGACGGCACTGAGCGGACGGAGTTCCCCACCGCCCCGCCGATGCTTTGGGGGCGTACCGAAGGCCGCTTCCCGCGCCTGGCCGGCAAGACGGTGCATCATCGCGACGAGGGGCTTGAACCCATCGAGTGCACCGTCAACGGAGAGAACGTCGTTGTGCAAGGAGCCAACGGGAAGACACTGCTACAGATGCTGCGCGATGACCTGGGGCTGACCGGCACCAAGGAGGGCTGTGCCGAGGGGGAATGTGGGGCCTGCACCGTGTGGATGGATGGCATCGCTATGTTGTCCTGTCTGGTTCCAGCACCCCGCGCCCACGGCGCGCACATCGTCACCGTCGAGGGACTGGCTCGGGGCGACGAACTCCATCCGGTGCAGCAGTCGTTCATTGATGAAGGGGCCGTTCAGTGCGGCTACTGTACGCCCGGTTTCATTATGACCGGCGCTAGCCTGCTGGACGAAATTCCCCATCCCACCCGCGAGCAGATCATCGCCGGATTGACCGGCAACCTGTGTCGTTGCACGGGGTACTACAAGATTGTGCGGGCGATTGAGCAAGCAGCGGAGGGGGAATGAACTACTTCGCCTTGGATGTCAGTGCTCTGGTGAAGCGGAAGTGGTATCACATCATAACCCGTTGCTGTCCTAGAATCCACTGTTCTCCTGCACCGGGTATGATGAGACCGCGCAGTGATAGAGCGGCAATGGGAGAATGATACGCCGAGGGACAGCGCAATGCTGAATCGCCTGCGAGCCTGTTTCACAGCCAACCGCGCCTTCTACACTCGCCACGCTCGAAGCGAGATGCGCCTGGAGGAGTTTGGCCCTATCCGCGAGCAGGAGGTATTCGAGGCTATCCAGTCTAGCGAAGTTATAGAGGATTATCCCGACGACGAGCCGTACCCCAGCGTGCTTGTTTACGGGTGCACGGCTGCAGGTCGCCCCATACACGTGGTCTGCGCTTACGCCGATGATGATGACCTTGCCATCGTGATCACGGTCTACGAACCAGACCCTGCTCGATGGGTGGACTTTCGAAGGGGAAGGCTATGAAATGTGTCATTTGCCACAGTTCGAATATTGAGGACAAACTTGTTGACGAAGCCGTTTGGGCGGGAGCGGATGTGGTCTTGGTGCCTTACCGGGTGTTGGTTTGCAACGACTGTGGAGAGCGCTATTATAGTCGACAGACTATGCGACGCCTGGAAGACATCGAAGCCCGTCTTCGTGCCCAGACATTGGCGCTGGAGACAGTGGGGCGAGTGCTGAAAGTCGTTGCTCAGCCAGAGCCTGTTCTGGCCGTCCGCGAGCCTTGCCCTGACTACAACGCTGAGCCCCCGGAGATACTCGGCACCGGTTCTCCCGACACCCAGGAATGAGGTAAGTCTGACACGTGAAATGAGCATCAGGAGACGAAGAACAAGCCGAAAGCACCGTACCCCCAGGCGCAAACCGTCCGTTGCTGTCCTGGAATCCACTGTTCTCTTGCGGAGAAATTCAGATAGGCTAACTGGCTAACGACTGATTGCTATGGAACGTACTGTACCCAACACCGGCAGCGAGGAAATCGCTCTTTATATGCGCACCTATTACTCGCTCCTGCGCACGACCGACGAGGTGCAGATTCGCTCACTCGTCGAGACGCACTCAGGGATGGACTCGTCGCTGCAC
>JAUWNP010000191.1 GCA_030612585.1 Anaerolineae bacterium
AGCAAATAGCGTGATCAGGTACGCCGCGCTTCCCAATAGAAGCACTGGAAGCAACGGCAGGGCTCGCAAGAGCCACAATGTCAGTGCCATGACGCTCCCGGCGAAGGCTGGCTTCAGCAAGAGTTGGAAATCAAGGGGATGCGCCACTCGCCGCGCGAGGTACAGGTACAGCAGACCGAAAAAGCAGGCCTCGGTAAGAATGGTAGTAATCGCCGCACCCACGAAACTATAGGCCGGAAGGACGAACAGATTGATGGTGAAATTGAACACGGCTGCCAATGCCACGGCTATAGAACGTCCAGACTGCAAATTGCTGGCCGTCAGGGCAGTGGCCAGCGTGTTGTCTATGAAACGCAGGGTGATGATCGTGGCCAGCAGTTGAAAGACGGTGGCCGATGACTCAAACCCCTCACCGTACAGCAGGTTCATCAACGGACCGGCCAGCATCACACATACGACAGACAGTGGCATCCCCATCACAACCTGGTACTTTGTGGCTGCGTTGATATAGGTGCTGATGCGCTCCGTCTGTGACTCGAACTCTCGCGCCATCAGCGGCATCAAGGCGTTGTTGATGGTGCGCGCAAAGACGTTGAAGCGATAGAAAATACTGGTTGCGGCTTCGTAGAGTCCTGCAGCAACGTTGCCTTGAAAAACGGTCAACATCACCACGTCAAGGCGCAGATAAATGGGACCCAATGCCATATTGGCCGCATAAGGCAGTGTGATGCGCAACATATCGCGTGCAAAGGGTCTATCCCAACCGGGGCGCAACGGACGGCCCAACAACTTGCGATAGAGTGGCAGCGATACCAGGAAGCCTGCCAGGCGCGATGGCACATAGATCGCAAACAACCACAGGAAGGGCAGGTGGAGAAAAAGGACTGCTGCGCCGATGATCAGGAAGGTGAGTTCCTGGACGATCATCACAACCGACACCAGTTCCATCCGCTCAAAGCCGTTAAAGACCGAGCAAACGATTTGCGCCAACCCGTCAAAAACCAACGCCAGGCCAGCAAGTCCGACGGCGATACACGTCGTGGCGGGACGCCCCAGCAGCGCTGCTATGACAACCATCAAGGGAATAGTAGCCAGGCCGGTAACGGTCACAATGATCAACCCATTCTCAACATAGCGAAACGCTTGAGCGCGATGAGTGGCTACTTCGCGGATCATGGCCCAGGGCAGTCCCGCCGTAGAGAGGAAATTGAACATCAGGCTAAACGTCATTACGAAAGCAAACTCACCTACCCGTTCGGCCCCAAACAGACGACCGATGATGATAGTGATTAACAGTTTTGAGACAGCCGTAGAGGCCAAAGCGATGATTTGCGCTACCGCGTTCTTTGTGACGCGAGCGACTGTGCGATGAGTCTGCTCACTCACCAGCCACTCCTTTACTTCCGAATATGCCCATGCGGGGAAGCAGTTCAGAACGTCGCAGTTCGCGCCACAGGGCCGGGTATTCCAGCAAACTCCGCTCGAGACGAGTTAGATAGATCTGCAGATCCTGAGCAATATCTGCTGTCGCCGTTCCACTGTTAGACCACTCCATCGGTTCAATCAAAACGCGCTGACGATGGCCGTCTTCTGTTCTCACAGGGATGGCCGTTAGCGGCTGGGCACCCATCTGCTTGGCCAATTGAACGCCGGTGACGTCCAGATAGACCTCATGATTCAAAAGGTGTAGCGGGACCAGATGTGAAGGATGGTCTTGACCGGGAGGCACCACGAAGTATTGGTCCGCTAGCAAGTAGACAATGTCGTCTTTTTGT
This sequence comes from Anaerolineae bacterium, assembly GCA_030612585.1. Next base: position 1,776 of record JAUWNP010000191.1, read on the forward strand.
TCTAGAATCTTGTATAGTTCGGGTTGTGATTTACTGCCGGGGTCAATGGCGATAGTTTTGACCCACCGGTTCACACGCTGCAGTCGGGGCCGGTAAAGTCTACGATACAAATGGCTGGTTCCCGACGGCTCAGAGTTGGTGCTACCATACGCTACCAGGCGGGTTGGATAGCCTCGTGCAGACAATGTGGCCGCAATAGCATAGCCATAAATGCCGTAATGGAAGCCTAGCAACAAGATCGGTTCGTTTTGTCGTCGGGTTTCGCCCACATAGTGCAGACCCTCAATTTGAAACAGATTAGCCAAATGTTCGTCCCGGAGCGAGGGCAGTAGGTTGGCAATGAGAGCGTTCCAACTGGACAGGATGAGCTGGCTGCGCACCAGTGATTCCAGTGTTGTGTCAGCCTCTTCATAATCGAACAGGTGCTGCAAGTGATGTCGCACGCGACGTACAGTCCCCCGATTCGTCTTGTACCAAATCGTGCCTGCTATGCGACTCAACTGATGGATGACCCCAGCTCGCATAGCGGGTGGAAGCAGGTTTAGTCCTGCCGCCAGAACCAGGGCTGCCACGCGTTCCAAGTCCCCCGGAGCGATCCATGGAGATGTAGGACGAGATTTCTCGTTTAGCGATGCTTTCTCAAGCCTGGTTGAGTTTTTCATCTTCTTGGCATTCTCATCTGGATCGGTCTGGATTGGGTGAGTCTGCTTAACCAGTGTTTCCATATCGAGCGTTGGGTTGGTCGCGCTCCTTCAGCGTAGTAATGGTATGCTTTGCGCTCAGGTTTGGCCTTGGTCAGCACGGCACCCAGGACTGCTGAGCCTACACGTTGGAGGGCCTCTTGTGCTCGACGGGCTGCTTCGTGTGACGTTCGCTTTGCCTCGATCAACAGGATCACGCCATCCACCTTGGAGGCCAGAACCGCTGCGTCGGTCACCGCCAGCGTGGGTGGTGTGTCCAGGATAACCAAATCCGCGCTCCTCTTGACTTTGGCCAACACGGCCTCCATCATCTTTGAGCCCAGCAGTTCTGATGGGTTGGGAGGGACAGGGCCACTGGTGATCAAGCGCAGATTGTCGGTTTCTGTTCTCACCATACAGTCTTCAACACTTTGGACAGTGCCAACCAAAAGATCGGTCAAACCGGTGTGGTTGCCCAGGTTAAATAGTCGGTGGAGATTAGGAAGGCGCAGGTCCGTGTCTATCAGCACGACTCGAAGCCCCGCCTGGGCGCACACTATGCCCAGGTTGGCGGTTACGGTTGTCTTACCTGCCCCTGGCTCCGCACTGGTGATGAGTAAAATGTTCAATGGTTTGTCAACGCTGGCAAAGCGCATATTGGTTCGCAAAGTACGGTAGGCTTCGGAAATGGGAGCGCGCGGAAGGGTTGACGTGACCAATCTACTGTTTCGCTCAGCACCTCGGAGTTGCGGGATGGTACCCAACATGGGCAGAGGCAATATCTGACTGACGTCATCGCTAGTCTCAAAGGAGCGGTGCATATACTCCATCAGGAAAGCCACTCCCGCACTGAATACAAGACCAACAAAAGATCCCAGGAAGGTATAGAGAATCGGACTTGGTCGGATGGGTTTTGCGGGAGCAATCGCCGGCTCGACCACAGCAATGTCAAGCAACTGGGCCTGAGTGAGTCGGATGTTCAAATAAGTTCCCAGGAGACCGGCATAAGTGCCTTGCTGACCAGACAGAGCGGCCTGTACGAGGTTTGCCTGTTCCTCCGTCAATAGACCAGATGAGATGCGCGCTTGATTCTGTTCTATGAGTTCCTTCACGTTAGCCATTTGTGTGACCAGGTCCTGCTCGAGCGCTACGATGCTTTGAAGCTGCTGTTCTGTGTTATGCAAAGAAATGAATGTAAAGGCGATTTCGTTTGCAATGTCGCTGGCTCGCTGCGCATCCGTATCTTCTATAATCAACTCCAACAACTGTGTTCCGGGGATCAGATTCGTGCTAAGCATGTCCTCTGTCAGGTCATCGGGAGAAAGATCCAAATTAAGGTTGGCAATTACGATCTCCAGGAGCGGTCTGGTCTTGAGCAACTCACTGTAAGTCACGGCCAAATCCTCCCCCGTCAAGAGAGAGGTGGAAATCGACAAGGGCGCATTTGTTGATGTATTGACCATCATGGTCACTTTGGCCTGGTATATGGGTTGCATACTCCTGCTCGCCATAAAGACAGCGATGGAGATCAGCAACGTGCCAAGCACAATTAACCAAAGTCGCTTCCAGACGATTCGAAGAATCTCTCGAAGTTCCATACACTTCCTCTTCACCAAACTAGTGTTTCTGTATCAGGCCGCTACCCCTGCAAATCCGTTTATGGAGCAACAACCACCTGGCCTTCTTCGAGCCCCTGCAGAATCTCCACCTGATCCTGGCCCTCGATGCCTAGTTCAACATCTACGCGGCGCTGGCCCGTGCTATCCTGCACGATGACGAAGTGGCTGTCCTGGAAGGTGCGAAGCGCATCTGGCGGGAGCCAGAGGGTCTCGTCTTTTTTCTCCAGGACGATGGTCACGCGGACCAGGTCGCCCGGGTTCAGTTCGCCGAGATCCCCTTCCAGGTTGATGCGGGTGGAACTGTCGGCGCCGCCCGGGCTCTCGACGCTGCCGCCGGTGCCGTAGGGATAGGGCAGGCGACGGATGGTGCCGGTCCAACTGCGGTCCGGGTTGGTGCTGAGGGCGATGGTGGCCTCTTGCCCCTCGGTCAGGTCTTTCAACTCGTCGTCGGAGAGGCTGGCACTCACCTCCAGAACCGACGGGTCGGCGACGACGATGACTACCCTGAACGGTTCGACGGGCCGGCCGGTGTAGAGAGAGAGAGAGACGACCTCGCCGTCCACCGGGGCGACGATTTGCGAACTCTCTTTCAGCCGGTCCAACGCTTGCTGTGCCTGCTGTACCTGGATGATCAACACCGGGTCCACGCCCTTCTTCAGTTGCTCCAACTCCGCCTCGGCCTGGTTCACACCGATTTCCGCGATCTTGAACTCGTGTTGGTAGGCCCACTGGTTGGCAGTAGCCTGGTCGTGCTGGGCCTCGGCGGTTTCCAGATTCCATTGGGCTTGCTGGAGAGCGAAGGCATATCTATCGTGCACGTCCTGTGGCTCCCAGTACCGATCCAATGCTTTCTGATGCTCGATCTCCGCCCATGCCAGTTGGTCTTCTGCCCGCTCCAGGCCGACGCGCCCGCTGACGGCGCCAGCGGTGTAGGTGGCCCGGAGTGCCTTGGTGCGGGCCAGTTGCTCCTGGGCCAGCACCAATGCCGTCTCGGCCTGGGCGATGGCGTAGACGTTGGCTTCCTCGGCCTGGGTCAGCCTGGCCTGGGCAACTGCCAGACCCAACTCTGCCGAGGCGATCTGATTCTGCAGGCTCTCAATCCCCAACTCGGTCTCCAACTCTGCCAGCAAGTCGCCAGCCTTGACCTGGTCACCCGGCTGGACGAAAACTTGCTTGACGTAGCCGGCAGTCTTGAAGTAGAGCGGCACTTCGTCCACCGGTGAGATCCGTCCGGTGAACTCCAATTTCCTGGTCACCCTGCCCCGCTGGACAACGTAAGTGAGTCCGGTGGATTCAGGAGTTGGAGCAGAAGCAGAAGTGGTGGCTACAGGAGTTACGTCGGTACTACCACAGCCTGTGGCCAGAAAGATCATACAAAGAAGTACATTCGTGCAAAGATAGCGCCGCAGCGTCATTTTCCTAACTCCTTTCTTTGAGTCATACCAAGCCGGGAATAAACAAGGCTCACAAAGGAGGTCCCCGTGAGCCCGATTGTCCACGATCCAGAACGCGATGCTGTTGATTGTCTGTCAGTCTATGCCAGCGCCCTCTGGAAAGGTGACAGTGCTTGCCAATTATAGCATGCTTGGACTGCACAGGGTGTTCCGCCCCCAGTGCTATCAGCCCCGATGGTGCCGCCACGCGGGGCTGGTTATCTTAGGAATCTAGCCCCGATGTGGTGTGCCTCCTATCAATTCGCTGTCCCTGTCGGCCACTTGTGGAAGGCAGGGCGCCGCAGGCATCCTGAAGAGGCTGATGATCACAATCCGCCATCTCTTACTCGTACAGGGATAGCGGCTCCACGTTCCATTCCTCCCCCTTCGCAAGAAACATTCTCAGACAGATTACACCAGAACATAACATATCACTACACACCATAGTATGGCAGATGAAGGTTAAAATGTGGTGAGGAATCTCATAGAGTTTCGCTAGAAAAGAGTTTTGCTAGAAAAATCGCTGACCTACAGATGCTCGTAACGTATCTTTTCAATACCTTGGGGCAAGGGCAGCGTAGGGCGGTTTTGCTAACCGCCACAGGGTCGGATAGCAAATCCGACCTACTTTCGCCCCACCTTTTTGAGAAGATACTCGCCGGTTTCCGGGTCTGCAGACCGGGTGGCTTGACATCATCGGTTTCTCCGCTATCATACAGTTGCGATGACGGAAGACGTGGGACTACGGCGGGCTGACCTCGCACCCTACGCCGGCCGCTGGGTGGCGCTGGTGCGCGGGCACGTGGCCGGAGTGGGATGGACGGCCGGCGAGGCACGCCGGGCCGCCCAGCGCAGCCGTCCCAAGGAAAAGCCACGAGTGATCCTCGTGCCAACCGTGGAGGTGACCGATGACAAAGATGACAACGAAAACAAAGATACGCCTGCCTGACTGGCCCTGGCAGGTCGTGCACCGGTTGGCCGAGGAACGCGGGGCGCGGGTGTGGCCGGTGGGGGGCGCGGTGCGCGACGCGCTGCTGGACCGGTCTGTACACGATTGGGACTTCGCCGTGAACCGGGACGCGATGGGCCTGGCGCGGGCCGTGGCCAATACACTGGGCGGGGCCTACTTCCCACTGGACGTGGAGCGGGATGCCGGCCGGGTCGTGCTGGCGGCTGCGGACGGCGCCAGGCTGGAACTGGACTTCGCGGCCTTGCGGGGCGCTGACCTGGAGGCCGATCTGCTCGCGCGTGACTTCACCATCAACGCGCTGGCGCTGGACGAGACGGGCACGCTGGTGGATCCGACGGGCGGCCAGGCCGACCTGGAGGCCAGGCGCATCCGCGCGACGAGCGAGTGGGTTTTCCGGGACGACCCGGTGCGACTGCTGCGCGCCGTGCGGATAGAGGCCGAACTGGGCTTCGAGATCGAGCCGCAGACGGCGGCCGGGATCCACCGTGATGCGCCTCTGCTGACCACCCCGGCGGCAGAGCGAGTGCGGGATGAGTTTGCGCGTACACTGGCGACACAGAACGCAGTCCTTCACCTGCAGCGGCTCGACGAACTTGGCCTGCTGCCCCACATGGTGCCGGAACTGGAACTGCTCAAGGGCGTCACCCAGTCGTCGCCGCACCGCTTCGACGTGTGGCAGCACACGCTGTTGATGGTCGACTCGCTGGAGGGCGTCGTCGCTGCCGTCACGGGGCAGGAGGTCGGGCCACGCGCTCTGGCGGACGGGCCTCCCGCCGCCTGGGGCGACCTGGCGCGAGTGTTGGGCCAGTTCGCCAGCGACGTGCGCGTGCACCTGGCGGTCGAGATCAGCGGTGGGCGCAACCGGGCGCTGCTGCTCAAACTGGCGGCGCTACTGCACGACGTTGGCAAGCCTGAGACCTGGTCACAAGGCGAGGATGGCCGCATACACTTCTACGACCACGAACCGGTGGGAGCACGGATGGCAGCAGCGCGGCTGCGGGCGCTGCGTTTTAGCCACGACGAGGTGGCGCGCGTGCGCGCCATGGTCAAAGGACACCTGCGCCCGGCTCACCTGGCCCGCGCCGAACGGGTCACCCGCCGCGCCGTCTATCGCTACTTCCGCGCCACAGGCGACGCTGGCGTCGAGGTGGTGCTGCTAAGCCTGGCCGACTACCTGGCGACCTGTGGCCCGAATCTCCAGGAGCCCCGCTGGGCGCGACGGCTGGAGGTGGCGGAGACGCTGCTGACCCACTACTTCGAGCGGTACCAGGAGACGATAGCCCCGCCTCCGCTGGTCACAGGCCACGACCTGATGGCCGAACTGCATCTGGCGGAAGGGCCGGAGATTGGGCGGCTGCTGGAAACGCTGCGGGAGGCCCAGGCGGCTGGGGAGGTTAAGACGCGGGAGCAGGCGTTGGCGCTGGCGCGGCGGCTGTAGTCGGCGTCAGTGGTAGGGGTTCCGTTATCCCTTGAAGCGACTATTCGCTTGACAATCCGGCTATTTAGGATAGAATATCGGTGCGCCGAGATAGCTCAGCCTGGTAGAGCACCTGACTGAAAATCAGGGAGTCGACAGTTCAAATCTGTCTCTCGGCACCACAAAGACCCGCCAAAGAGGACGGGTCTTTTGTTTTTTGCCTGTGGCGCGGCTCAGGCCGCGGTGAGAGGACTAACCGTGCTCAAACCGCTCCCAGTAGTTTCTCTCCGCGGCATTGCCAGCGAGATTGCGTGCGAGCCAGGGCTTCACTCCAGCAAGGTGGTGATGGCCTCGCGCGCATCCCCGTAGTCCACGAACTGAGGTAGTAGGGGCTGAAGATCCCGTTCCCATTCAGAGCGAACTCGTTCTAAGGCCTGCTTTAGCCTACTGGGTTCCCACTTCATTTCATACAAGCCGAGTTTGCGCTCCATTAGATTTGAGTCTGGCTGCACTCCTTGGCGTAACAGCAGCCAGATATCGTACAGATCCCGAGGCTTGCCCCGCACCTTTTCGGCCAGCAGATGCTCCAATGTCAGCACGGTGACGATGAAAGGACGTACGTCGTCGTACTCTGACGTCACCAACTCCCGGTGCGTCTCCACTTCCTCCAGTCGCCTGTTGACGTCTATCCGTACCTTCCCCTTGCTACGATCGTGCCCATCGTAGAGCGGCCCTCGGAAACTGATGTCGAAACTGAAGCCCACATCCGAGATCCAGTCATTACGCATTTCGGCGACAACGCCGAGAGTCTCCAGCCCGACGACAATCTCATCCCAGAGAGCCCGCAGTATGGTGACATCGTTTG
>JAUWNP010000058.1 GCA_030612585.1 Anaerolineae bacterium
AAGAAGGTTTTAGCCTGGTGTAAGGAGGAGTTGGGACGTTCTGTTCAAGCAAAGAGACGGGATGTCTTTGCTTCCCATAGCAAATCTGAACGAAAATGGGATCGAGCGTGGGCAGCCGTTTGACCAATTTTCACCACCCTACCCCCATGGTGCCATTGACAATGATAGGGCCTACGGAGTTGGGCAGGATGTGACGGAACATAATCCTCAGGTCTGACGCCCCATAGGCATGTGCTGCCATGATAAATTCCTCGTGTTTGATGCTTAGAAAGAGAGCCCGTACCAGGCGAGCCACGGACATCCAGGACATTGCACCGATAACAAGCACGATGCTTGCTACCCCTCCCTGTAAGAAAGGGATTTGGGTTTGTCGCAGCAGGGATGAGAGCAAGATCAGTACGAATAAACTTGGAAAGCAGAGTAAGAAATCGGTGAAGCGCATAAGCACGTTGTCTACCACTCCCCCGCAATAACCGGCTGTGCCGCCGACAATGGTACCAATAACAATGGCGGTGAGCATGGCCAGGATACCCACACTCAACGAGATGCGTCCCCCGTGAAGGATGCGGGCCATCATGTCCCTGCCGATTCTGTCGGTGCCCATGGGATGGGCCAGCGAGGGCAGCTGCCATCTGTTGATCACATCAAGCGTTTCTGGGTCGTGGGGCCACAGAGGCGCAAAGACGGACATGAGCGCAATGACGAGCAATATGCTTGATCCGACGATCGCCAGAGGGTGACGTCTGAACTGCCTCCAAACTGTGCCCAGCATGGTCTCAGGAGGACGTCCCCTGCTCAATGGCCCGTGTTCTTCCCCTGCAATGGATTTGACGGTGGGCGACCGGCTCATACGGTTCTCCTGCTTAGATTTTTCACTCATATCTAATCCGTGGATCCAGGTAGGCGTACAGGATATCGGCCAAAAGGCTGGACAGGATGATCAGCACCGCGCTGACCATGATCACGGCCATGAGAACTGGGTAGTCGCGGCGCTCGGCAGATCGAAAGAACAGACGTCCCATACCTGGCCACGAGAAAATTTGCTCGGTGTACAGGGCTCCGCTGAAAAGAAAGGGCAGGTCCATGACAATGATGGTGACGAGGGGGATGGCTGCATTCTTGAGCGCATGTGTATAGATTACCGTCCTTTCTGCCAACCCCTTGGCCCGCGCTGTCCGAATATAGTCCTTGTTAATGATGTCCAACATACTGGACCGCAAGTAGCGAGAATACCATGACACCCACGCCAGGCCAAGGGACGTGGCTGGCAGGATCAAGTGTTTGATGCGATCAACTATGCTAAAAGGCTGTCCCATAGTATACATCCCCGCGGCCGGGAGAAGTCCTTTGCCAGTGACAGGATTCTTCAGCCAGGCGTAAAAGACCAACATAAGGACCAATCCAATCCAGAAGACGGGCAATGCCTGGCCGGCAAAGGACAGGCCCGTGATAACCACGTCCAAAACAGAATACTGTTTCACCGCCGACAAGACGCCGACAGGTATGGAAATAAGCAAGACGACGACAAAGGTGAATGTCATCAGATACAGGGTAGCAGGTAAGCGGTCACCGATCTCTACCAGAGCGGGCCGTTTGGTATCGTAGGAATGACCGAAATCACCATGTAAAACCTTCTCCAGCCATCGCAGGTACTGGATATGCAAAGGCTGATCCAGTCCCAGCTTGGCCTGCAAGTTCTCCAGAGCCTCAGGCGTCAGGTTAGGATTCTTCCCATAGACACCCATGGGGCCGCCTGGCACAAGTTGAATCAGGCCAAAAACGCAGATGCTCACCAGAAACAGAAGCGGGATGGCCTGGAGTAGCCGGCGGATGATATAACGACTCATTTATCAACTCCTTGGGTAATCGTTCGCCCCGTTGTCCTGTTCTGCTGCCGCTGGTATTCTCCCTCTCCTCGCCGCATCTGCCGCTGAACCAGCGACCGCCATTCATATCCCTCCGCCTCCCCGCAGCCGCCGGTAGTATGAATGGCTGGTGTAGAGGGTGGCAGCGGGGTTGTGCCCCGTCACCCGGTCCTTGGCCACCAACACCGTGACCGGGGCCTCGGAATGCCGGAAGAAGAGGCTATCGTGTCCCACGCACAGCCCAACAGCGATGTTCAACCTGGTCCCGGCCTCGTTGAGCAACTGGGCCTGGCCTACCGGATTGCACAGCGCCTCAAATTGGCCGGGATGAATCTTTTCCCCATCGGCCAGACCGATCTCCTCTTTGGGGATTGATCCCATTTTGCAGCATACGCTGAACACCTCGAAGCCGTTGGCCTCCAGGATCTCCTGCAACAGCCTCGCCTCCCGGATGAGTCCAACACAACTAGCGATGCCCAGCCGCCTGATCGCCAGCCGCCGGGCGAAACTCATTATCTCCTCGACCCGAGTCTCCTTGCAGTAGCCCGCCGCCTCGGTGCGCGCCGCAGCCTGGGCCAGGTCTCGCGTCTCCTGGTCGCCATAGGCAGCCCGGGCCTGGGTCAGGGCTTGCGTCTCCTGGGACATCGGGCAGAAAGAGGGATAGGGTTTGCCGCCCGGTTCTTCACAACAGGCTTGCACGCGACAAACGGCGCATCTCAGTTCCATGTCCTCTCACTCGCTTTCTTATGCAGAGCGGATGGCAATCTCCGGCGGACGTGCAAGTGTATTGACGAGTGCGGCGTGTCGCGTCACACCCATCAGCCTTCGTTTCGCTGCCTCAGCCGGCCCCGGCTCAATGTGGAGCGTCGCCCTCATCCCGCCGACGCAGCGGGGGCGCTCCAGTTCCTCGTACTCCAACTTCACGCTCAGGCGCTCAAACAGTATGCCACGCAGCCAACACGTGAGAGAACCTAGCCAAGATTGCTTGACTTGTCCCTCACTTACCTCAAAAGTTTGGTGATTGGTTGGGGAGAGGCGGCAAGCCGCCTCCCCCACAGACCAACCTCATTCCTCGATGTACCAGTTTTCGGCATCCCAGCCAAAGACAGCGTAGGGCATAAAGGCCTCGTTGGCCTGCCAGCCTTTCACCCTTGGGCTGCTGGCGGAAGGACTCGTGCCCACGCCAATAATCCACTCCGAGAAGATCTCGTTGCGAATCTTCCTGGCGATGTTGCAGTAGGCCTCTTTACGCGTCGCCACGTCCGGCGTGCTGCCGGCGATCTTTAGCCACTCGTCGATCTCCTCGTCCGAGATACGCGTGCAGTTAAAGCCACCGGGGTTTTCCTCCGTCGGAATCCGCCACGTGGCATAAAAGTCCTCAGCCTTCGAGTGAGGATCGACACCCAGCTCATAGTCCCAGAAGAGGATGTCGAACTCACCCTTGCGGGCCGGTGAGCCCTCGCCGTAGGTCCCGTAGAGGATGGTGGGCTCAAAGTTCTGGACATAGACGTCAACGCCAACGGCTTTGAGCTGTTCCACCGCGACCACCTCATTGTCCTCGACGCCCCAGCCTGAGTAGGTGCTGATCATCAGCCGCATGGGAGCGCCTTCCTCGGCATACATGCAGCCGTGGCACTCGCGAACGCCGTCGCCGTCCTCGTCTGTCCAGCCCGCCTCCTCCAACAAGGCCATGGCCTGGTCCGGATTGTACTCGTAGGGCTCCAACTCGTCCTCGCAGTTGTAAGCACCGCGGTAGAACATGGAATGCACGAGCACGGGCTCAACGTAGTTGTACGTGATCTCCTCTTTGTTGAACGCGTAGAAGAGTGCCCCGCGGACCCTGGGGTCGCCCAGGATGGGATGCGGATTGGCCGGAGGCGAGGCCCGATCATCACCAAACTCACTCAACTTGAATTGGATCCGGTACCAGTAAGGAGAGGGACTGAGCTGTACGGTCATACCCGCCTGACTCATCTGATCGACGTATTCTGAGTCCAGCCAGTGGTGCATGTCGTTCTCTCCAGCGAGTAACATCTGGCGCTGAGTTTCCAGCTCGAAGACGATGGGGTAGTAGATCTTATCCAGGTACGGTTTCCCCTCCTCGTGCCAGTAGGGATTCCGCTCATAGGTCATGTGATCCGCCGCCACCCACTCCGTCAGCATGAAGGGGCCATTGGTCGGATTGAGCGTGCGGTTCCACTCCCAGTTCCCCATGTCTGCCGGCTCTCCGGCGCTCATGGGCAGAAGTCCCAGCGCGAACTGGGTGATCCAGGCGGCGTAGAACTCGGAATAGTGAACCACTGCCGTGACCTCGTCTGGCGTCTCGATGTCTTCGATGAGGTCAAAGCCCATTGTCTGTGTGGCTGTGCTCTCCGGGTGAAAGACCGCTTCCCAGGTAAACTTGACGTCGTCGGAGGTGAGCGGCGTGCCGTCGGACCACTTCAGTCCTGGCCGCAGTCTCCAGGTGATGATCTTGCCATCCGCAGATACGCCGCCGTTCTCCACGGTTGGGATCTCGGCCGCCAGCGCCGGGAACCAGTTGCCATCAAGGTCCACGCCGACCAGCCCCCTTTGCGCCAGGGCAATGCAGGCACGGGCGATGGCCTCGGAGGCTATGTAGGGGTTCATGGTGTTGGGCTCCATGTCGGCCATGACGATGGAACCACCACCCGATTCTTCCACTGGTGCTTCTGTCGGCGCTTCTGCTGGCGCTTCTGTTGGCACCTCTGGTGGCGCCGTCGTGGCCTCAGGGGTCGATGTGGCACAGGCGGAAAGCAGCATTGATGCCACAACGAGAATACTGATTGTTATGACTAGCCGTTTCATGTTTGCTCCTCCTTAATTCGGTTAGCTTCTTAATCCTGACCCAATACAGACAATCGTTCAGTCTCAACTCTTCCCGTTATCACCCCCTTTCTCTCTCTGCAAACTACTGCACAGGATATTGTCCATGGCTCAACGCTGCCTCAAACATCGCGCAGACGTTCTCAGGAGGTACGTCAGGTTGGATGGCGTGTACAGCGGCCAGCAAGTAGCCGCCGCCCGGTGCCAGTTCTCCAATGCGACGTCGCACCTCCTCCCGCACCTCTTCCAGCGTCCCTCGTGGGAGCACGCGCTGGGTGTCTATGCCCCCGCAGAAGCAGAGCCGGTCGCCGAACTCTCGCTTTAGCCGTCGGGGATCCATGTCCCTGGCACTGACCTGAACCGGGTTGAGCACGTCCACTCCGATCTCAATAAGGTCTTCTATTAGTCTGTAGACGCTGCCACAGGAATGCAGGTACAGATGAGCATCCGTCAGGTTGTGGATCAGGGAGTAGTACTCCCGCATGTATGGCTTGACCATTTCGCGGTACATCCTGGGAGAGATGAAGGGACCGGTTTGCATACCCAGATCGTCCCCCAGCCGAAATATATCGATGTAGTCTCCCACCTCGCGCAAGAACTGCGCGGTCGTGGCCTTCGCCAAATCAGTCAGGCGACGAAACAAGGCGTGGGCCATCTCTGGATTGCCTGCCAGATCCATCATGAACTCTGGCATGCCTCGCAGGCAATACGCCAATTCGAAAATCGAACTGGGGCCTCCTGGGATTCCAACAATTGCATACTGGCCTTCCCGGCGCAACTGCCGGGCTCTGTCGGCCAGGCCACTCAGGTCTAGCATCATCTCGGGGTCCGGCCAGGGATACTCCTCCACATCCTTGGGCGTGAGCGCTCCTTGCAGGGGCTGCGAGATCATGTCATAGTAATACCCACCGGGAAGGCGCTGATAAGTGATGCCCCACAGATCGGTGAACGAATCACCTGGGCCGTCTACGGGAGCACAGCGGGCAGAGACCGGACACACCAGAGGCCGAAGGTCGGCTTGAAAGTATGCCATGACCTCCTCGTCAATGCGAGCGTACTGGAAGGCACGATCGAAAAGCCTCGTCTTGCTATCTATCCCCAGGTGCTGCTTCAGGTTCTCATACGCCGGCACGAGCATAGACGTGGCCCCTTCTGCTCCAAAGGCGATCGGCACACGATCCGGCTCCTCATGGTTCAGGGCCAACGAGACCCTTTCCCGGCTGGTCAATTCCATTTCAAACTTCCTCCAGATCACCAGGTTACCAGCACGTCATAGAGTCCAGGAAGATCTGCTTGAGCTCCGCTGCACCGGCCGGACGTGGCGCAAGTTTGGTGACACGGTGCTGGGGCAACGTGCCGGCGACCAGTTGATCCACGTCATCCGGTCCGTAGCCCACAGCGCTCAGTCCATTGGGCATACCGGTCCGACGCATCAAATCGACAATCGCACCGGCGAGCAGTTCACCGGCGTCTTCTGGGTCCACGTCGGATGTGTCCACACCCATCAACTGAGCAGCGTAGAGATGGCGCTCTGGATTTGCCGGCGCGGTAAAGCGAAACACGGCGGGAGCGTTGAGAGTGACGGCCATGCCGTGCGGAATGATGGGGTGATCCGGCGGATACTCCTCAGGCACAAAATCGCGCACCATGCCAGACACCGGATACGACATCCCATGTGGCAGATGAACGCCAGCATTCCCGAAGCCGATGCCCGCAAAGGAGGCTGCGAGCAACATCTGACCGCGCGCTTCGTCGTCAGAGAGGTCTTCAATCGCACGGACAATGTTCTGAGAAACCATCTCAATCGCCCGCGAGGCCCACACATCGCTGATCGGGTTAGATCCCTGATAAGCAGGCCGCAAGCCGGGATGTTCAGGCGCTGGCCGTTGGTGAAACGGAAGCGCCGTGAGCGACTCCAGCGCGTGGCACAACACATCCAGACCCGTGCAAGCCGCTACCATCCTGGGAAGCGTGCGGGTGTTATTGGGGTCCACAATGCCCATCACCGGGCGCAGCGCGCGATGGGCAATGCCTGTCTTGGCGTGCATCTCCAAGAGATCGAAAATCGCCACGCCGGTTGTCTCGCTGCCCGTACCTGCTGTAGTGGGTATGGCAATCAGAGGCTTCAGTTGTCCCGGGATCGGGCGGCCCTCGCCGATGGGTGGATTAACGTAGGCGAGGAAATCCGCCGGATAGGTGGCGTACAAGTTAGCTGCCTTGGCTGTGTCCACAGTCGAACCGCCACCGACAGCGACGTACCCATCGAACTGACCGCCCGTCGCAAATTGAATGGCTTCTTTGAAGGAGACGTCCGTGGGCTCGATGTGCACACGGTCAAAGAGCACGGCGTCGATCCCCTCTGCCCGTAACGCTTCAAGTGCGATAGAGACCGGCTCGCTGTCCGCCAGGTTGGGATCGGTCACGACCATCACACGCCTGGCGTCCAACTGTTTCATGTCGTACCCCACTTCGCGTGTGACGCCGGGACCATACTTGATGCTGGACGTATCCATCATAAAAGCAGTTTCACTTGTCATTGGCTTCACCTTTCAGATATTGGAATGTGTTCGGGTGCAGCGACAGCCCATTCCTGCTAAACCCATATCACCCCTCTCGGGAGACGAGAGTCTACCTCACAGCCATCTTCAGTGACGATGATCGTGTTGCAGTGGCGGAAAGTTCCTACTCCCGGTACCCGCAGGTCGGGTTCCAGGGAAAAGGCCATTCCCGGCTCAAGCACCACGTCGGAGTAAAGACGCAGGTCCATCTTCAGTTCGCGGGCGTTGCCCTCGTAACTGACGATGCCCCGACCACAGCCCGAACCAGTGCGCGTGCCATAGCCGTATTTGGCGAACACGTCCTTGGTGACGCGATCTACGTCCGCAAGCCGGACGCCCGGTCGTATAGCAGCGATGGCTGCTTCATTCGCCTCCACCATGATCTCAAAGGGCCGGCGCACAACCTCTGTCGGTTCACCCACGGCCACCGCTCGCTCCACATTGCCCCAGTAGCCCCACAGCCAGACTGACATTACCGTCTCTAGTAGTTGACCCTCTTTGACCCGATCCTCCAGATTCCAGGTTGTCCACTCGCTGTGGCCGGCCGCCTTCTCCACCGAGCCGAGCCCACAACCAGCGTGGATGAGGAAGGGGGTGTCTGGATGTCGGCTCAGAATCTCCTCCGTCATCACGGTCTTGACGTGCGTGGCCAACTTGTAGGCCGGCTTGCCGGGTTCGATAGCGCGGATCAGCGTCTCCTGTCCCAGGTCTGCGATGGCGTCGGCCAGGCGGGTCAGGCGCAACTCCTCCTCCGACATGACCATGCGCAGCCGATCCAGCATATCGGAAACACCCACGAACTCAGCCTTCGGCAGCGCTGCTCTCAGAGCCTCGTAGTGCCCCAACGGGAGGTGCCCCTCCTCAATACCGATGCGGCCAGTCTCCAGCCTCCAGCCTGCCAGAGCGTCCTTGACCAGGTGCACCATCGAAGCCAGCGGGGGTCTGGGATTCTCGTAGGTGGGCTCTATGTTGCAGTCCCAATAGGTCCGCACATCCTTGATCCACGATTGCCTCTCGGTATGCCCCTTCTCAATGATGGACTGCACCATCGCAGCCTCCCCCTCCAGAGGGATCAGCGTTGCCATCGGCCGGCCGAAACAGTGGATGGGCACACCGCTCAAGTAGTATGAGGCGGCGTAGGAAGTAGCAGTGACGCAGCCGATTCCCTGTTCCGCCATCTTCTGACGCAAGTTTCTAACCCTGCGGTCCATTTCTCTGCGGCTGAAAACTGGCATAGCCTCCTCCTCACCTTTGCCTGGCAATCTATGTCAGAATGGATATTAATGCCTTAGCACCTGTCCTGCCAATCTCCCTGTGTACTCCCCCTCATCAACAGCCACCTGACCGTTGACCAAGACGTATTCAATCCCACAAGGGCGCTCCAGTGGGTCCTCGTAGGTCCCCCTGGCTTCGATCTTGTCATAGTCAAAAACGGTCACGTCGGCCCACATCCCCTCCCGGATCATGCCCCTGTCCCTGATCCCAAAACGCTGACAGGCGAAAGAAGTCATCTTCCTGATGGCCTCCTCTGCGGTCATCAACCCTTCTTCTTTGACATAGCGGCTAAACACTCGTGGGAACATACTGAGCCACTCCTGGCTGTATTGCATGTAGCGCGGTCCCACTTTCGAGAGATCCATCGCTTCGCAGTCGGTGCTGGGGAAGATGCACAGGGGATCGGGAGCAGTGATGTGATGATCGTCCTCGATGTGGGCGACGAACACGTAGGGCCCCTCGCCTCCCTCAGCAATGATCAAGTCGAATAGGACGTCCTCGGGCTCGATCTGCCGTTCTGAGGCAACTTCCGATATCTTCTTCCCCTCGACGCCGGGATCAGACCTACATTCGTAGACCCACACCCTGTCCCAGGCGCGTTGCTGATAGATGCCGCCGTCTCCCGTTCTGCCGAGTGGCCCGTACGGGTCGATGGCCCTCATTTCCTCTTTGAGCCTGGCTCTGCTCTCCGGATCTTTGAGCATAGCCACAAATGTCTCGTGATCGGACTTGAACGGCCATGGAGGGAGGGAAGAACTGGCCTCGTAGTATATCCAGGGGAAGGCGTCCGTATCACAGGCGATGTCAATACCGCTCTGACGAGCCTGGTGCAACAGCCTCAACTTTTCCTCGGCTCTCCCATACGCTGGGAACTTGCTTTGCATGTGAGAGATGTGGACCGGGATACCCGCTTTTTCGCCAATCGTAATGGCCTCTTTCATGGCCTCGACGTTCGTCTCACGCTCTCCCCTGATGTGCGACACGTAGATCCCCTGGTGCCTGGCTGCGACCTTGGCGAGCGCGATTATCTCTTCGGTATCGGACCAGCAGCCAGGCCAGTAGACGAGCCCGGTGGAGAGGCCGAAAGCGCCTGCTTTCATGGACGCGTCCACCAGTTTCTCCATCTCGCTCAGTTCCGTGGGGGTGGCTTTCCTCTCCGCATGTCCCATGATACACAACCTGATGGTGCTGTGTCCCACCAGGGAGGCCACGTTCATAGACACTCCCTGCCGCTCCAGCCGGCCCAGATACCCATCAAACGTGGACCAATCTACCTCGAAATCAGAGGTGTATGTCTTGGCCCGTCGTTCGCCTCTTTCCAGGGCGACACCGACCAGAGGCGTTGCTGAGTAGCCGCAATTCCCCGTCACGGTAAGGGTAGCGCCTTGAATCAGCAGACTGTCCGCATAGGGGTATGCCATCAGCGACCAATCGGAGTGGCTATGCACGTCTACCCAGCCGGGTGAGACGACCAACCCCTCTGCATCTATGATCCGGCGGCCATGTGCGCGAATCCCCCGCCCGATCTGGACGATCTTGCCCTTACTGATGGCCACGTCACCTTTGAACCAGGGGTTACCAGAGCCATCGATGATCGTGCCACCCCGAATCAGCGCGTCAAACATCTTCCTAACCGCTTTTCTCTACCGAACGTTGCTCCGCTCGTTCCACGATCTCTCTGATAGCCTGCACTTTGTCATCAGGCAGCGGTTCAGGGGTGTGCTCCTGCAAAATCTGCTTCACTTTCTGGTTGAGGCGCTCGCCCATCGTTAGACTGCCCGCTTCAACCCACTTCTCATAGTTCCACCGGTCAACCACGTCGGAATACCACACCTCCCGAAAGTGTTTCAGGGTGTGTTTCTTTTCGATATAGGAGCCACCCGGCCCAACCTCGTGGATCAGATCAAGTGCCAACGTCTCCTCGTCAATCTTGATGGGCTTCAGCATACAGCGGGCCATCTCAATAGCCGTGTCAGAGAGGAGGATCATCTCGAAACTGCTGGTCAGGCCGCTCTCCAGATACCCGACATCGTGTACCAGGTTGTTGCCAGTCAGGATGGACATGATCACTGAGGCGGTGGCCTCCATAGCCGCCTGCTGGTCGAGCATCTTGGCATCGCTACAGCCAGCATAGCCCCATACCGGCAGATGGTAGAAGTGGGCGAGATCGGCCGCTGCCCCGGTATTGAGCGAGAGCTCTGGCGCGCCGTAGGGCAGCACGGTGGTACGCATGTCCAGCGGGTGGATACCGTGAGCGTAAATGAAGGGCGTGCCCTGTCGTTTGAGCTGGACGATGACGTTGCCCGCCAGATTCTCGGCATTGGACAGGGCGATGATGCCAGCGTGCGTCTGGGGGCCGGAAGCGCCCATCATGGGACCAGAGCCGAAAACGACTGGCAACATCTTCTCGGCCATAAACAGGATCTTTTGCAACGTCTCTCTGTTGAATTGCAGCGGGGGGTTGGCCTCGACAAATACGGCTACATTAGGATTGCGGCGCAACTCGTCCGCACCACCAGCCGCAACCTCGGCCATCTCAATAATGTCTCGGCAGCCTTCCAGCCCATGAGCGGTGAAGACGATAGGCTTTACAGTGTTAAGCAGCATGGCCTCGAACTGATGCACGTCCGACACAGCCACAGGCACGTCGGAGATGAGGCCGATGGACAGCACAAAGTCGATGTTGGCCAGGGCGTCGCAGAGACAGATGCCCTGCGCCACGTCTTGCTTGAGGAACTTTCGCCGCTGACCGGTGAAAGAGTCTAACACGTTGGGGCAGTCGGAGCCGGTGCCGAAGTAGACATTGCGATCCTCCAACCACATCACCCGCTCGCCGTTGCGGTGACAGAGCACCACGCGCGGCGGGGCCACGCTCAATGCCCACTCGACCAGATGCGGTGGGTAGCGCACCAGGTTACCGTCGGTCACGTCGGCCCCAGCCTCCCGTAGCAGCGCGACCGCTTCCTCGTCCATGACCCGGATCCCTGTGCGACTCAATATCTCCAGGCTGGCCAGGTGAATCTGTTGGCACTGTTCATCAGACAAGACACGAAAGTGGCGGTGACCCGCCTTCGCAGCATCCATGCATCCATTCTCCTTGTCAAAACCGTGCCTGGAACTCAGACGATGCCCTGCTGTCGCCCGTCTTGCTCAAGCCCCAGTTCTTTCAGCTTCGTCGGCGTTGGCACGCCCTGCTCGTTCCAGCCTCGGAGGCGATAGTAGTCGTCCAGCATATAGTCCAGGTCCTCGCGGGTCAGCCGGCGGCCCTTGACCGGTTCGTCGGGTAATGAATCCTCGCGGCAGCGATAGGCCACATCGTCGTCCTTGCGGGTAAAGCCCTCGCGCAGGTTGAACAGCCGCGTCAAGTTGTAGATGCGCTCACCTACGAGGTTGATATCCTCACCTGTGTACTCAGTGCCGGTGACCGCGCTCAACATCTTGGCAAAAGTCTCGGGCGAAGTACCGCCACCTTCCTCACTGCTGCCTTTGGTGAAGTCGCACTTCACCAGTGTGTTGGTCCCGACCTGATAGTCCTGCAGCCAGATCAGAACTTCGGCCTTGCCTTCGACGCCGAAACGCTCGAATTTGCGACCGCGCCAGGTTCCTCCCCAGGCCTCGTAGCCCACCATGTAGCCCTGCACGTGTTCGCCACCCTTGTCGCCGGTCATGTAGCCCAGACCGTGGCCGGGCAACCCGCGCGGGTCGTAACCAGGCATCTCCAGCCCCTTGGTGTGTACGGCATACTTGTACGAAGCCTGACCGACTTGTTCTGCGGCGCGCTTCACGCCTTCGGCCAAGACGTCACCAATTCCCTGCCGGAAGGCGATCATCTCCAGAATACGATGCACCGCCTTATACGCCCCGAACTTGAGGTCCAGCCCATCCACGTCCTCTGGCCGCAGGTGGCCCCGTTCCAACGCCTCCATGGCGAAGCCGATCACTCCCCCAGCGGACATGGTGTCCAGGCCCAGGACATCGCATAAGTGACAGGCATAGGCTACTCCCTCAAGGTGGTCGATCCCCAGGTTGCTGCCCATCAAAGCCTGGCTCTCGTACTCCACGTTTTCGCAGACAGTACCCTTGTGAGCGCCGCGACGCAGGACGCCAACTTTGCTACAGGCGATGATACAACCCATGCAGGCCGTGTTGCGCAGCCAGATGTGCTTTTTGTGCATCACCCCGTCGATCCTGGCTGCTCCAAGAAAGGAAGCCTGCCTGGCGTTGTAGACAGGAAAAAGGGCCAGGGCACTATGAGCGTCGAAGCCCCCCAGTGTTCCAGTCTCTGTAAAACCGTGCATCTCCGCCCCTCGCCTGATCTGTTCCCAGGATGTGCGCACGGCGGACAGGAGGCGGTCCGGTTCGGCTACGGTCAAACGATGGGTTCCTCGCACGACGATGGCCTTGAGATTCTTGGAACCCATCACTGCTCCCCCACCGCAGCGGCCGGCCTGGCGGTGGGGCATAGCGTCGATCAAGGCGAAGCGTACCAGGTTCTCGCCCGCCGGGCCGATGCAGGCGATCTTGAAGGTGCGGTCTCTCAGTTCCTCGTAGAGGCTCTCGTAGGTCTGATAGGTATCCTTACCCCACAGAAAAGCGGCATCCCTGACCTCCACTCGGTCGTCGTCAATGTAGAGATAGACAGGCGCATTGGCTCGACCGGTGATGACGATGCCGTCATAACCGGCATACTTGATCTCGGGGCCCAAGGTCCCACCATGGAACGAATCCCCATACGTTCCAGTCAGGGGAGATTTGAAGACAATGACCTCGCGCATCGAGGGGGCCACCGTGCCGGTCAGAGGTCCAGGCAGGAACATCAGGAGGTTAGACGGATCAAAGGCATCGGTTTGAGCCTTAACCGTGTCATACAGCAAACGCGCGCCAAAGCCCTTGCCGCCAATGTAGTTCTCGATGAGGGATCCCTCTAGGGGCACGGTACTGGAGCTTCCCTCTGTCAAATCTACCCACAGCAAGCGTTCGTGGTACCCATATGCCCCATGGCATTCCTCCACACGCCTTACGACATAATAGAAGAACCTTCTTCAGTCCACCGCTTCCAGTATAGCCTGCGCCGCCTTGCGGCCAAAAGCCAGGCAATCCTGCCTCACCACATCATCCGGCGATTCATCGGTGAAGCCAATGGTGTCGGTGATGGTCATGCGGTGATTCTGCAAGAACCACATCATCGCTACGAGACAGCGATGCACGTCGGGCCACCAATTCGCTGAACAGAAGGCAAAGCCCAGATTGCCTCGGAGTTGATAGTTCTTATGAAGAGGGTGCGTTTCCTCGTCCATGAACTTCTTGAGGGGCCAGGCGACGGTGCTGTAATAGGATGGCGAGCCAAAGACCAAGCCGCCTGCTTCCAACAAAAGCCGGCGCGGGCAGTCGTCCGGAGTCTTTAGCAAGACATTCACTCCCTCGCTTCGTGCACCCTCGGCGATGACCTCCGCCATGCGCCGCACGTGTCCACTACGGCTGTAGTAGATGATTAACAGAGTTGGCTTTCCCATGCTGCCGACCTCACCCAATCAGTCAGACCCTTTCAATTCATGATAGCATTTCGAGCAATGCCACAGTAGACTCCTCTACGTGCTTTACCATGATGGCCCCGGCTCTATCCCCATCCCCTTGAGCGATGCTCTCATACACCCCTCGGTGAGACTCCAGCTCCCATTCCAGATAACCTGGCTTCTCCTCCAAGAGCAAGCCGCGCTCGGCCAGCGGCCCCAGGATCGAGTCTATGAACATTGAGAGGACTTCGTTGTGGGCTGCCCGCGTGACAGCACGGTGAAACTCTAGAGACAGACGGTGCAACGATTGGCCCGCTTTGATGGCCGACTCACATCTGGTTAGAATCTCCCGTATGGCCGTCAAGTCCTCATCGGTTGCCCTCTGTGCCGCGAGATTCGCGATTTCTGGTTCGATGATCTGTCGCGCTTCTAGCAACTGCTCAGTCAAATTCCTGCCTATTATCCGAGCCAAGATGTCAGGACGCACAATAGTCCTGGCATCCAATTCCTTCACAAAGGTACCCTGTCCTTGCTTCATATCTACCAGACCCATTGTGGCAAGACTGCCAAGGGCCTCACGGACAGTTGAACGCCCAACCTGCAATTTCTCTGTGAGTTCCTGCTGAGAGGGTAACTTATCTCCTGGACTCAGATGCCCCCCCAATATGAGAGAGATGAGTTGCTCTGCAACTGATTCGGCCAACGTCCTTCGACTGGCTGGCTCTATTTCCACCAAGGCTATTGAACTCATTTACGTCTCCTATTCCACCACTGTCATCGGATAATCATAGGGTCTTACTAACTGATTATCAGGTCATCAGACCTTTCAAAGTCCATTATAGCACGATTCAAACATAAAGTCAAGCTCGAAATACAACGGGAAATCGTAGCAGTTCTGAGGCCCCCTAAGGCCCTTCACAGTCCTTCTGCGGCGTTTGGCAAATTCATCAACCCCACCCTCAACGGCCGGCATGCCACTAGACGCACTCTGTGGCCTCCCAAGCGCTTTTGGGTTTCGTTCTGCTACGAATCCCCACAACGAATAGCAATGAAGAATACGCGGGCAGAAGGAGGAGGGTATAGTGTGAGAAGGATAGAGGCTTGAGTGACAATTCAGGGGCAAGGTAGAGGAGATTGCCCACAGCTTTGGGGAGAGCAAGTGGTGTAAGCGGCTTGGTAACACCAGCATTTGACTTGACAGGCACGTTCATCCCCGCCCGAGACTGAACAGTTTTCCCTTCCGGAGGTGAAAGTGCCCCTCATCGTCCCTCCGCCAGGGCGACAGGTAGAGCCCGGCGAGTACGGCGACGCCTGGGCCTGGGACAGGGCCGGATATGCAACTGTGGCTGCCCCGGTTGGAGTGGGTGGAGGGAGAGACAGTGAAAAGGCATCCTGAACCAGCGAATACGCTCAGATTTCAGGGTCGAACAGGAAATCTACGTCTACAACGGGCCAGCGCCACATGCGTAACGGTAGCCCCCCACAACGCCCATCCAATTTGCCACCCCGTAGGGGCGCGGTAACCGCGCCCCCACCCGGTTCACCCAGCAGTGGAGTTCAGGTAACGCTCGGTCGCCAGTACCAGTTCCTCCGTCTCCCAAAGCGGCGCATGCCACACCTCACTACTCATTTACTCGTTCACTCAACAACTTACTCCTCCGATACCACTCTCAACACCTCCCCCACCACGTCGTCCGTGCCCACCCCCTCCGCCTGGCCCTCGAAGTTGAGCAAGATGCGGTGGCGCAGCGCGGCCGGGGCGACCGCCCGCAGGTCGGCAAAGGCGACGTTGTAGCGACCGTCCAGCAGCGCCGTGACTTTGCCGCCCAGGATGAGCGCCTGCGCGCCACGGGGGCTGGAGCCATAGCGCACGTACCGCTGCACCGTCTCCGGGGCCGTGTCGCTCTCAGGGTGAGTGGCGATCGTCAGGCGGGCGGCGTAGTCGGCCACGGGCGAGGCGACGGGCACTTGTCGCGCCAACTCCCCCATCGCCAGCACAGTAACCCCGTCGGCCACGACCTCGACCTCCGGTTCTGCATCACCCGTGGTGCGGTTCAGAATCTCCACCAGTTCCTGCGAGGAGGGGTACTCGACGTTGACCTTGAACAGGAAGCGGTCCACCTGGGCCTCCGGCAGCGGGTAGGTGCCTTCCATCTCAATGGGATTCTGCGTCGCCAGCACCAGGAAGGGAGGCTCCAGCGTGTAGGAGCGGTTGGCGACGGTGACGGTACACTCCTGCATCGCCTCCAAGAGCGCACTCTGGGTCTTGGGGGTGGCGCGGTTGATCTCGTCGGCCAGGAGCAGGTTGGTGAACACCGGCCCCGGCTGGAAGCGGAACTCCCGCCGCCCGTCCTCTGTCTCCTCCAGAATGTCGGTGCCGGTGATGTCGGCCGGCATCAGGTCGGGGGTGAACTGGATGCGGGCGAACTTGAGATCAAGCACTCGCGCCAGCGTGCGCACCAGCATCGTCTTACCCAGGCCGGGCACACCCTCCAGCAGCGCGTGCCCCCCGGCGACGAGACAGACGAGCGTATGGCGAATCACCTCCCGCTGGCCGACGATGTACTTGCCGATCTCGGCCTCGATGCGGGCGGCTGTTTCGCGGAATTGTTCGGGTGAGATTTCGGGCATTGTAGCATCCTTTCAGTCCTCATCTACTCAAAATGGTTCCGACAGAACGCCAACGCCCGGCGCAGCGCCGCCAGGCACCCCGCCTCATCCCCGGCGTCCAATGCGTCGGGGTGGCACTCGACGGTGATAACTCCCTGGTAGTCAGCGCGGGCCAGGAGGCGCAGGAACTCCGCCAGTGGCAACTTGCCGTCCGGCGGCGAGCGGTGCTCCCGGCCATCGTAGTTGGAAATGTGCACGTGCACCACCCGCTCCCGCAGTTGCTCGTAGACCGCCAGCGGGTCCAGCCCCCAGGTGCCCAGGTGGGTTGTGTCGAGCGTAAGATGAGGAAAACGGCCCAGTTCGGCGGGACTATTGAACCAGTAGCCATTGAGCGCCAGGCCCAGGAACTGTTTCGCTGGCATGTTCTCGACCCCAATCGTGATCCCTGTTTCGGCCTCCAACTCCACCAACCCATTGCACAAGAAATGGTAGTAGGGCTCACGGCGGGGCAGCGGCACCGGCAGGCGGAAACGGCGCGGGCGGTGTCCGTGCCAGTACCCCCCGATGGTATGGAAACGGAACGGCAGGTGAGTCACGATCATTGACGCCCCAACCTCCTGCGCCAACACCACGGTGCGCCGGAGCCGGCCCAACTGGTCGAACGGCCAATCGGGCACCTCAACGACGAATGGGCTGTGCACGGCGACGATGGGCAGGCCGTAGTCGGCAGCCAGCCGGCGCAGATAGGCCGGCTGGCGGGTGTCCCAGCGATGATCCACCAGCACCTCGATACCATCGTAGCCGGCCTTGGCCGCCAGTTCAAAGACGCGGGCAGTACCATAACTATACAGTGAGCCGGTGGAAAGCGCAATCATGTTGGTAAATTGGTGGATTGGTAAATTGGTGGATTGTTCACGCCGATCGTGACTTCTGGGTTACAAGGCTGCCAGTTCATCCAGGAAACCTTGTAAGACGTCGAAGCCCCCCTGCCAGAAGTCGGGCGAGGCCATGTCGAAGCCGGCCTCGCTGATGATGTGCTCCGGGCTCTGCGAACCGCCGTAGGCCAGGATGCGCAAGAAGCGGGGCACGAACGAGATCCCCTCATTCTTGTATTGCTGGTACAGCGCCAGCACCAGCAGGTGGCCGAAACTGTAGGCGTAGCAGTAGAAAGGCGTCGAATAGATGTGGGGGATGGCTATCCATTCCCAGCGGAAGTCGTCGGAAACATCAACCGCATCGCCGAACTGCTCGTGCAGGTTGTCCATGTAGAGCGCACAGAGGTCATCGGCCGTCACGCCCTCCACGGCCCGCTCGTGCGCCTCCAACTCGAACAGGACGAAATATGCCTGGCGGGCGATGGTCGCATAAGCACCATCCAGCACCCTGGCCAGCAGGTCACGCCGCACAGTCGGGTCATCCTCCTCGCGGAGCAAGCGGTCGTTCAGTGCCATCTCGGAGAAGACAGATGCAGTCTCGGCCAGGGGGAGCACCGAGTGGAAGGTGAATGCGGAGTGATCTCCAGCCATCAGCGCGTGGACGGCGTGGCCAAGTTCGTGCGCCAACGTGAGCACGTCGTCTACCTTCCCCACGTAATTCGTCAGTACCCAGGGCGTGACACCAGGCAGCATCCCGGCGCAGAAGGCCCCCCCGCGCTTGCCCGGCCGTATCTCCGAATCGATGTGACCGTCGGCGAAAACCCGCCGGGCGTGCTCCGCCAACGTGGGCGAAAGTTGTGTGAAACTGTCGAACACCATGCTGACAGCCTCGGGAAAGGGATAGGTCCTACCAGATGTCTGGAGAGGCGCATAAACGTCGTAACGGCTCAACCGCTCCACATCCAGCCAGCGGGCCTTCAGCCGGAAGTAGCGGTGGAAAATCGGCATGTTCTCGCGGCAGACGTCCAACAGTGTCTTGACCACGGGATCGGGGATGTCGTTGGCCAGGTTGCGAACGGCGACCGGCGAGGAGATACCGCGCAAGGTCACGTTCTCGCTGGCCCAATCGCGCACGAGGTGATTGTAGATCTGCGCCAGGACTGTTCCCTGGTCGCTGTAGACACGGAACAGTTCCTGATACGCCACGGCACGCACCTCCGGCGACGGGTCGCGGACGTAGGCAGCCAGTTCAGCCCGCGTCATCTCCTTCATCTCGCCGTCTATCTCCAATTTGAAGGAGAAGCGATTGGTGATCATATCATACAACTTCACCAGCGCGTTCGGCCCGTTGACGTCTTTCAGGTTGATGATTTTCTCCTCGGGCTCCGACAGCGTGTATGGCTTGAAACGGCGGAGAGACTCCAGGTAGTAGGCATAGTCCCCGCTGGCGGCGATCAAACGGCGGGCAGGCTTTTCGTCCAACCCCTTCCACCAGAGCGAGAAAAACAGCAGCCGGTTCTGTACTTCGGCCGACAACTGCTCCATCCGTCCCAGGAAAGCCAGCGCGTCCTGCGATTGGGTGTCCTCAGCAAACCAGAGATGAGCATAGCCGGTCAGCCGCGTGTCAGTGACCTGGATGGCCTCATAAAGACGCATCAACTCCAGAAACTCCTCGCTGCCCATCTCCGGCGAGAGAGACTCGCGGCTGTTCTCGAACTGCGCCACCTGCTGCTCCAGTTCCCCCAGAATACGCTCTAACTCCGCTCCCTCATGCGCCGGTAGCAACGCTTCGAGAGTCCAACCCGATTGCTCAAAATTATGCTCCTTCACACGTCCTCCTCGTTGTACCATTGTTCATTGTTTCATTGTCCATTGTTCATTGGTCATTGGTCATTGGTCATTCGTCTCGCCCGCCGCACCCACTCCCGCTCCGCATCGAAGGTCAGGGCCGCCAGCGCCTCGTCCCAGGTGAGCCAGGCGGGGTCGAACTGCTCCTCCCCACCAGAAGGCGAACCTTCCGGGCCATCGGCCAGCGCCATCAGGAAGTAGCACTCACTGCGCACGACGTGCCGCTCCTTGTAGTCAAACTCGACCACCTGCGCGCCCAGGTCGGCCTTGAACACCACGGCGTAACCGCTCTCCTCACGGGTCTCGCGCAGCGCCGCCGCCTGCACGCTCTCCCCCGGCTCGACGTGTCCCTTGACGCACCTCGCCCCGGTTGAGACGGCGCAACACCAGCACACGGCCATCGTGCACGACCACGCCGCCGGCAGCAGTGTAGCTCACTACCACGACGCACCTCCCAGCAAGTCGTCCAGCGCCACTCGTACATCCTCCAATGAGAGAAGGATACGGTGGGCCTCGGTGAAGAAGTGCCGCAAGACGACCCGTGGGTTCGGCACGGCCACACAGACCATCCCCGCCGCCCGAGCAGCAGCGACCCCCAACGGAGCGTCCTCCAGCGCCAGGCAGCGGGCTGGGGGCACACCCAGCCGTGCTGCCGCCAGCAGATAGACGTCGGGGGCAGGCTTGCCCCGCGCCACCTCGTCCCCCGTGGCGATGGCCTGGAAAAAACTCTCTATCGCCAACGTCCGCAAGACCAGCGTCACGTATCGCCGGTGACCGGAGGTAGCAATCCCCAGCGGAAGCCCACGCTCATCAGCCAGTTCATCCAGCAAGGGATAAAGACCAGGACAAGGGCGGAGTCGGGTCGGGACCGCATCCAGGAACAACCGGTCCCGCTCGTCCGCTGCCTGCTGGGGGCTAGTAGGAAGCCGGAAGCGCTCGCAGATGAGCCGAGCCGAGTCCACCACCCGTAGCCCCAGTATATCCAACATCGTCTGGGAGTCCAGCCGGTGCCCATAGCGGGCCAGCACTCGGTTCCAGGCCCACTCCGCCAGCGGCTCGCTATCCACCATCAGGCCATCCAGGTCAAAGATGACTGCTCGTGGTGAAGGATGACTAGAACATTGATTCATTGCCCCTTACCATACCCTGTTCCAAAGTAAGCGTCTAGCGGATCCTCGCCTCAAACCGATATGTGATAGGACGCAGATTCACGCAGATTTTCGCAGATAAGATAAGTATTAGCCTCACTTTCCGAGTACATTGTCTATTTGCATCAAGGTTCTGGCTATGCTATAATCTCAGCCAATATACCCACGTGCGAGGTGAAGATGGCAGAACAAGTGATTGTGATGGCACCAACAGGACAGGCCGTTCTGCGCCCCCTGATCGAAGCGGCGATGCGTACTCAGTTGCGCGTCATTGAGACCGGTCTGCGGCGCACAGAACGCCGGTTGCGGGGTTTTGAGCGCCAATACAATATGAGTAGCGCAGAATTCTACCAGTGCCTGACCCAGGACCAGATAGAAGAAACCCTGGAGACTATCGAGTGGGCCGGCGAATATCAGACCTGGCTGCGATTGCACCGACAGTACGAGACACTCCTGGGAGCACACGTTGCGGATTGAAGAATACTTCAATGCGATTCGAGAAACCATTGATGGAAGTCCGATCATCCAGTCAGCCAGCGTGACCTACGACAAACGTAGCACGCATATCGGTTTCGTCCGGGGTGACCTCTACTTGCTGAACGGGTCCCGATTGCATTTCCGCGAATTCGTAGACACTGAAACAGACATTGAGCGCTATACGTATGCGTACCAATATCAACGAGAAAACGAGGAGTTTGTCTTTCGCTACGACAACACCGACCATCACCGTTCCCTCAACTTACCCACGCACCCACACCATAAGCACGAGGGCATCGGAGATCGTATTGTAGCCTCCTCGGGTCCTACCTTGGCCCAGGTACTGATTGAAATCGAGGGCCTCATAGACCTGACCCAGGACGCGGGCGACACGTAGTTTCCTACGGCTGCAGTGAACTGAAGTAGTCCCGCACGTACTGCTTCATCCCCAGGGGAATGTAACTCCCCTCCAACGCGGCGCCGGCCTGCGCGGCGTACTCGGCATAGACTTCTCGATAGGACACGCTAGCCTGCCCCCCCTCCGGGGCCGGGAGGCCCGCGTCGCCAACCGGCAGACCTTCGCTCCCCTCGCGGCCCACCTCCATCCCCTCCCCTTCCTCGCCCAAGCGATAGGGCACGTAGACATCGTCGTAGGGCGCGCCGCTGCCGGCGTCCTCGTGGTGGCCCGGCTGCGTCTGCTGACCGCCGCCCGCCTGTTGCCCTACCCCCTCCTGAGCCATCTGCCCGCCCGCACCGCTCTGACCGAGCGGTCGCCCTGTGCGCGGCCAGGTGGAACCGGCCTGGGCAATCTCCTCCCGTCCCTCCTGCAACTCCGCCAGCGTACCCTCGACCGCTTCCTGCCGCTGCACCCGTTCCCCCGCCTCTCCCATACGCTGCGCCGCCTCCCGGATCGCCTCCCGCGCCTCGGCAACGTCGCCACGCTCAATGTCGTCGGCGGCCTGGGCCAATTGTTCCGCCAGATCCGGGTCGCTTTCGGCCAGCGCCTCCGCCGCCTCCGCCAACTCGCGGGCCAGTTCGAGTTCTTCTTCACGGGTCAGTGCCTCGCCCTCTGTCCCGCTATACGCAGCCAACGCCCGGGCCGCCGCACGGTAGTCGCCGCTCGCCAGTGCCTCGGCGATGTCACGGGTGAGGTCCGAATCGGCCATCCCCCCGGCAGCGCGTTCCAACCCGGCCCGCGTGCCTGCCGCGCCAGGGTCCTGCAAATCCGCCAGCGCCTGCTCCGCCTCCGAAAGAGCCGCCACCGCCTCCTCCGGTCTCGCCCTCCCCCCATCAAGCGCGGCGATGGCCTCCTCCAGCGCCTGCAAGAGCATCTCCCGCTCCGCCTCGGTCAACCCCTCAACCTGGGCCACCTCCTCCCGCGTCGCCTCCAACTCCTCGATCTGCTCCTCGATGGCGGCGCGCACGGCGGCCCGTTGGAGCAGCACGTCCTCCTGGGGATTCGGCAGCCACAATGAGAGCACCAGCGCGGCCGTCAGCACGCCGAAGACGACGAGCGCCCGGCGGGAGGCTCGCAATGGTAGCAGCGCGTGGGGGTCAACGCGAGCAGCGGCGTCCAACGTGTCGGCCAACTGCGCCCCGGCCATCGTCGGCGTCGCCCGCAGCCGCCCGGTGCCGATCTCCACCGCCGTCGTCAGCCGCTCGGCCAGATCGAAGCGGCGGTCGAAGACACGGGTCAGCCAAGGCAGCGGGCGCGGGCGCAGCCATACAACCGCCAGCCCCACCACCACGCCGGCGAGCGCCACCAGGCCCGCCAGTCCGGCCAGGTAGCGAGCCAGCAACAGTGGCCACAGCCGTGCCGCCACTGCCAGGAGCAACCCCACGCCCAGCCCAGCCGCCGCCCCCCACGGCCCCCAGGTCAGACTCTCGACCAGCCGCAGCCGTAGCCCCCACCGGCGCAGATAGTCCCTCAACTGACGATTCATCGTCATCACTCATCCTTCACCACGCCCAATCGTTTGTTTGCCTTCGTCGGGCAGGTGCTATAATTCACGCACCGAACCTGCTGGGAGCACGTCCTGATGCACAAGTGGACAGTCCGGGATCGCTACAACCATCTCATCTACCTGACCGACGAACGCTGGGAGCACATCACATCTCCGGTCAACCACTACCTCAAAACCCTCACCTACACTCCCTCCCTCCCTGGCCGAATCCCTACCCATCACCCTGGTAGAGAGGCCAGAGCCAGTAGCAGCCATCTGACTCCCCCCTGCCCCTCTGCTCCTCTGCCCCTCTGCTCCTCTGCTCCCCCGCTCCCCTGCTCCCCTGCTCCCCTGCTCTCCTTGTCCCCCTATCATCTGAGGACTGAAATGTCTCCTGACTTGTTGATTGGTCATTGGTCATTGGTCATTGGT
>JAUWNP010000237.1 GCA_030612585.1 Anaerolineae bacterium
CGAGCCGGAAGTCTACAGCGGAATGACCTGCTTCCTGGACGTCAACGGCTATCTCACCTACCGGGCTACCGGTGAGATGGTCTTCGAGTGGTCCTGCGCCTCGGCCATCGGCTTCGACTTGAAGAAGAAAGACTGGCTGCGAGGAATCATGGGCTACATGGGACTGGACCTGGACAAGTTACCCCCGCTGGTGCGTTCGGTGGATCAGGTGGGGGGGCTGACGGCGGAGGCGGCGCGGGAATGTGGGCTACTGGAGGGCACACCTGTCTTTGGCGGCGGCGGTGACGCACCAGGGGCAGCGGTCGGTTCCGGCGCCGTTGGGGAAGGGGAAGGCCACATCTACCTGGGCACCTCCGGCTGGGTGGGCGTCGTCACACGCAAGACCCCCACCGGTCGCCACGGCATCGTTTGCATCCAATCCGCCGATCCCGACAAGGCGCTGCTCTTTGCCGAGATGGAGACGGCCGGGGCGTGCCTCAAGTGGATCGCCGACCAGTTCTACCGCCACGAGCAGGCCGACCCCACTATTCCCAACGTCTACGCGTTGATGGACCGGGACGTGGAGTCCATACCGCCCGGCTCCAACTACCTGGTCGCCACCCCCTGGATGTACGGGGAGCGGGCTCCTATCGCCGATACGTGGGTGCGCTCCACTTTCTTCAACCTCAGCGCCGACCACACCCGCGAGCACCTGCTGCGTGCGGTCTACGAGGGCGTGGCCTACAACCTGCGCTGGATTATCGAGATCGTAGAGCAGACCTTCGGCTTCCCGCTACCCACGCTGCGAGTGATCGGCGGCGGAGCGCGGGGCGCACCCTGGATGCAGATCATCGCCGACGTGACCGGACGGAGCGTCGAGACGGTGGTCAACCCGCAGGAGGCCGGGGCGGTGGGCGCTGCGCTCACAGCCGCGATCGGGCTGGGGTTGTACCCGGACTTCGAGGCATTGAAGCAGGTAGTGCGGGTAGAACACACCTTCGAGCCCCAATCAGACAACTGGGAGGTCTACGACCACCTCTACCGGGCCTACAAACGGCTCTACCGCTGCCTGCGCGACCTATACCGGGAGGTGAACGAGGTGCGGTTTGCAAGGTAACTGGTGGTTTTACCACCGCCAATGATTCAGAACGTAAAATTGACCTTCCAGAGGCACTCCGGCCTGGACGATGTTCTCAATCGCACGCACGATGTCGGCGTAGGACATGTTTCTGCTGCGATCCGCCTCTTCACACACTGCCAGAACCCCGTGGTGGTGCGGGTGCTTCTGGTGCAGGCACTCAAAATCGTCGGCATCTTTGGTGACGATGGTGAACCTATGTTCCAGCGCGTATCGGAAATGAGATGGGTCGTCGTAGCCGGTAAGACCTGCTTTTGCCGGGGTTTGGACCTCGTAGCCCGCATTCACGAGCATCCGTTGAAGGCGCTTGCTGTAGATACAATCGTCCAAATAGAGACGCGGCTTCACACGACGTATCCCTTTGCGGCCAGACGCGCGGCTTCTTCCCGCGCTTCTGCTTCGATGAGGTCACAATGCAACTCGTAGTAGGCCAGTGCCTCTTTGGCTTGTTCTACAGGCAGTTCCAGGTCGTCTGCTGCCTCTTCAGGAGTCAGGTGATTGGCCTGCATTGTTGAGATCAACTGGCCGACAGTCATATTGCGGCCCTTCAGATACAACTGCCGTCGCCAGGGATGGGGACGTGCGACGAGGTATTGGTAGGTTTGCTCTGGCTTACGTCCCTGCTGCCAGATGCGGAATACCTGATATTCGTCATACGGAACGAGGACGCCGACAGGCTGACCATCCTGCTGTACAAGCATCAGGTGTTGGGTCAGTGCGTCCCGGTCAATCGTCAGCGTATAGGGAGCCTGCGCCTCTTTGAGGGTCAACGTCTTCATATTTCATCACCTCGTTCGTATTGTAACACCGTGGGAACGGGCTGTCAAACTTGCACATTGAATCGGAAGAGTCAAGAAGGGGTGAGATACTGGATTTAGACGACCTGCGGACTCGATACGCCACTGATTTCCAGACGGGCGCTGTAGTGAGCAGCGCCGACCTTCCACCCGCGCTGGCTGGGCTGGAGTTCTACCTGCTCTCAATCAACGGTCGGATCATGCTGCGCCAGGGGGAGGAACTGGTGATAGTGCAGTCTTACCCGGAGATGGAGGCTATCACTGACCCGGGCCAACTGCCCCCTACCCGATGCTGGCCGAGGTCAAGGCCGACGGCGGCAACATCCGCCTGGTCCACCTGCCCGATCGGGATACCTTCGCGGCTATCACACGCGGCGGTCACCTCGAAGGCAGCATCACCGCCATCCTAGCCATGCTCGCTATTCTACCATCATTTGGGCTGACTGAACAGGATTTCTCTCCGACAAACTGCTAGGAGCAAACTATGGACATCAATGAGTTTATGGGAGAACTGGAGCGCTCTGTCAAACCGTACAAGGATGATTTTGCCACCCTCTCCCACATCCCCAAGGTCGGCCGCGACAAGGAAGATATCCTCAAGATGATGGAAACGTTCAGGCTTATAGAGGAGGCGAGGTGGAAAGATGGCTTTGCTTCGGGGGCTGTGTATCACGGTGACGATGAGCACATAGATTTTCAGAACAGGGTATATGCCATAAATTCACAGAGTAATCCTCTCCACACCGACCTGTGGCCCAGCACCACAAAATTCGAGGCGGAAGTGGTGGCGATGACAGCGAACATGCTGGGCGCAGACATCTCAGACGATGAGATATGCGGAACCGTTTCGTCGGGAGGGACAGAGAGCATCCTGCTGGCCATGAAGACATATCGGGACTGGGCTAGAGACAAGAAAGGAATCACCAAGCCCGAGATGATCGTCCCTTCCACCGCCCATGCAGCGTTCGACAAGGCGGCTCAGTATTTCAACATCAAGATGATCCATGTCCCAGTGGACGCCGACTACAGGGCCAATGTAGCCGCAACCAGAGAGGCCATGACTAAGAATACCATCGTCATCGTGGGATCGGCTCCTTCTTTTCCCCACGGCATCATTGATCCCATCCAGGAACTGTCCGAACTGGCAAGGGAGGCAGGGATCGGTTTTCACACGGATGGATGTCTTGGTGGGTTCCTTCTCCCCTGGGCAGAGAAACTGGGCTATGACGTGCCGCCATTCGATTTTAGATTGCCCGGCGTGACTTCCATATCAGCCGACACGCACAAATATGGATATGCCGCCAAGGGAACGTCGGTCATCCTGTATCGCGGTTTGGAACTACGCCATTATCAGTACTACATCACGACGGATTGGCCGGGCGGTCTGTATTTGACCCCCACATTCTCCGGCAGTCGTCCGGGCGCTCTGAGCGCCGTGTGCTGGGCGGCCATGGTAGCCATGGGGGAGCAGGGATACATGGAGGCCGCGAAGAGAATACTGGGAACGGCTGCGTTGATCAAACGGGGGATCGAGGAGATTCCAGACCTCCACGTGCTCGGAGATCCTCTATGGGTCATCGCATTCGCATCGGAGACGTTGGATATCTACGCGATCATGGACTACATGACCAAGAAAAAGTGGAGTTTGAACGGCCTCCAATTGCCTCCCTCTATCCATATCTGCGTGACCCTGAGACACACCCGGCCCGGTCTTGCGGAAAGGTTCATCGCCGATTTGAAAGCGGCTACAGAGTATGTCAGGATGAATCCGGGCGTGCAGGGGATGATGAGTCCCGTGTACGGCCTGACCGCCAACGTTTCCCTCAGGGGTGTGGTACGTGACTTTCTCAAAGGGTTTTTGGACCTGGTGTACAAAGCGTAACCCATCTCGGGTAGGAGAGAGTTGGACTCTTAGTCAGACTGACGCAGCCAGAAGCGTTGTTGTTATTGACGTCGCGGCAACACGTGGAACGCATCGCCGGGGAGATCCAGGAACACCCGGCTCCCCTCCTCAAAAATGTCCCCCTGCTGCGGGTCGTAAACTACCACCGAGATGAATTGGTCGTGGGTCTCGACCTCGTACTCCACGGTTGAGCCCAGGTAGACCATCTGCTTGACCTCGCCCGCGTAACGCCCCTCTTGCCGGCTCACCCGCACCGCTTCCGGCCGGATGACCAGGTAGACCGGCTCGCCGGCGGCGAACTCTCCCTGGGAGGCAGGGAGGGTCAACGAGCGCCCGAACAGATCGAACGTCATCCGCCCGTCGCTCCGGCCTTGCACGGCGCTTTCGATAAAGTTCGCCCGGCCGATGAAATCGGCGACGAACAGGGAGGCCGGCTGCTGATAGATCTCGGACGGCGTGCCGACCTGCTCGACCTGGCCGTCGTGCATAATAACGATGCGGTCGGAGAGGCTCATCGCCTCCGCCTGGTCGTGGGTGACGTAGACGGTAGTGATGCCCAGCCGCTGTTGCAGCCGGCGAATCTCGACGCGCATCTGCACCCGCAACTTGGCGTCGAGGTTGGAGAGCGGCTCGTCGAAGAGCAATACCTTGGGCTGCATGACCAGCGCCCGCGCCAGCGCCACCCGCTGCTGCTGCCCGCCCGACAGTTGGTGCGGCATCCGGTCCCCCAGCCCCACCAGGTTCATCAACTGCATCACGATCTCGACACTCTCACGGATCAGGTCCGTTGGCTGCTTCTTGACCTTGAGGCCGTAGGAGATATTGTCGAACACCGACATGTGGGGGAACAGGGCATAGTTCTGAAAGACCATGGCCATGGGCCGCTTGTTGGGCGGCAGGTCGTTGATCACCTCACCGTCGAGCAGAATCCTGCCCGAGGTGGGGAACTCGAAACCAGCGATGAGCCGCAGCGTCGTCGTCTTGCCGCAGCCTGAAGGCCCCAGCAGCGTGACGAACTCGCCCTGGTGGATTTCGAGGCTGAGCCTGTTGACGGCCCGCACCTGGCCCCGGCGGCCAAAGGTCTTGACCAGATCGTCCAATACGAGAGTAGTGGATTCCATAACCTAAGCCTCACGTTTCGAGTGGGGCAGGCTTTCTAGCCTGTCCAAGTGGCAGACTGGAAAGCCTGCCCCTCTTAGTCTCACGTTTCGATAAGCCGCTCAGCCCCGGTCGTAGAGCCGACGACTCTGTACATCAGGCCAATGGCCGCGAGAACGATAGCGATCAGCACGACGCAGTAGGCGGCGGCGTTACCGTAGCGGCCCGTCTCTGCCTCGTTGAGAATCTGCGCCGTCATAATGCGCCAGCGCGGCATGACCAGAAAGATGATCGCCGAGAGCGATGTCATCGAACGGGCGAAACTGTAGATCAGCCCGGTCAGAAAAGCCGGCCGGATCAGCGGCATCGTGATCCGGCGGAAAGTTGTGACCGAACTGGCCCCCAGGCCGGCCGAAGCCTCCTCCATCGCCGTGTCAACCTGTTGTAACGCGGCCACGCCCGAGCGCACACTGCCCGGGACGCAACGCACCACGTAGGCCAGGATGATGATGAGCGCTGTGCCCGTCAATTTGGGAATCAGCCCGCCCAACATTGGCTGGTTGAACGCCAGGATAAAACCAATGCCAACCACCGTGCCAGGCACCGCCAGGCCCAGCACCGAGGTAAAGTCCACCAGATTGCGGCCCATGAACTGCCGCCGCACGACCAGGAAGGCAATCAACATGCCCATCAGTCCGGCCACCGGCGTGGCAATCGTCGAGAGCAGCGTGGTATCGGTCATGGCCTCGGAGCCATAGCCAAACAGGACAAAGCGGAAATGCTCCAGCGTGAGGCCATAGTTGATACCCCACACTTTGGTCACGGCCCCTACGAAAATGAAACCGTACATCAACACGATCAGGCCCGATATGAGCAGGCACAGGGCGAACAGCGACCACTTTACCCACGGCGAGCGGATCGGCTGGTGGTGTCCCGCAGGCTTGCCGGTGACAGAGACATAGGAGCGCCGGCTCACCCAGTAGTGTTGAAAAAAGAAGATCGTCAAGGAAGGCACGAGCAGAATGAGCGAGAGCACGGCGCCGGCGTGCAGGTCATACTCGCCGATGATTGCCAGATAGATGCGTGAGGCCAGGACGGTATAGTTGCCTCCGATGAGCAGCGGGTTCGCCAGGTCAGCCAGCGCCTCGACGAACAGCAGCAGGAAGGAACTGGCCAGGCCCGGCGTCAGCATGGGCAGCGTCACGGTGCAAAAGACGCGCCACCTGCTGGCCCCCAGGTTGACCGCAGCCTCCTCCAGCGCGGGATCCAGCGCCCGCATCATGCCCACCAGCGTCAGATAAGCGACTGGAAAAAAAGAGATCGCCATGACGAGGATCAGCCCGTCCAGGCCATAGATGTCGTAGCGCAGGCCCAGCAGTCGTTTGGTGATCAGCCCGCTGCGGCCAAAAAGCACGATGGTGGACATGGC
>JAUWNP010000232.1 GCA_030612585.1 Anaerolineae bacterium
CCCTCCCCTCAGGTAGATGCGCACGACCCGTGGCAACAGACCGGTGGTCACCTCGTAGTTGATCGTCTCGGCCCAGCGAGCGACCTCCTCGGCCTGGATGCGCTCCTCCCCCTGCCGCCCGATCAGCACCACCTCGTCGTGCAACTGGACAGCGGGGATATGACTGACGTCCACGACGAACTGGTCCATACACACGCGCCCGACGATGAGCGCCCGCTGTCCGCGAATCAGCACCACGCCCCGGTTGGAGAGGAAACGGTGGTAGCCATCACCGTAACCGACGGGGACGAGGGCCACGCGAGTGGGCTTGTCGGTGATGTACGTCCGGCCGTAACTGATGCTGGCCCCGGCGGGCAGCGTGCGCACGCGGGCCACGCGGCTCTTGAGCGCCAGAGCCGGGCGCAGTGGAATGGCCGGCTCCACCTCGTCCGAAGGACACAATCCATACAAGGCGATACCACAGCGCACCATGTCCAGCGCCATCTCCGGCAGGTCGAGCGTGGTGGCGCTGTTGGACACGTGCTTGAGGGGAAAGGTGAAGCCCGCCGCCTCCAGTTGCTTCACCACGTCCATGTAGATGCTGAACTGGTGGCGGGTGAAGGCCTTGTCGGCCAGGTCGGCCACGGCGTGGTGAGTGTATAACCCCTCCAGTGCCAGGCCCGGCAGTCCACTCAGGAAGCGCACGAAATCCAGCACCTCGTCGGGCAGGAGACCGTAGCGGCCCATGCCGGTGTCCACTTTGACGTGGACAGGCAGCGGTTTGCCCCGGGCCATCGCCGCCGCCGACAGCGCCTCCGCCTGGGGCTGGCTGTTGACCGTCGGAGTCAGGCCCCAGCGCACGACCCGCTCCGACTCGGCGGGCAGGGTGTAGCCCATGATAAGGATGGGGGCGCTGATGCCTGCCTGGCGCAGTTGCACGCCCTCCAGAGCACGGTGCACGGCCAGGCGCGTGGCCCCTCCCTCCAGCGCCGCCCGCGCCACCGGCACCGCCCCGTGGCCGTAAGCATTGGCTTTGACGGCGACCATCAATTCGGCCCGCGCCGGGGCGCGGGCCTTGAGTCTGGCTGCATTATGAACGATGGCATCCAGGTCAATCTCCGCCCAAGTTAGAATATCGTTTAGTTCCACGGTAACTCTCCCGAAGAACACGGATTGGCAGGATTAACGGATCAAGAAGCAAAGGACATCCTATGCAAAAGCCCCCTGCATCCGAAACGAGGGGGCCATCTCTTACATCCTGCACACTTGCAAACTTGCCCACTTGCAAACTTGCCCGCTTGCCCACCTGCAAACTTGCAACTCACCCGCCCAGGTAAGCCTTCTTCACCTCCGGGTTGGCGGCCAGTTCCGCCGACGTTCCCTCCAGGACAATGTCTCCCGTCTCCAGCACGTAGCCACGGCTGGCCAACTTGAGGGCCATATTCGCGTTCTGCTCCACCAGCAGGATAGTCGTGCCCTGCGCGTTGATCTCCTTGATGGTATTGAAAATGTCCCGCACCAGGACGGGAGCCAGGCCCATCGAGGGTTCGTCCAGGAGCATCAGCCGCCCCCGGGTCATCAGTGCCCGGCCCACGGCCAGCATCTGCTGTTCGCCGCCGCTCAAAGTCTCACCACTCTGGCGCTTGCGCTCCTCCAGCCGGGGAAAAATCTCGAACACGCGCTTGAGGTCCTTTTCAATCTGGGCCTTATCATTGCGGGCGTAGGTCGCCAGTTTGAGGTTCTCCAGCACCGTCAGGTTGCCGAAGATACGGCGTCCTTCCGGCACCTGAGCGATGCCGAACTTGCTCACCACCTGGTGGGGCTGGTACTGAAGGATGTCTTCCCCCTGGTACGTGATACTCCCATCCACGACCTTCCCTCCTAGTTCCGCCACGTAGGGGATCTGGCGGGAGATGGTCATCAGCGTGGTGGACTTGCCGGCGCCGTTGGCCCCGATGAGGGTCACAATCTCCCCTTCGTCCACGTGGAAGGAGATGCCGTGCAGCGCCTTGATGTTGCCGTAATTCACTCGCAGATCCTTCACCTCAAGCAGCATCAGAACACCTCCTCGCCCAGATAAGCCTCGATCACCTTGGGGTTGTTTTGGATCTCCACCGGTGTGCCCTCGGCGATAGTCTCCCCGAAGTCAATGACTTTGATCCGCTCGCAGATGTTCATGATGACCCGCATCTGGTGCTCAATGATCCAGATGGTCAGGCCAAAGTCCTGGCGGATCTGCTGGATGAGAGCCATCAGTTCCCCGATCTCGCCGGGGTTCATTCCGGCCGCCGGCTCGTCGAGCAGAAGCACTCTCGGCTCAGTGGCCAGCGCCCGGGCGATCTCCACCCGTCGCTGTGCGCCATACGGCAGGTTCTTGGCTGCCTCTTGTGCGTGCCCCTCCAGGCCGAACACCGCCAGCAGTTCCATGGCTTGCTCTTTGATATCGCTCTCTTCTTCCCAATACCGCTGGCTGTGCAGGATTGAATCCAGCAGGCCGTATCGGACACGAGAGGCATGGGCGATGCGGATGTTGTCCAGTACCGTCAGTTCGTTCCACAACCGGATGGTCTGGAAAGTACGCGCGACCCCTTTGGTCGTGATCTGATGGGGTTGCAGGCCAACCATGTTGTCGCCATTGAGCCGTACCTCGCCCTCGGTCGGTTTGTACGCCCCGGTGACCAGGTTAAAGATCGTCGTCTTGCCGGCTCCGTTGGGGCCGATCAGGCCGACCAACTCACCTTCTTCCATGTTGAGGTTGAAATCATAGACGGCCCGCAGCCCACCGAAAAAGTGGGTCAGATCCTTAATCTGAAGCAAGGACATAACTTTCCTCCTCGGAACCGAAAATCTTGCGCAACTTGGGGAAGACATCGCCTAGTTCCTTGCTGCCCATAATGCCGGAGGGACGGCGCAGCATCATCACCACGAGCAGCAGAGGGATGAGCACCCACTTGAACACCCCCAGAGGCCGCAGGACTTCTAGCAACAAGGTAAAGCCGATGGCGCTGATGATGGAGCCACTGATAGAACCCATCCCACCCAGGTAGACCATGACCATAACCTCGGTGGACTTGAGGATAGTGAACGTCCCTGGGTTGATGTACCCGCCAGGCCCGTGGGCGAACAGGCCGCCGGCCAGCCCGGCCAGCCCGCACGACAGCATGAAGGTGATGACCTTGACACGCTTGGTGTTGACGCTCATCAATTCGGCCGCAATCTCGTCCTCGCGAATGGCCTCCACGCCCTTGCCGAGGGTGGAGGATACAAAATTGCGGATGATGAGGATCGTGACGAGCATCCCGATGAACGTCCAGATGAGGAGCCACGGCACGTCGAAGACGTCGCCCATGCCATTCATCACCCGCTTCATGCCCACAAAGCCCCGGGGGCCGCCGATGAATTCCATATTTTCGATACCGCTCTTGATAATGTAGTTGACGGCCAGGGTGATGATTGCCAGGTAGTCGCCCCGGGTTCGGAAGGAAGGGATGGCGACGAGCAACCCCACCAGAGCGGCGGCGACCGCGCCGATGATCAGGGCCACGGGGAACAGCGGGATGGCCCAGCCGGCGGGAAGGACGGGCGGG
The DNA here is from genome assembly GCA_030612585.1 of Anaerolineae bacterium. Next base: position 3,567 of record JAUWNP010000232.1, read on the forward strand.
CCGAACACTTTGTCATCGGCGAACAGCCAGACGGTCAGGACGCTGGTCACGTAGGCTCCCACGGCCATGAAGCCGGCGTGCCCGCAGGAGAACTCCCCCATGTAGCCGTTGATCAGGTTCAGGCTGACTGTCAGAATGACGTTGATGCCCATGAACAACAGGACGAGTTGCCAGTAGTCATTAAAGATACGTAGCCAGGAACCGCCTATGACCACCACGAAGAGCAACAGGACAATCAGGGGTTGGTAGAGTTTTTTCATCGTTTTCATCTTATTCTATGCTCCTGAAGGGCCACTAGACCTTTTGCCTCCTGGCCACACCAAAGATGCCAGTTGGCTTGATGGTCAGGATCACCAGCAGAACGGTGAAGGATACGAGGTCGCGATAGGTGGAGGACAGCCACTCGAAGCCGGGGACGCTGCCCAGGGCGACGACGAAAATCTCAATGAACGCCAGGAGGAACCCGCCCACCATAGCGCCTCTGACTTCCCCGATCCCACCTACTACGGCGGCAATGAAGGCCTTCCAGCCAATGATAATGCCCATGTCAAAACTGATGACGTGATAGGCCGAGCCGTACATGATGCCGGCCAGCGCCGCCAACGAGGAACCGATGATGAAGGTGACTGTGATGATGGTGTTTACCGGCACGCCCATCAGAGGCACAGCAATCTTGTCGTAGGAGATGGCTCGCATCGCCATACCCCATTTGGTGCGGCGCAAGAATAACTCCAGGCCGACCATCACCACGATGGACAGCCCGATGACGATGAGCTTGACGTTGGTGAAACTCACGCCTCCCACTGAGTATATTTTGGTCGGGATGAGTTCGGGGAACCCACGGTCGGCAGCACCCAACGTGGCCAGGTTTAGATACTCCAGAAATAGACCGATCATCAGGGCGGTGATAACCAGGTACAGGCGGTGGGCGCCTCGCTCCCTCAGAGGCCGATAGGCTACCCGTTCGATCGTCACGCCTACTCCTGCTGTCAGGGCCATCGAGCCTACAATGGTCACCGCCAGGATGATCCACGCCGGTATGCCAGTTCCCAGACCCAGCAGGAAGGCAGCGATGAAGAACCCGACGTAGGCGCCGACCATGAAAATGTCGCCGTGGGCAAAGTTGATCAGCAGTAACACGCCGTAGACCATCGTGTAGCCCAAGGCAATTAGAGCATAAAAACTACCCCACTGCAAGGCGTTGAGCACGTGCTGAAGGAAAGTGGCTAGTGCCATGTGTATCTCCTTGGTAAGTGGTCAGCCACCATTTCTGGTGCTAGAAGGAGAGGGGCCTGAACTACAAGGCCCCTCTCCAAACTGTCCCCTCTCCAATCAAAGTGGGAGAAGTGAAAGGCTATCGAGGGGAGGTGTCCGTTCTTACGGACAGACCTGCTTATAGAAAGTGAAGGCTCCGCCCTTGATCTGGACGAGGACCGCACACTTGATGGGATCACCCTCCGGGGTGAAGGTCATCTGACCCGTGATGCCGTCAAAGTTCTTGATCTGGCCCAGTGCGTCCTTCACGGCCGCTCGATCATTGGCCAGATCGCCACTCAGGCCACCGGTGTCCTTGATGGCCTGTATCACGAGGCCCATCGCGTCCCAGGTCAGGGCGGCCACGTCGCCGGGGATCTCACCATAGTCCGCTGTGTACCGGTCAATGAACTCCTTTGTGGCTCCCGTCGCGCCCTCAGCGGCGTAGTGGGTGCTGAAGTACAGCCCCTCGCAGGCGTCGCCGCACAGTTCCAGCGTCTTGGGGTCGCCCCAGGAGTCAGAACCGAGGATGGGGAAGTCCAGCCCCAACTCTCGCGCTTGCTTGACGATCAGGGGCACCTCGTTGTAGTACTGGGGTGTGAAGAGGAATTCGGCGTCTGTGCCCTTGATCTTGGTCAACTGGGCGCTAAAGTCCGTGTCGCCGGTGGTAAAACTCTCGTAGGCCACCACTGAGCCGGCACCGTGGAGATCCTCCCAGGCTGCCTTGAAGAATTCAGCCAACCCCTTGGGGTAGTCGGAGGCCACGTCGTACAGCACGGCTGCCTTGGTAAAGCCGAGATCATCGGTCGCAAAGTTGGCTGCCACCGGCCCCTGGAAGGGGTCGAGGAAGCAGCCACGGAAGACCCACGGCCGGTCCAGGGTGGTGTTGGGGTTGGTGGACCAGGGGCTGACCATCGGGGTCTCGTTCTCGTTGCACACCTCGCCAGTGGGCACGGCCTGCTTGCTGGACTGCGGGCCGACGATCGCCAGCACCAGGTCCTGGGCGATCAACTTGGTCGCTGCCGCCGTGGCCGATTCGGCCTTGGACTCGTTGTCTTCCACGATCAACTCGATCGTGTATTTCTTGCCGCCTACGTCCAGGCCGCCGGCATCATTGATATCCGCTACCATCATCTCGGCTGCACGTTGAGACTGAGTACCTACGTAGGCGATGTCGCCTGTCATCGGTACATCAAGCCCGATCTTGATCGTGTCCGCCCCTCCACCGCCACAACCGGTGAGCACGGGAATGGTTACGATCAGGGCCAAGAGCAAAATTGTAACTTTCTTGAACATGGTTGTCTCCTCCTTATAGAGATAGAACTAAACAGGGTGTTTTGCCAACAGAAAATGGGGAAATTTGCACATCGTATTTCTTCTCGAATTACACCTCCTTTCCTGTAAGGCCAAGGATTCCGCTTGCTGGCGTAGCGTGGTTACACCTGGAGGTCTGTTTCTTTGTCAGATGCGCTCAACAAGCATAGATTATAGCATCTACTTGCCCAAGCCGCAAATGCCCGCGAGCGAGCGTGAGCACAGGTCACGGTGTAGTGGCGGTTGACAGTTTCTCAAGATGGTTGTTCACAAACCCCTCGATGAACTTTCCGTGGAAAGTGACGGGATACCCAGGCCAGCCGCGCGCAGCAGGGCTTCGGACATCTGCCGAGCACGCAAGGCTAGAAGTGAGCGAGCCTGATCCATTGGCCAGTTCT
>JAUWNP010000155.1 GCA_030612585.1 Anaerolineae bacterium
GACCCGCGCCTTTGGACGGGGTGGAGCAGGCGCTGTGTTCGGCTCCAAGAACCTCAAGGCGATCGGTGTCGCGGGTATCGGCGACGTACGTGTGGCCGATCCAGATGCATTCCAGGCTGCTGTGGACGCGGCCTACCAGACGTTCCGCGAGGACCTGGCCCAGCCGTGGAGTCTGCTGGGCAGTTTTGGCCGCGTGGGGACCGGGGGCGGAATGGGGCTGATCAACGAGAAGCACGCCCTGGCGACGCGCCATCACCATCTGACCCACTTTGATACGGCGGAGGAGATCGGCGGGCAGGCTTTCGCGGAGAAGTTCCCCACGCGGCCCATCGCCTGCCTGGGTTGCCAGGTGCACTGCGGGATGCTTCACAAGCCGGTGAAGACCAAATGGGGCCAGGTCTGGACCCGCGGCCCCGAGTACGAGACGATGTACTCGCTGGGCTCGCTGTGCTTCAACGACGACCCCGAGATGCTGCTAAAGGCGAACGACCAGGCCGAGGAGTACGGGATGGACACACTCTCGCTGGGTGTCAGCGTCGCTTTTGCGATGGAGTGCGCCGAGCGGGGGATTCTGCCCCGTGATGTGCTTGGTGACGATGTTGTCCTAGAGTTCGGCAACGGTGATGCCACAATCCGGCTGATTGATATGATCGCCCAGCGCGAAGGATTGGGCAACATACTGGCGGAAGGCGTCCGGCGCGCCTCCCAAACCATTGGGCAAGGGTCGGAGGCTTTCGCCTTGCAGGTCAAGGGGATGGAGTTTGCCGCCTGGATGCCGGAGCGGATGCGCGGCATTGCCGTCACCTTCTCTACTTCCAACCGGGGCGCGTGCCACAAGCGGGCACCCATCGGGATGGAGTTGATGGACGTGATCCCAATGGACGGCATCGAAGGACGCGCGGCGCTGGTGGCGGAGATCCAGAACAAGGTGAACGCAATCTTCACACTGATCGCGTGCCGATTTGCGGAGTTCGCCTTGCCGCTGGAGCAGTTCGTGGCACTGCTCAACACCGCTAGCGGCTTGAGTTACACCGAAGAGCAATTCATGCACCTGGGCGAGGCCATCTGGAATATGGAGCGGCTGTACAACATGGCAGCCGGTATTGACGGCAGTGAAGACCGGCTCCCGGATATCTGCTTCGAGGTGCCGGAGGACTTTCCGAAGGATGCCAGGCCGCTTACCCGCGAGGACTTCGCCACGCTGCTGCGCGATTACTACGGTGCGCGCGGGTGGGATGAGCAGGGCCGTCCCACGCCGGAGCGGTTGGCCGCGCTTGGATTGCACGAGTAGAGGGTAAGAAACCGGGTTTTTCGGAAAAAACCCGGTTTCTCAAGGACGAGAGAGTGATGAACAAAAAGAGACCTTCGATCATTCAACGTATCTTCCGTCACCGGTCGGCAACCGAGCGGGAGGATTTCTGGACTGGCCTGATCTGCCTGACCCCTACGGTGGTGATCATGCTGGTTTTTGTCATCTTCCCTGTTGTTTTCTCCTTTTACCTGAGTTTCCACCAGTGGAATATCTTGAGACCCGAAAAGCCGTTCGTGGGCCTGGACAACTACGTGCGCATGTTTCATACCGACGAGTTCTGGGCATCGTTGAAGAACACCCTCCTGTACACCGTCGGTGTGGTACCCATCGGCGCTACGGTCTCGCTGCTGATAGCTCTGTTCTTGAATCAGAAGATACGCGCCCTTTCCTTCTACAGAACGGTCTACTTTTTGCCGGTCGTCACGTCTACCATCGTCGTGGCCGTGATCTGGACCTGGCTTTACAACCCATACTACGGTATGATCAACCTGGTGCTAAAGACGCTCCACTTACCACAACCAGGGTGGCTGACCGACCCCGACTGGGCACTGCCAGCGATCATCATCATGAGCATCTGGAAGAACATGGGGTATCACATGGTGATATTCCTGGCTGGGTTGCAGTCTATCCCCCAGTCCTACTACGAGGCAGCGGCAATTGACGGGGGGGGAGGGCTGGATCAGTTCCGGTACATCACCTGGCCCCTGCTGAGGCCGACGACCGCTATGGTGATTATGACCAGTATCATTTTCTCCTTCCAGGTCTTTGGGCCGGTATACGTGATGACCGGGGGCGGGCCTATGCGGAGCACGACGGTGCTGCTGTATCACATCTACCAGCGGGGCTTCGAGTTCAAAGAGATGGGGTATGCCTCGGCCGTGTCCTGGGTGCTGTTCTTCATCATCTTTGCTGTCACCTTCATCCAGTTCCGATACTCACGTCGAGGAGCAGGAAGATGAACAAGAGAATTTTCTCCATCTTGAAATCGCTCCTGATTCACGCCGTACTCCTGGCAGGGACAGTGATCGTGGCGATGCCGTTTCTGTGGATGGTCACCTCGTCGTTTAAGGACAAGACCCAGATATTCATCTTTCCGCCGCAATGGATCCCCCAGCCCTTTGTGTGGCAGAATTACGTGAATGCCTGGAACACGATCCCACTGGGGCGGTTTTACCTCAACAGTTTTTTCGTGGCGGCGACGGTGACAATTGGTCAAGCCATCGTCTGTTCCATGGCAGCCTACGTCTTTGCTCGCCTACAGTTCCCCGGCCGTGACGTGATTTTTCTCTTGTTCCTGGGGACGATGATGCTTCCGCGCCAGATCACGCTGATCCCCAGGTTTATCATCATGAAGAACCTGGGCTGGATTGATACCTACCAGGCACTCATCATCCCCTTCCTGGCCTGGCCGCTGGGGACATTTTTACTGCGCCAGTCATTCCTGGACATACCCACAGACCTGGAGGATGCAGCCCGCATGGACGGCTGCTCCCGCTTCCGCATCCTCTTTCAGATCATATTGCCACTCTCCAAGCCGGCTCTGGCTACGGTGGCCGTGTTCTCGTTTATGAATCACTGGAATACGTTTTTGTGGCCGTTGATTGTGATTCAGACCAGAGAAAAACTGACGTTGCAGGTCGGATTGTCTATGCTGCGCTCTGAACTGGGCACGGAGTGGCCGACCTTGATGGCCGCCAGCGTGCTCTCTGCGCTGCCCACCATTATCGTGTACTTCTTCGCTCAAAGGCAGTTTGTGGCAGGGATCACGCTTACCGGGTTGAAGAGCTGAGACGTGAGACGTGAAACATGAAGCGTGAAACGTGGGACGTGAGGTTTACACAATGTAAGAGTTTCCCCGAAAAGGAGGTGGTTCATATAGCAAGAATTCTGTCTCGTGGAAATCGGTACACGTTTGGTGACAAGAACAACTCTAATACTGAACTAAGGAGAGAAGAATGAAGAAGCAAATATCTGTTTTACTGGTAGGTGTGCTGCTGGTTAGCTTGCTGGCTGCCTGTGCTGCACCTGAAACCGCTGCTCCTGTTGAGGAGCCCACTGCTGCTCCTGTTGAGCCGGTGGAGGAAGAACCCACTGCCGCTCCTGTTGAGGAGGAGCCCACTGCTGTTCCCGAACCGACCGAGGTGCCAGCCGAGCCGGTCACGCTGACCTTCTGGCACGCCTACGGCAGTTCCCGTGGCGAGTTGATGGACGAACTCGTCGCTGAGTTCAACGAGACCCACCCCAACATCACCGTCGAGGCGGAGTACGGGGGGAATCTGTGGACTATGCGCGACAAACTGCTCACCGCTATCGCTGGCGGCGCCGGCCCCGACATCTCCCAGATTGACCAGTTCTGGTCCTCAGAGTTGGCCGACTCCGGCGGGTTGGTCAAGATGGAGGATCTGATCAATGCCGACCCCGACGTCTCGACTGACGACCTCTACGACAAGGTGTGGGAGACGGCCACGTACAACGACGAGATTTGGAGCATGCCCTTCTCCTTCAGCAACATCGCGCTCTACTACAACAAGGCGCTCTTCCGGGAGGCCGGCCTCGACCCCGAGAGCCCACCGGAGACCTGGGATGAGTTTGCGGAGATGGGTCAGCAACTCACAGTGGACAAGGATGGTGATGGCACCCCGGACCAATGGGGAATCGAGTTTGTGTTGTCGGCCAATTACGGCACTGTCTACTATTGGCTGGCCTTCCTGTGGCAGAACGGCGGTGAACTGTTCAGTGAGGATTTCACCGAGTCAAGATTCAACGAGCAGCCAGGGGTTGAAGCCCTGCAGTTCTGGGTAGACCTGGTGCACACCTACGAAGCCCTGCCACTGGCTCCACCTGAGCAGGGCTTTCCCAACAGCCTGATCGCGATGAAGTTCGCCTCCACCGCAAGCCTGGCCAGTTATCGCGGGTACCTGGGCGACGACCTGGGCATGGCCTTTATGCCCAAGGAGAAGCAGTACGCGAGCGGCGTGGGCGGCGGAAACCTGGCGATCTTCACGACGACTCCCGACGTGGATGCTTCCTGGGAGTTCGTCAAGTGGATGACCAGTGAGGAGATCAACTTGCGCTGGAGCAAGGCCAGTGGCTACATGCCGCTGCGCCCAGGCGTGGTCGAGTCGGAGGAGTACAAGGCATACCTGGCCGAGGAACCCTTCGCCCAGATCATTCTCGACCAGATGCCCTATAGCGTCGTCCGGCCCAATATCCCGGCCTACGCCCCCGCCTCGCGGGAGATCGGCCTGGCGGTAGAGGAAGTCGTGTTTGGTAATCTGGATCCCAAGACGCAGTTGGATATTGCCGCCGAAAAAGTCAACGAGATGCTTCAACAGTAGCGTTCTGCCCGGCTTGCCTGGATAGGACGCAACCCTGTCCCTGCCTGGGGCTTGTCCCGGGCGGGGACAGGGAGGTCTGAATTGGGTCTGGCTAGAACCAGTTAGCTGGCGTATGCGCGCCGAGTAGAGTCAAGGCAGCTCTATGATTCTGACGTTTCCGTACTACGACCCAAGTGGGAAGCATAACAAAGCATTTCAACGCCAATTAGGAACGCTAAAGTCAACGTTTGATGCCGTTTGCGTTAGTGCAATACCACCAACGTCAGAGGATAACGCCGAGTTCGTTCAATGGCTCAAGGAACAAGGCTGCATTGTATTCTACAACGCGCCGAACACGCCCATTGGGGATCACTCACGGGCTGCTCTGCGGTTGGCTACGGAACAAGTCCAATCTCAGCAACCAATCTTCTTCGGGTTTCTAGGTCGGATATTGTTTGCTTTGGAAACCGAATGGCGAACGAGTTTCCTTCAAGATATCAAAGCTCATCAAGAGAGTGAGTTCCTGATCTTTGAACGATCTCAAGCAGCCTGGGATACTCATCCATTCAACTATCGCGAAATAGAGCAAATGGTCTCCCGAATGTTCGAATTCCTCTGCGGGAAGTTCATTGAGCTTATGCCGTGCGCTCTAATCCTGAGCTGTTCTGTGGCAAACACAGTGTTGAGCCAATCAACCAGTCCATCCTATGAAGTTTGGGCAGAATGGACATTGTTGGCTATGAAGAACAGTGTACCAATCACAACGAAGAAGGTAGATTGGCTGGCATATCAACACCCGTACTGGGAGCAAATCGAACCTGATATTTTGAAACTAGAACGAGAGGCGAGTCGCAAGGAAACCATTAAGCGCATCAAGATGAATATGCCGGTTGCGTTTCTGATGATTGAAGACAGATTCAAGGGCCTGAGTTCATCAGTGAGTGAATCACAAGCCCCACAACGCAGTGGGGGTACCGTGACAGCCAGCCCAGGATCATAGGAGGAACTTTGTCTGTTGTTGAGAACGACACCATCCGCCGTCCCCACATCGGGGGCACGTCAATGATGTTCTGGAACCGGACTGTCGAGCAGGCCGTGGTCGAGGCCGCCAGGCTGGGCTACGACGCCATCGAGATCTGGGCAGAGCACCTGTGGCGCGACGACGAGGACCCGCAGAGGATCAAACGGGCATTGGCACAGACGAACCTGCCCTGTACCGTCCACTGCCCAATCATGGACATCAACGTGACCTCCCCCAACCGGGGCATCCGCGAGGAGTCGCTGCGCCAGACGTTGAAAAGTGTGAACCTGTGCGACGACCTCGGCGCCGAGTTGTTGGTTGTGCACCCCGGCGCTTTGTTTTCCCTCAAGGACACCGACCGCTTCTGGGATCTCCAGTTCCAGGCGCTGGAAGCGATTGTCCGGCACGCAGAGAAGCGCGGGGTGTGGATAGCCTTCGAGAACATGGATTCGCACGCCAAGTTGGAGGCGATCAAGTGCGCGGATGATATCAAACGTGCTTTGGAGCCTTTCACCTACGATAGACTTGGCGTGACCTACGATACCACCCACCTGGTTACCACGCAGGCCAACCTGGATTTCATCGCTGCGATGGACAACATCATTCACGTGCACCTCAGCGATGCCGTGGTCGAACCGGGGGGCAAAGTGCGCACTCATCTTCCTCTGGGTGAGGGTGTGCTCGATATAGAGGCCATTCTGCGCGTACTGCTTCCCACCTACCACGGAATTCTTTCCTTGGAAACCTACATCCCTGCTGCAGATGACACCACGCTGGTGCTGGAGGAGCGGGAAAAGGTCGAGGGTTTTCTGGATCTGGTACTAGCGGGGAGTAGATAGGCGCTGATCGGAAGTCAGCGGCTCCGTCGGGGTCGCGCCGGTCAGCCTGTCGCTACCAATAACGGGGTGATGGAGATGCAAATTACCGTTCGCTTCTCCGGGCCGCTACGTGCGCTGGCGGGCCGCCGAAATCTGGTACTGTCGTTGGACGACGGGGCCACGCTGCGTGACCTGTTCGCCGCCCTGCGGGACGCGGTTCCCCCACCCTTCGTCGAGCAGATACTCGCACCGCTCGAGGCGGGCGGTCCTCCACTAGCGTTGCTCCTGCTCAACCGCACCCACCTGCGGGCTTCGACCGAACTGGACCATCCACTGACCGACGGCGACGTAATCGCCTTCGTGCCCCCAATGGCGGGAGGGTGAATGACCAATGACCAATGACGAATTTACGAATATACGAATTTACGAATACACGAATTTACGAATGTACCAATCTGAAAGGAGCACAAAATGGGCGCTTTGAGTCTAAAAGGCCGGGACGTTCTCTCGCTGGCCGATTTCACGCTGGAAGAGATTGATTTGATCTTCAACACTTCGCTGGAACTGAAGCGGGGCATCTCCCGTGGCCAGTTCCAGGACGATGTCCTGCGCGGCAAGGCGGCGGCGATGATCTTTGAGACACCGTCGTCGCGGACGCGCATGTCCTTCTGGCGAGCGATGCAGCAACTTGGCGGCGCGGCACAGGACCTCAGCGGCGGCAAGATCTGGTCCGATTCCGGTGTGGAGAGTTGGGGCGATACCGTCCGCGTGATGGATCGTTACTTCGACGTGATCATCGCCCGGTTGCTGGCCCAGTCCACGCTGGAGGAGGCGGCGGAGATCGCCGAGATCCCGGTGCTCAACGCCTCCACCGATTTCGAGCATCCCTTCCAGGCGCTGGCCGACTTCCAGACTGTGTTGGAGAAGAAGGGCAGTTTCGACAATGTCAAGTACGTGTTGACCTGGGCCTATCACGAGTACAACCCGCCCATCGGATTAGTCGTCTCCAGCCTCTACCTGGCCTCGCGCATCCCCAACATGCAGTTCGTGTTGGCCTGCCCGGAGGAGTACAACCCGCCGCAGGACATCATTGATCGGGCCAGGTCCTTTGCCAGCGAAGGCGGCGCCGACATCGAGATCGTCCACGATATGAAGAAGGCGGCCAAGGATGCGGACTTCATCAACGCCTACAGTTACGTGATGCCGGCCGACTTCCGCGCCGGCCTGGAGTACGACTGGCAGGCCCCGGTACCGCACAATCAAAACCCCGAGCCGTTCAAGAAGTGGATCGTGGACGACGAGATTATGTCCCTGGCCAAGCCCAGCGCAAAGTTTATGCACTGCCTGCCCGCCGCCGTCGGCCACGAGGTGACCGCAGAGGTCATCTACGGCCCACAGTCACTCATCCAGGACGAGGCGGAGAACCGGTTGCACGTGCAGAAGGCGGTGCTGGCGTTGCTGTTGGGGGCGTAGTCAAGAAGAAACCAGGTTTTTCGGAAAAAACCTGGTTTCTCCATAGCCTGGAGCGAGCACTATGGAAAATACCCGTCCTAGTCTGGCCGGCGTGCCGATGCGCAACCGTGTCATTGTGGCGGCCGGCTGCCACGGTGCCGATGGCGATACCATCGTTCGCACCAGCCGCGAGGGTGTCGCTGCCGTCACCACCAAGACCATCGTCGCGCAGGCGGTAGAGGATGTGCGGCCTTGTTTCGCGGCGGTCGAGGGAGGCTTTCTCAACTGCGTTTTCGGCACGACGCTGCCTGCAGAGCAGTGGTTCGAGCGCGAGTTACCGCGTGCCAAATCAGCGGTTAGCGGTCAGCGGTCAGCAGTTAGCGGCGGGGCTCCTCCTCCCGTCATCATCGCCTCGCTGGCAGGGTTGAACCCCACGGAGGCTGCAGATCTGGCTACGCGCGCCGTGGCTGCCGGGGCGGATATGATCGAGATGCCGACCGTGTGCCCGCATATGGGGGAGATCCTGGAAGCGATGTTCCCCGGTATGACGATGCCGCCGCCGGAGGTGCACGACGTCGCGCCCTACGTGGCGAACGTCCGCGCGGTGAAGGAGGCCGTTGATGTACCGGTCATCGCCAAGTTCAGCGCGCTGTTCCACGCCAACGTCGTCCAGTGGGCCACCGCCGTCGAGGAGGCAGGCGCCGACGCTATCGCCTGCGCCGATGCCTTTGGCCCCGCCATCAAGATAGACATCGAGAGCGGCGAGCCTTCGCTGGGCGGGCCACGGGGCGCCGGCGGCCTGACAGGGCCAGCGCTCAAGCCCATCGCGCTGCGTATGATCCTGGAGATGGCGCAGCACGTCTCCATTCCCCTCATCGGCGTGGGCGGCATCTCCCGTGCCGAGGACGCCATCGAGTACTTCATGGCCGGTGCCAGTTTCGTCGGCGTGGTGACCGCCGGGCACCTGAAGGGCGCGGGCAGGTTCGGCAAGATCATTGAGGGCATTGACCGCTGGGTCGCCGAGCACGGCTACGACGACGTGAGCGACTTCATCGGGCTATCGCTGCGCAAGATTGAGGCGCGCCGCGAGCGGGGGCTGGTCGCCATCACCACACCCCAACCGCCCATCATTGACCCCGACCGCTGCACCGGCTGTAAAAGATGCGAGGTCTCCTGCGTCTACGACGCGATTCACGTGGACGATGACAAACTGGCCCACGCCGACGAGGCGAAGTGTTACGGCTGCGGGCTGTGCCGGGATGTGTGTCCGGTGCAGGCGATCCGCTTTGCGTACTTTGAGCGTCAAACGTGAAACGTGATGCGTGAAACGTGATGCGTGAAACGTGATGCGTGAAACGTGATGCGTGAAACGTGAAGGTTGTGAGGAGAAGGGAAATGGATTATGATGAGTGGGAAAGGTCAGTCCCGGGTGAGATCACGAGTGATTCGTTGTGGAAGATGGAAGCCTATCGTCTGGGATTGTTTGTCGCGGATGTGGGTTGGCATGATGTAACAAAACTGATGCGGGACAAGCGCACGCTTAGATTGTCAGATCAGCTCTACCGGGCACTGGGCTCTATCGGTGCCAATCTCGCCGAGGGCTATTCACGCGGCACAGGCAAAGATCGGGCGCGTTTCTACGAGTATGCCCTCGGTTCGGCCAGGGAGAGCCGCGATTGGTATTACAAGGGCCGGCACGTATTGGGAGAGACCGTCACCTGGCATCGCTTGAATCTGCTCACCCAGATCATTCGCCTGCTCCTGACCATGGTCCCACAGCAGCGCGGACGCACCCTGCGCGAGCAACACATTTCCTACCAGCCCGCCCCGGACAAACTAGACCCAATCGTCAGTCGGGAGACATTGGACACCCTGTTACAAAGTGTCCCCCTCTCCTAATCACGTTTCACGTTTCACTTCACCCGTGGTAGCCAAGATTTTGAGATGATCTAAATTCTGGAAGTCAAGGGGAATGATTATGAAGAATAACGAATACCCCAACCAAACGATGAGACTACTCATCGAACGAGCCAGTTGCAGGAGTTTTTCCGACAAAAGAATCCCCCCGGGCGTTCTGCAACTTGTTCTTGAGGCGGGAACCCATGCGCCTAATGGGTGGAACCTGCAGCCCTATTCCATCATCAAAATCGAAAACGATGAGACGAAGCAAAGACTGGCAGAGATGTTTGGACAGGGTTTCATCAGCCATGCGCCTGTCCTGCTGCTGTTTTGCATTGATTGGTCTCGTGTTGAAAGGTGGGCGCGTCTTAGTGTTGCTCCATTCACGGCCACAAGTTCCTTTCGGCACTTTTGGATCTCTTTCCAGGATACCATCTTATGCGCTCGGAGTATTTGCATCGCCGCTGACGCGATGGGACTGGGCTCGGTCTACATCGGTGCGGTCATCGAATTCCTCAGCGATGTTCGAGACATGTTCCA
>JAUWNP010000256.1 GCA_030612585.1 Anaerolineae bacterium
ACGCCAGTTTCTTCACCGTCTGCATCGCGACCCGCTTGGTACGATGCGCCGTCTGGTCGACCAGCATACTGCCCGTCGGGCTGTGCTTGCATCTAGTGCTAGCAGGTCATCGCTAGGAAGTGATAGTTAGTCAGCTAGGGATTGGAAATCCCATATATAGGGGCAAGGTTGCTCTTGCCCAGAGTTCATCGGGGAGATTGCTTTGCATAGCAAAGTGCCCCATCAGTCAACACTTAACCACTACCCACCGGGAAGCCACCGTGGTGTCCTTCTCCTCGCAAGGTCGAGGCCAGGCCACAGCGGGGTGGATCGGTCTCCAGCACCACCGACGTCCAGTAAGCGCCCACCAGAATTTGCCGCACCAGCGCGTCATTCTGCAAGATGCCCAGTAATTTTTCAATCGTCTGCATCGATATCTCCCAATCTCTGATCCAAAATACCTAATCACGTGATGTCATCTGCCCGCTTTACTGTCGTCAAAGACCCCCCAAAACCCCGACATCCCGCCACTCTAGCCGGACGCCGAGTAGTAGACGCGGGAGCATCAGGTTCACCACGTTGCGCTGTAGGCGCTTGGGGAGCTAACTCTACGATGTTATGATAACAGAATGATACGTCTTCCGTCGACCCGAAAGACTTGCACGGGCACGCCGTAGGTTGCCGACAACTTTTCTGCCGTCAGCATCGGTTCTGCTGGGCCGGCATCCAGGATCTGGCCCTCGCGCATCAAGACAGCAAACCCTGCAACCGACGAGGCCAGGTTGGGATCGTGGGTGGTCAGTACCAGCGTAATGCCCTGGGCGGACAGGTTGCGCATAATGTCCAATAGCCTGCCTTGGTTGTTCAGATCCAGGTGAGCGGTGGGCTCATCCAGCAGGAGGATGCGTGGCTGTTGGGCGAGGGCACGGGCGACGGTAGCCAGTTGGCGCTCGCCGCTGCTCAGGTTGGGCAGGGACTGGTTTTGGAGGTGGATCAGCCCGGCTGTGTGCAGCGCTTCTACAGCTATCTGGTAGTCGACTTCCCCTGGCATGGACAGCGGTCCCAGGTAAGGCGCGCGACCTAACAGAACGTACTCCAACACGGAAAAATCAAAGGGAATGTGCTCGTCTTGGGGAACCAGCCCGACCATCTGGCTGCGCTCCCTCCGTGTATAGCTGTTCTGGGGACAGCCGCCCAACCGGATCGTCCCCAGTTTTGGCGCTAGGACGCCCAAGAGCAGCCGCAAGAGCGTTGTCTTGCCGGAACCGTTGGGGCCCAAGATAGCCGTAATCACACCCCCTGGGATCTCCAGGTAGATGTCATGAAGGACGGTTCGCCTTGCGCCGTTGTAGCTGAAGGACAGGCCCGAAACGGAAAGAATCCCTTGCGTACTCATCGCTGTATCCGGATATTCTTGCTGAGCATCATGGCGATGAATAGGGTCGCTCCAAAAAGAGAGGTCAGGATGCCCAATGGGATCTCACCCGGTAGCAGCGTACGGGCCAGGTTGTCGCACAGCAAGGCGAACATGCCGCCCAGTAGGATAGAGGCTGGCAAGGCCCGCTGGGCATCAGATCCTGTCAGGCGGCGAGCAACGTGGGGGATGAGCAAACCGATCCAACCCACGACCCCGGCAACCGACACTACCGCCGCCGTGGCGACCACAGCAGCGACCAGGATCAGCGTCCGTTCCCGCCCCGTCGCAGCGCCCAGGGAAAAGCCGGTGTCGTCGTCCAGGGAAAGCAAGTTGAGTCGCCAGCGCATTAGGGTGACGACTGTCAACCCAATGACGACCGTAGGCAGGAGATAGAAAAAGTCGGTCCAGGTGACACCCCACAGCCCGCCTAGCATCCAGAAAACGATATCGGGCAGTTGCGTCAGCGGGTCGGCCAAGTACTTGAGCACCCCCACACCCGATGAGAACAGCGCGGAAACAGCAATGCCCGATAACACCAGGCGCAGGATCCAGCCCCCATAACGGACGCGCCGAGCCAGGGAATAGGAAAGAGCCAGGCCCAAGCAGGCAAAAAGAGCCGCAAGTACTTTGGTGAGGAAAAGAGAGGATCCCAGAAAGATGATGCTAAAGGCAGCGCCAAGTGCGGCTCCTTGTGACACGCCCAGGAAACCAGGATCGACCAGCGGATTGCGAAAGATCATCTGTAGGACTGTACCACAGGCCGAAAGCGTCATCCCCAGCAAGCAAGCGGTCAAGACCCGGGGCAGGCGCAAGTTGAGCACGAGTCGCTGGGCCATCGCGTCTTTCCACAGCGTGACTGGCGACATCCAATAGGGATCTGGGTAGCGACCGACAAAGAGGGACAGAAACAAGACGAGCAAAAAAGCCAAGCCCAAGATCAGAAACGGTTGTCTGCGTAGGGCGGAATACCATCCCGTCCTACGTTGGCTGTGGATAGCAGCGGTGTTATGGGCTGTGGTCACTCAATGTTCCCCTTGAGGGTAGATATGATATGTTCCTGAATGACAGATTTGTCCATTCCGTACATCTGCTCGAAGAACTGGATAACTTGCTGCGGCATGTCCAGGTCGGGAAAGCGGTCGGGATGGATTTTGCCGGCCAGCCAAGTCACACCCAGTATCCAACGTGGATCGGACTGGTCCCAGCTATAGATGTCGGCGGCAAAGCCGTAAATCTCCTCATCCTGCACGGCCTTGAGGGCCTGCCACTGCGGATCGGCTTTCAGCCCGTCCACAATCTCGGCGGCATCAGCGCTGTAAGAGATGACGAAAATTCGGTCGGCATCCCAAGAGGCAACTTGCTCGAAATTGACTACGGTCCAGCCATTTCCCTGCGCCGTGTCTTTCCAGAGGGGAGAGCCACCGGCCAGTTCGACCTCGATCGTCTGTATCCAGGAGGCTGGGGGGACATTGAATGCGACATCCCCGCCCTTATCGCTGCGCTGCAAAAGCAGCACGCTAGGTTTCTGCTCTGCACTCAGATCCTGCATCTTGTCGGCGATAGCATCCAGACGCGCTTGGTAAAAGGCCCGGATTTCCTCCACCCGCGCCTCGTTGCCAAAGAGCTGACCAAAGGTTCCCAAATCCCGGAAATACTGCTCCGGCGTCTCCAGATCCACATAGATCACGGGAATGTCCAACTTTTCCAGTGCATTTCCCAGTTTGTCCGCCATAAAACTGCGAAGGACGACCACGTCGGGATCCAAAGGAGCAATTTGCTCCGGCCCAGCATCAGGCTCCAGCAACCTTTTTTCGCTGAACGTGGGATCTACAAAGGCCAGGAATCTACCGGGCTTTTGCATGCCACTGGTCATAGCAATCACACGCTCCCGGGCCTCGGGGAACAGGTACATAGTGTTAGCCATCATGATCGTGGCCCTGCCGGCGATGACAATGCGCTGTGGCGGCTGGGCAAACTCGACGGTCCGCCCCATCGCATCCACGACGATGAGTTCACCTGCAGCCCCGGTTGGTGCAGGCAGGGATGCTTCTGAAGGGGCCTCAGTGGCCGTGGGACCACAGGCGCTCAGTACCAAGCCTGCCAGCATTGTGACAATAATGAGGAACAGCGACGCATATTTCATCGTTTTATCTCCTTGTTGTTTTTTGTGCAGCATTTAAGGATGAGGCATCCCCAAAATCATCTGCGCTGGAAAGTCTTTCAAAGGCAAGAACATAGTCTCTATCCCTCTGGATTTCATGGTACGCCTCGCTCCTACAGGATTTCCAGACAGCGATCCAGCCATTTGATGACAGATTCGAGTTGCCCACGACGGAACTCGAGCACCAGCCGCCGAAACTCGTCGTCGGTTTCGCCTGCGAGCTGCTCAAATCGTTTAACTTGGGCATGGCAAACGGTCTTCTGTTCAGCGACGAGTTGGTCGAGACCAGGCAAGGGTAGTTGTTGGAAAAAGTAGAGCCGGGCCAGGAACTCTACTCGGATGTGGCGCAAGTAGGGGGTTGGCTGGTGAACCCAATGCAAAAAGACCTCTTGGCCTTCAGAGGATAGATGGTATACCTTGCGCGGTGGGCGGTTGGACTGGGGCTCGGTCTGAGCTGTCACAAGACCAGCCTCTTCCAGCAGTTTGAGTTGAGCGTAGAGCTGACTCAGCCCAATCTGCCATACGCGCCCCAGGTTGCGACTGAACTCTTGATGCAGTTCGTAGCCGTGCTTGGGCTCGTTCATGAGCAGGCCCAGCAAAACTGGTTGTGGTGAGACACTCATATCACGCGGCATAGATTCAATCTATAATCATATTGTGTATATTTACATTGTGAATATACAGACTCATTATACACGCTTGCCCAGTTCTGTCAAACAGAAATTGGTGGCTTGGCGGAGGCGTCGCTTGACAGCCTGGCAGAGAAGTTGTACACTTTGTCGGAGAAAGCTCATGGCCTACCTTTCCGGTTAGGATTTCGAGGCCATGATTCCATCACAGAATGGGGTTGTTGCATACAGTTCTAGAACGGATGCGCTTTTCGGCCAGGACAGGGTGGTCCACCGAGATTATTATGGACACGTGTGATGGAGATAATACGCAAATGAAAGCAATTCGACTAATCAAACCGGGCCAACCTTTGGAACTGCAAGAGATTCCCATCCCCCAGGTCGGTCTCAGAGACGTGCTGGTGCGGGTCAAAGCGGCGGGCATCTGCCACTCGGACGTCCACTACCGGGCTGGGGTCTCGCCGGCGTACCCACTCCCACTGACGTTGGGCCACGAAGTCGCCGGTGTCATCGAACAGGTGGGGGCGGAGGTCACCAATGTTCGAATCGGCGACCGAGTCTGCCTCCACTACATGGTCACCTGCGGTGACTGCATCTATTGCAGCCAGGGCAGCGAACAGTTCTGTACTTCGGGCCAGATGCTCGGCAAGAATCGAGACGGAGGCTACGCCGAAACCATCAGCATACCGGCCCGCAATGCCTTTCCCCTGCCGGACGAGATCCCCTTTGAATGTGGAGCCATCATGATGTGTTCATCGGCGACCTCGTTCCACGCGCTGCGCAAGAGCCGGGTAAGGGCGGGCGAGACGGTCGCCATTTTCGGTGTCGGCGGGTTAGGTGTGTCGGCGGTGCAGTTGGCTCAGACCTTTGGGGCGTTGGACGTGTACGCGGTGGATATTAACGCCGACAAGCTCAAGATAGCCGAGAGATTTGGCGCTGTCCCAGTCAACGGGGCCGAGACCGACCCGGTGGCCGAGATCAAACGTTTGACCGGCGGCCGGGGCGTGGACGTGGCGCTAGAGTTGATCGGCCTGCCGTTGACGGTGCGACAATGCATTGAATCGCTGGCCGTCTTTGGGCGGGCGGTGGTGGTCGGCCTCAGCGACAAGACCGTCGAGGTTGACACCTACCGTGAGTTGGTATGCCGGGAAGCGGAACTCATCGGCTCGGCTGACCACCTGGCTCACGAATTGCCCACGCTCATCGAATTGGCTCGCCGGGGCACGCTGGACCTTTCCAGTGTGGTCACCGGCACCGTGCCCCTCGACGCCGATAGAATCAACGAAACGATGGATCGCCTCGAACGTTTTGGCGGCGATGTGCGCATTGTAATCACACCTTGAACAGCAAAAGGAGTAGCAAACCGGCTATCCACGTAAGCCTGTGCTGGCCGAATAATACATCATACTCCAAAGACGAGCACAATTGTTGATGTTCGGCTTGGTTCAACCCGGGTTATTCGTCGTCTTCGATGATGCAACCGCTTCGCCCGATATGATCTGGACTCGCTGTTGGTCTCAGCATAGAACGGATGTGTTAGACTTGTTGCAGAATAAGGTTTTCGACAAGTTTCATGGGTACCACGCCCCACAATGGGGGCAAATCTGGCGAAAAATAGGGCAAGCACACTC
>JAUWNP010000208.1 GCA_030612585.1 Anaerolineae bacterium
CAAGTACCCACAGTTGTCAAAAACCAACGAGGGACTCCCACGCCGCCTGAGCCGCCGCTTGCTCCGCAGATTGTTTACTGCGACCCATCCCCTGGCCCGCCACCTCTTTGCCCAGGAGAACCTCCGCCACGAAGGTCTTGGCATGGTCAGGCCCTTTTTCGGCGACGATGCGATAGCGAGGCGTGACACCCCGTTCGGCCTGGCTCCACTCCTGGAGGCGGCTCTTGGCATCCCAGTCCGCCTCTGCCACCAGCGTTGCTTCGGCAACCGGCTCAATCAGTGGTTCAACGAAGGTCACAGTAGCAGTCAGTCCGCCGTCGAGGTAGAGCGCCCCTACGACAGCCTCAAAGGTGTCACACAGATTGGCGTCTCGCTCCCGCCCCCCGGCCTCCTCCTCCCCGTGACCTAGTCGCAATGCCTGCCCGATCCCCACCTGCCTGGCCAACCGCGCCAGCGTCTCTGTGCGCACCAGAGCCGCCCGTAGGCGGGTCATCCGTCCCTCATCAAAATCGGGGTAGTGACGGTAGACCCACGCGCCGGCGATGAAGTCGAGCACCGCGTCGCCCAGAAATTCGAGGCGCTGGTTGTCACCTATCGCGTCCCCTGGATGCTCGTTGACGTAGGAGGAATGGGTGAGAGCGTGAAGAAGGAGATTCGGGTCGTGAAAGCGATACCCGATACGCTCCTGGAAGGAGACCAGGTTGGAGGTTGGAGGTTGGAGGTTGGACTGTCGTTCATTTCGATCCCGCTCCTCCTCGTTCTGTCAGCCGATGCTCATATTTCTCCAGGGCCGCGCCAAGCGCAATATCCGCATCCACACCGCAGGCTTCGGCCAGCGCCAGCAGGCTGTGGAGCGCGTCTCCAAGTTCGCCCGCCAGTTGGAGACGAAACTGCGGCGCTCGCTGCCCGTAGTCTGTTGCCAGCAGCACCTCTTTTGCTACCTCGCCGATCTCGGAGACCAGGTCGAGCGCGTGGGTGGCCGGGTCGTGCAGGAGGTTATGGCGACGGGCGAAGGCGGCGACTCTTCGTTGCCAGTCAGCCATCAGCGGGGGGCTCTTGAACCCACTCCCGGTCAACACAACGACCGGCACGCCACTCAACCTGTCGCGCAGGTGATCCAACGCCGCCACAGCCAGCGCGGAGGTCGGCTCGACGTAGAACCCCCGCTGAGCCAGTTTCCTCTGTGCAGCCAGAGTTTCCTCATCTCGCAGGGCCAGCACCACGCCATCGCTTTCGCGCACGGCGGCCAGCACCGCCCGGCCCCAGGGTGGCGCGGCGATGCGCACACCCTCCGCGACGGTCTCCCTCTCCTCGACTGGCCCCACGTCGGCTGCGCCTCGCTCCCAGGCGCGTGCCAGTGGTGCACACGGTTGCGCCTGTACGCCAAAGAGACGCGGCAGCCGTTTGATGAGACCCGCCGCCAGCAGTTCGCCAAAGCCACGATACAACCCGAGCAACAGCGTCCCGTGGCCCAGCGGCGCTACGACGCTTTCCGGTGCGCGACCGCCTAACTGCTCCCACAGTTCAAAGGCGATAGTCTTCATCCCCTGCTGCACGATGGGGCTGTAGACGTGGCTCGCGTAGACAGTGCCCTCCCCGGCAGCCTGGCGCACGGCACAAGCGGCCTCGCTGCGGAGACCAGGCACCGGCACAACTTCCGCGCCGTAGGCCACAATCTGCGCCTGCTTGACCGGTGAGGTGTGAGCGGGCACGTAGATGGTGGCGTGAAGACCCGCGCGGCCGGCGTAGGCTGCCAACGCAGCACCGGCGTTGCCTGAGGAATCCTCAACAACCTCCTCCACGCTTGCTGCTTTCAGCGCCGTGACCAACACAGCCGCGCCCCGATCCTTGAAGGAGCCTGTAGGATTGAGGTACTCGGCCTTGAGGTAGAGGGGCTGGTCATCCCACTCAGCGGTGACCAGTGGGGTCCAGCCCTCGCCCAGCGTCACCGGAGTCGCGCTGTCCGGCAAGGGCAGCGCGGCCTGGTAGCGCCAGAGCGTGTAATCCGTCTCGCTCACGCGGGCCGGGTCGAAGGACGGCGCACCCGCGATCTCCAGCACACCGCCGCAATCACAGCACCAGCGAGCAGGGTCTAGAGGCCAACTTCGTGCACAATCCCCACATCGTAAGTTCACGTTGCGTCGTCCTGTAGTTTATTCGAGGGCCTTCCCGGCGATCCTGCACTCCCAGCCTATCCTCCTCCTCCACCTTCCAACATCTCTGCGACCTGCCGGATAACGTGCCGCGCCTGACGAAGTGCCTTTTCCGCATCCTCGGCATCAAAGGCTTCAGCAGGAATCCCACCAGGCAGTCCATTTGGATAACGAGTGGGGATGTAATGACGGTCGAGCCCGCCTCCTACGACGATCAGTGTCTCGAAACGGGCATCATACTCCGCTGCTTGCCGCGCCAGATCTGCCACCGAATGTCCCCATACTCTTTCTACTCCCTGGGCATACAGGTAGCCCTTCAGTGCCTTTTCGCCGGCCTGCTGGGCCAGGAAGCACGTCAGGTGATAACGTTCTCCGGCCTGGTTGTACCGTGCATCATCAATGTCCTGTTGGGCCTGCTGCAACCAACGCTTGCCCTCTTCTCTCGGATCAGGTCTCATAGAGCACTCTCCCCTCCTGCAAAGCCTGTCGTATGAAGGACCTCTCACGGATGGCCTCAAATTCCTTGGGGGTATAGGCCAGCAGGTCAAGACCGACACGGGGCTGGATTCGTTCGTACAGCAACCCCAGACGCTTGATGAACGGCTGGTCAGAATCCAGCACGACGATAAGGTCAAGGTCACTCCACACAGCGATTTCCTCGCGCGCGGCGGAGCCAAATAGAATGATGCGTTGCACTCCCATCTCACGCAGAACTCGAACGATGCGCTCAAGTTCACACTCGAGCAACGCCTGTCGCGTAGATCGTAGTTCCTGCCAATACTTCAGCATTTTTGCTTTTCCTCGCGTAACTCCCGGCTCAGCTGCTGCCGGAAGCGCACCAAGTCACGGAACGCCTTAGCGATAACCTTGAGATTAGCGCCGGTGGCCTCGCCCGCCACACGCGGCAGATGGATCACCGGCACCTCGGCGATGCGGAAACCACGCGCCCGTGCGCCAGCGAGGAACTCCGTGTCAATCATCGCCCCGTCGGAGGCGAGGGTCACGCGCTCCAAGACCTCGCGCCGGAACAGCTTGAATCCGCAGTCAATATCACGGCACAGGTAGCCAAACAGCAGCCGCACCAGCATGTTCCATCCGAAACCGTTGAGTTTACGGATGAAGGTATCCTGCCGCTCGGCACGATAGCCGGACACAATGTCCGCCTCATCAAGACGCTCCAGGAGGCGGCTGATCTCCCTGAAATCAAACTGGTTGTCCGCTGGGACGAACGCGATCAGGTCACCCACAGCCGCCGCGAAACCCGCTCTGAGCGACCCACCGTAGCCCCGATTGGGATAATGCTCCACCAGCCGGAAACTGGGGACGCGCTGCATCAGTTCGCGGGCGATTTCACCCGTGCGGTCAGTGCTGCCGTCGTTGACCAGGATGATCTCGTAATCTATCCCCAACTGCTGGGCCACGCTGGAGACCCCCTCCACGGCCCTTTCGACGTTTGCCTCTTCGTTATAGGCGGGAAGAACCACAGACAGAGATGACATTGGAACTCCATTCGCTTTCAAGGATTGCAGGACATTATATCACATCCAACTACATTGCTCAACCTTGTGCTTTGGGGTATAATTTGGTAGATTGGTCATTGGTCATTGGTCATTGTTCATTGTTCATTGGAACGGAGTTCACTATGACTGCCGGAATCGCTCAGTCAATCAAAGACAGCCTCACCCGCACGCGCAACACGGTCTTCAGCCGCATCGCGGGGCTGCTGGGGGCCAGCCAGGTCACGGCTTCCACGTGGGACGAACTGGAGGAGTTGTTGATCCAGGCCGATGTGGGTGTAGAGACAACGCTCTACCTGGTCGAACGGCTGCGGAAGCGCACCCGCGATGAGGCAATCTTGCGGGCTGGCGTGCTCCAGACGGCGTTACGGGAGGAACTGCGCGCGCTGTTGTCCAGCCCACCGCCGCTCAACCTGGGAGGCCACCCACTGGACGTGGTGCTCATCGTCGGCGTGAACGGGTCGGGCAAGACGACGAGTATCGCCAAACTGGCTTACTACTACCGGCGGCGGGGCCACCGGGTGTTGCTGGCGGCGGCCGACACCTTCCGCGCCGCGGCGATGGACCAACTGATGATCTGGGCACAGCGGGCGGGCGTGGACATCGTCACCGGGCCGGAGGGAGGCGATCCGGGCGCGGTCGTCTTCGACGCATTGCAGGCCGCGCGGTCGCGAGGGAGGGACTTGGTGATCGCCGACACCGCCGGCCGGCTGCACACACAGTACAACCTGATGGCCGAGTTGCGGAAGGTACGCAAGGTAGCAGCGAAGAGCGTCGAGGATGCACCCCACGAGACGCTGCTGGTGCTCGACGCCACCACCGGGCAGAACGCGCTTGCCCAGGCGCACCACTTTCAGGAAGCGGTGGAGGTGACCGGCGTCGTGCTGGCCAAGTTGGATAGCACCGCCAGGGGCGGGATGGTTTTCGCCGTTGCCCGCGAACTGGGATTGCCCGTGCGCTTCGTCGGCACAGGGGAGAAGATGGAGGATCTAGTTCCGTTTGATGCGGATGCGTTTGTGGAAGGATTGCTGGGGTAGGAGGTATGTGCGTGGAAGAACTTAGTAATCGCCTGACGACTTTGAAAGAAAAACTGGATAACATCCGGAGGCGTCTTTGACTTAGCCGCCAAGGAGCAAGAAGTCGCCCGGCTGGAGAAGCGTGCCAGCGCCCCCGACTTTTGGGATAACTCCGAGACGGCCCAGGAGGCGATGCGTCGCCTCTCCAGCCTGCGAGAGGAGGTGGATCGCTGGAACAGGCTGGCGCAACGGGTGCGGGACGCGCTGGAACTCTCTGCGCTGGATGACGAGAGCCTGGGCGACGAACTGGCCGCCGAAACAACGGCGTTGGAGCAAGAGATAGGACACCTCGAGTTTCGCCTGCTCCTCTCCGGCCCCCATGATCGAGGCGGCGCCATCCTGGCCATCCACGCCGGCGCTGGCGGCACCGATGCCCAGGACTTCTCCGAGATGCTGCTGCGCATGTACCTGCGATGGGCCGAGGCGCGCGGGTACGCAGCCGACGTGGTAGACCGACTCCACGGCGAGGAGGCCGGCATCAAACGGGCCACCGTCACCATCTCCGGCCCCTACGCCTACGGCTACCTGCGCGCCGAGCGGGGCGTGCACCGGTTGGTGAGACTCTCCCCCTTCGACGCCGCTCATCGTCGCCATACATCCTTCGCGCTGGCCGAAGTCTGGCCCGACATCGGCGACGAAGTCTCGGTGACGATTGACCCAAATGATCTGCAGATTGATACCTTCTGCGCCTCGTCGGCCGGCGGACAGCATATGCAGAAAAACGAGACGGCGATACGCATCACCCACGTCCCCACCGGCACCGTCGTCTCCTGCCAGAATGAGCGCTCGCAGACCCAGAACCGGGAAACGGCGCTGCGCGTATTGCGGGCGCGGCTACTACAACTGGAGGAGGAAAAACGGCGCGCGGAGATCGCCAAGTTGAAGGGAGCACACATAGACGCCGGCTGGGGCAATCAGATTCGCTCCTACGTGCAGCACCCTTACCAGATGGTCAAGGACCACCGCACCGGCCACGAGACCGGTAACGTGCAGGCCGTGCTCGATGGATGGCTGGACGAATTTATGGAGGTCTATCTGCGTTATACGCTAGGTGATCGGGAATCCAGCAGTGAGCAATAGCAAAGGAGACATAAAATGAGCGTCAAGAAGTCCAGCGTCAAGAAGCCTGAAAGAAAGAGAGCATCCTCTGTAACGGCGAGGTCAAAGAAACCATCAGCAACCACCCGACCCACCACCACCAGGGTGCAGAAAAGAGGCTCAGGAGTGAGGCGGACTACATCGGCCGGGACACTGAGCGAGGAAAGCCGCGCCAAACTGGACGAACTACAAGATCGGTTAGGCGACCTGCAAGAGTCGCTGCTGCTGACCAGCGCGCACAGCAACATGGGGGATCTCGAAACAGCCCTTTCGCTGCTCCCGGCCGAGATTGAGGAACTGCGTACCCGAGGCTACGTCTTCCGCAGTTTCCTGGAAAACAAGATCAATGTGCTGGCCAAGCAGTGGGAAGAGATAGACAGCCGCGTATCTCGCGAGGTGAGCCGGCGACAACGGGAACTGGAACGAGAGGCCGACGTGGCCGAGAGCGCGTTGCGACAGGCGATGAGCGGCCGTGCCTCCCAGGTCTCCCGTGCCGAGAGCGCAATCGAGACGCTGGAGCGTAAGGTGAGGGCAGCACAATCGGCGGTCGAGGCGATGTACGGGGCGCTCCAGCAGAATGTCAACCAGACCCGATCCCAGGTGGAGCAGATCCGCTGGCTGCTCGACCAGGTAGACGAGGCTTGTTTCCAACTCTACCCGGCCGAGGACCCTGTGACGGCCTGCAAGGCTCAGTACATGGAGACCAAGAAGGAAGGGCCAGAGGGCGTGCTCTACCTCACCGACGGGCGACTGATCTTCGAGCAGAAAGAGGAAAAAGCCACCAAGAAAATACTCTTCATCACCACTGAGAAGGAGAAAGTCCAGCAACTCATCTTCGAGGTGCCCATCGGACAGATCGAGGAAGTCAAGTCCAGCCAGAAGGGCTTCCTGGGGCGCAAGGAGATGCTGGAACTGCTCTTCGCACCCGAGGCCGACCTGAGCGGCGCTACACTCCGCCTGCGTGGCGCCGATAACGAAGAGTGGGACGGGCTGATCGGCCGGGTCAAATCGGATGAGATCGTCAAGGAACGCACGCGGCCGAAGGACGAGGCCACGGTGGAAGCCGCTCGCGTCGCGCCGACCAAATGTCCCACCTGCGGCGCAACCCTCTCCGTCGAGATCGTGCGCGGCATGCGGGAGATCACCTGCGAATACTGCGGCTCTGTGATTCGACTATAATCAGCAGTTAGCGATTAGCAAAGCGGTTGGCGAATAGCCAGTAGTCAAAGCCAGGAGGAAATAATGGCGGAGCAACTCATTGGCAAAGTGAACCATTGGTTCGGCAGAATCGACGTTGCCGGGATCGAACTGACCGACGAACTCGCCGTGGGCGACAGCATCCACATCCTGGGACATACGACTGACTTCGAGCAGGAGATCACTTCGATGCAAATCATGCACCAGGATGTAAATGAGGCCGGCCCTGGCGACGACGTGGGGGTCAAGGTCCAGTTCCGGGCGCGGGTCGGCGACCGCGTCTACAAAGTGACAGAGTCTTGACTGATGTCCTGAAGCAAGTCCGGCGTACAATCGAGACATACGGTCTGCTCGTCCCCCCCCCGCCCCCCCCCTGCGAGGAGGGGGAGAGGGTAGTCGTCGGCGTCTCCGGCGGCCCGGATTCGCTCTGCCTGCTCCACGTCCTGCTACGCCTGCGCGAGGAGTACCGCCTGCGGTTACACGTGGCCCACCTGCACCACGGCGCGCGCGGGGCAGAGGCCGATGCCGACGCCGACTTCGTGGCAGCGATCGCCGCCGAATGGGACCTGCCAGTCACCATCGAGAGGCAGGACGTACCGGCGCTGGCTCGCGCACACAGACTGGCTTTCGAGGAGACGGCCCGGCACGTGCGCTACACATTCCTGGCGCGGGTGACCGGGGAGATGGGTGCGCACAAAATCGCCGTGGGCCATAACGCCGACGACCAGGCCGAGACGGTTCTCATGCACCTCCTGCGGGGGGCGGGACCCGCCGGGTTGCGTGGTATGCTCCCACTCACCCCCATTACGGACTACCGCCTGCTCACTCCCCTCCTCCACCTAACACCCACCCAA
>JAUWNP010000273.1 GCA_030612585.1 Anaerolineae bacterium
TCGGCATTGATGTTCTGGTTCAGCACCACGTCAGCATAGTAGTGGTCCAGGTGAGCCGTATCGTCAATCACCAAGAGCCGATGCCCGGCTTCCTTGATCCAGCGCTGGTAGGCGGAATCGAAGTGGTACCCATCAAGCACAGCCCAACCATCTGAATGTGCTGCCAACGCCTCCGAGGTGACCTCCCAATCGGCAGGCTCAGGATACGGTCGCTCCAGCATGATAACCTGAAAGCCCTCGCCTGAAAGACGGTGTCGCAAACCTTCACTTTCACAGGCTGTAATGAACGTTGCCTGCCCGCCTCGAGTCTTCCAACCCTGAGCCAGGGCCAGGCAGCGCATCAAATGGCCGGTACCTATAAGAGCACTGGCGTCGGCACGGATGAGCAAAAATTTCCCGTCAAACTGCATTCAGATCACCTTCTGCTGCACGTGCCGGTTGATCTCCAACCACTCTGGATGCTGCTCAAGTACGTCAAGAACCTCCTGCCACGAAAAACGATCGTGACCAAAATAATCGTAAACGCAACGCACAAAGACCAGGTCTTTCGGTGTATCCACCGTCCAGCGCATGTGGGAGTAATCCACCTCGTTTGTAACACCATGGATGCGGAACAGGTCAGGATGGCGCTGGATGTAAAGGGTGACGTGCTCACGCCAGCCGGGATTATCATCCTCACGCCAGGCTTGTTCCAACACGTCGAAGCGCATCACCTCCGTATCCAGGCCCCGAGGGAACGTGCGCCGAGGCAAGGTATTGCAGGCATAATCAACCTCCGGCTGCCGTTCCAGGAACTCGCGCACTACTCGATCCACGATCTCCGGTTCGATCAGCGGGCAGTCCGACGTGATGCGCACGACGACGTCAGCCTGGTATGCTACGGCCGCCTGGTAATAGCGGTCGAGCAAGTTCTCTTCGCTACCTCGAAAGCAGGGCCAGCCGCGCTCGGCACATAAATCCACAATAGCATCATCGGCTGGTTTTGCCGTCGTCGCTATCACCACTTCGTCCAGTGTTTGCGCCCGGCGAGTGCGGTTCACACACCGCGCCAGTATCGCATCACCAGCCAGATCCAGCAATACCTTGCCCGGCAATCGCGTACTACCCACACGCGCCTGGATGACGGCAACTACCCTCATCACCGATATGTCTCAACTACTTTGTGCATGGCCGCGACTACGTCATCTACGTCTTTGTCGCTCATACGCGGGAAAATGGGGAGTGTGATGAGGCGCTCGTAGGCCGCTTCAGCCACCGGGCACAATCCTGGCTCTGTGCCGAATCGCTCGCGGTAGAAGGGGTGTAGATGCACCGGGACGTAGTGGACGTTGACGCCGATCCCTTCGGCACGCAGAGCGGCGAATATTTCAGATCGTGTCGCCCGCAACTGCATCACATCCAACTGGATCATGTACAAGTGGTAGGCATGAGAAACATCATCTCGCACACACAGCGGCTCCACAGCAGGAATATCGGTGAATGCTGCATCGTAGCGGTGTGCAATCTCCTGGCGGCGCGCCACCCAGCCAGGCAACTTGCGCAACTGGCTCATCCCCAACGCGCACTGCAAGTCGGTCATGCGGTAGTTGTAACCCAGGTCCACCATCTCGTAGAACCAGGAGCCTCGTTGCTCGCGCTGACGATGGTCGGTGGTGATGCCGTGATTGCGAAAGACCCGCATACGTCGTGCCAACTCCGGGTCATCCGTGGTGATCATGCCGCCCTCTCCGGTCGTAATGTGCTTCACCGGGTGGAAACTGAAGGTGCTCAGATCGGCCAGGGAACCAACCGGACGTCCTTTGTAGTTACCTCCAATAGCGTGGCAAGCATCAGCCACCAGGATCAGACCGTGCCGGTCGGCGATGGCCCGCAGCGCGTCGTAATCGCATGGCTGCCCGGTGTAATCCACAGCGACAATCGCCTTCGTGCGCGGCGTGATTTTCGCCTCGGCCTGGGCAGGATCGAGCAGCAACGTGTCAGGGTCCACGTCGGCAAAGGCCGGCATACCGCCCTGGAAAACGACACAGTTTGCGCTGGCGGCAAACGTCATGGGTGGAACAATGACCTCGGTCCCTGACCCGATGCCAATAGCATACGCCGCCGCGTGCAATGCTGCTGTGCCATTGCTTACCGCCACCGCTTCCCTGACACCCACAAAGTCGGCGAAGACTTTCTCGAACTCACTCACCTTAGGGCCGGTCGTCAGCCAGTCGGAGCGGAGCACCTCCACCACTGCCCGTATGTCCGCCTCATCCACCCACTGGCGTCCATAGGGCAGCATCGCCTCGCGCACAGGCATTCCCCCGTCAATGGCCAGCCTGGCGCCCATACTCGCCCTCCCCGATCATCTGCTGTAGTTCCTCAATGGTCAACCAGCGATCGTTCTTGTCGCTGGCAAACTTGAAGCCATCGGGCAACAGTTTCCCTCGGTTCCAATTGGACGGCTCCCACCAAGGATGCACAGGTTGGATGACGAACATGTCTTCCAGTTCCAATGTATAACGTGATTCATCGCGCGAGACGAGAACTTCGTGCAATTTCTCTCCCGGTCGGATGCCGACGAACTCAATCTCACACCCCGGTGCCACCGCCTTGGCCAGGTCAGTGATCCGCATACTGGGGATTTTGGGCACAAACACCTCGCCCCCCTGCATCTCTTCGATACAGCGAATCACAAAGCGCACCCCCTGTTCAAGCGTCAACCAGAAGCGGGTCATCCGCCCGTCGGTGATGGTAATGTGACCGCTGGCCCTCTGCTTCTCGAACAGCGGGATGACGCTGCCTCGACTACCGACCACGTTGCCGTAGCGCGCGCAGCTAAAGCGTGTTCCTTCCGCACCCGAATAGGAGTTACCCTGCACAAACAACTTCTCGGCGACGAGCTTAGTCGCGCCGTAGAGGTTGATAGGGTTGACTGCTTTGTCGGTGCTCAAGGCCAACACCTGGTGCACGCCGGTATCAATGGCGGCGTCAATGATGTTCTGCGCACCTAACACGTTCGTCTTGACCGCCTCAAAGGGGTTATATTCGCATGCCGGTACCTGTTTGAGAGCGGCAGCATGGACGACGAGGTCCACATCTGCTAATGCCCGGTAGAGACGTTCCCGGTCTCGCACATCACCGATGAAGTAGCGCAGGCTGGGATGATCAAAGCCGCTCGTCCTCATTTCGTGCTGCTTAAGTTCATCCCGGCTAAAGACGATCAGTTTTTTGGGATGGTACTCCCGTAGCACGACCTCGCTGAACTTCTTGCCGAAAGAGCCGGTACCACCGGTGATTAACACAGTCAAGTTTTGCCAGTTCATAATACTTTGCTCCAAGGCAATCTTTTTACTACCTACGCCCCAGGCCAGTTTTTCTACAGCCCTTGCCCCTTGACGAGAATCCTGAAAGTGTCCGCGATCACGCACAGGTCGAGCAGCAACAGCCGCACGGGGCCAAGAGTCCGGCAGGTCTCAATGTAGGCCTCATCCAGCACACGGTCTCCGCCCATCGCGCTCAGTTCATCTTTGTGTGCCTGCACCAGCCCTGTCAGCCCCGGGCGAAGGATCCGTTTGCGATAGATGCCCTGGGCGAGTTCTCTCCTGTATTCTGACACGGGCCATGGCCGGGGGCCGACCAGGCTCAGGTCACCCTTCAGGACGTTGAATAACTGGGGAACTTCGTCGAGGTACCAGCGTTGCAGCCAGCGCCCCACTCGTGTCTTGTTTGCCTCGCGTCCCTCCAGCGGTTTGGCGTGGTCGTATCCTTTTTCTCGTCTCGCAGCCTCGATCACCGCTGCCTTGAGCACTCTGAACTTGTACAGGTTAAAGATGCGATCCTGGCTGACCCGGGCCTCTTTGTAGAATACAGGTCCCCGGTCCTCTGGGTGCAATCCACCGCTGATTTTAATAGCCAGCGCGATCAGTACGCACAGCGGTGAGAACATGACAATGGCAAGCAGAGCCACCACTTTGTCGAAGGCGGCTTTCAGGGGATGAATGCGTATCATCTCCCCACCCGCTGCTGCCCCTGGTTCATCTACGCGGCTTGTGGCTTGTGCATTGAGAACCATCGTCATCGGTCCGTCGCCTCCAAGCAGGTGAGAGTCGCCCTTCCTTTCTTTGGCTCCTCCGGCCACACGAGGTGGAGTTCCATCCCCTCAATCCTCAAGGTTGGGGCTAGAGGTTGAGGAATATCAACTACCTGCATGTCCTGCTCCAGGCAGGTGAGATAGCACACCTCGGTCAGATCGTTGTCCCCCTCTACGTGCACCTCGCCGTACCCGGCCTGCCGAATCTCGGTCAGGTATTGTTTGGCTGCCTCGCGGGTCTCGCGGTACAGGCGCATTGAGACCTCCATGAACGAAGCCGTGAGCCGCGCCTTTTCGGCTATGCCCTGCGGTGTGATCAGATAGCGCAGCCGACGCCGTTGCATCTGACGTACCTTGACGTACCCTTTGTTGATCAGACGCTTCAGGTACCAGTTCACACTGCCCACCGCCACGCCCAATCGCCCGGCCAGGTCGGCTTGCGTGACATCTGGGTCCCGCTCAATCTGTTCCAGTATTCGAAGATCCTGTTCCACCTGTGAGTTCATCGCCACCTATAGTTCAATCGCTGAAATTCAACACTTGAATTATATCACACTCCGGATGCAGAGTCAATGGGACATTGACCCATGTTGGCCTCTTTATCGCCCCATCTTTTCATGGGAGGGGGTGGGTGCTGCTCTACGGTTCTGCCGGACGTTAGACCGCGCGGCGTTACTACTCAGGTGCAACGCACTTTTGCTACAAATCTGCCTGTTCTACGGTGCAATCTGCTGGACAAAATCGCTGAAATGGCAAGAGACAAGTGCGTTGCACCTTATGGCTGAGTAGCAACCGCGCGGCTACGAAACTCTGGAGTGGTATCGAGTGTGACCATTTCCACCTGCCCGCCCACGTTCTGTAAACCCTGCAGCGCCCGGGGGGGCTCGCCCAGGAGATGGGTCACTGCTGTCACGTACCCTCGCACCTGTTCGTAGTATCCCTTCTTTCGGGCGTGGGCCTTCAGGTCGGTGCCGGCCCGCAGTTCGTCGGTCTTGAACTCGACTAGCGTCCAGTTACCGTCGG
>JAUWNP010000112.1 GCA_030612585.1 Anaerolineae bacterium
ACCCCGTCTACGCCTTGCAGGCCGACCTGCAGGCACGTGGTCTCGCTTCCCTGGTTGACGGCATCCAGGTTATAGATTACGAGGGTTTCGTGGAACTGGTAGAACAGCACCACGTGGTGCCGTGGCTCTGAGTCAAACAAGGCTTTAGAAGTCCAAGACACGATCACACATTCGCAGGAGGTAAAAACAAATGGAGATTCAGGTGGATATGGTGCAGGACTCGATCGGTCAGTTATGCCCAATGCCTATCGCGTTCATGGCCAAGAACATGAAAAAACT
Organism: Anaerolineae bacterium; assembly: GCA_030612585.1. The sequence goes on from JAUWNP010000112.1 coordinate 280, forward strand.
GGAGGCGGGGCAAGTGCTCGAGATCCGCTCTGACGACGAAGGTGCGCACGCCGACGTCCCGGCCTGGTGCGAGCAGACGGGCAACGAGTTCCTGGGCCAAGAGCCCGCCGGAGACTACTTCCGGTACTACGTCAGGAAAAAGGTGAGGTAAACAACTATGGCCGAGGACAATAATAAGGCAGCGATTGTCGTCTTCAGCGGGGACCTGGACAAGGCCTTTGCCGCTCTGACCATCGCCACAGGATGCGCCGCTGCTGGCATGGACACCACGCTCTTCTTCACCTTCTGGGGATTGAACGTCATCAAGAAAGGAACACCCACCCAGGCTCAGAGTTTTCTGGGCAAAATGATGGGAATGATGAACCGGGGCGGCATTAACCGCCTGAATCCCTCCCGCTTCAGTTTTGGCGGCATCGGCCGGGTGCTGTTCAGCAAAATGATGCGCGACAAGAAGGTGGCCTCGCTCGAAGAGTTACTCCAAACCCTCGTTGATTTGGACGTACACCTGCTAGCCTGCAAGATGAGTATGGACGTGCTGGAGATCAACCGCGATGACCTGGTTCCAGATGTGGAAGACGTCGTGGGGGTGGCCACCTTTGTCAAAGATGCCGCCAACTCAAAGATCCAGTTGTTCATCTGAGCCAAAGGTGCAACGCACTTGTTTCTGTAGCAAAAGTGCGTTGCACCTGAAGGACTGTCGAAGTGAACCGGACATTAGTTGAGGAAGTCAATCTGCTACACGCTCAGGTGTGCCAGGGTTTAGCCGACCCCACTCGCATCTTGATCCTATACTTCCTGGCCGACAGCCCGCGCCGCGTGACTGAACTGGCGGAGATGCTAGAGGTCAAGCAGCCCACCGCCTCGCATCACCTGAAGGTGCTACGCGACCGGGGGTTGGTCACAGCCACGCGGGAGGGCAACGCCGTCCGGTATACACTGCGCGACCGCCGCATCATACAGGCGCTGGATTTGTTGCGCGCGGTGATGGCCGACGTGTTGGCAGAGCGGGCGAAACTGGCCGGCGCGATCGCCCAATGATTCTATAGCGTGGCCTCCGGCCGCAGCAAAAGGTGACATGGCGGCGCAGGACGGCACACCGGCCTGAAGTGGTGGCGCTGGTTGACACCGCCGCACTTTCGGCTACAATGGTGCTGTGATGGAAACCACTGCCCAGGCCCTGCGCCGCATTTCCCTCTTCAATGGCCTCTCCGATAGTGCACTGGCCCGCGTCGCTGACGCGGCCATCCGCCGCACCTTCACTCCCGGTGAGATCATCATCATTGAGAGCGACCCCTGCCAGGCGGCCTACTTCGTCGCGCAGGGACAGGTGCGCGTCTACCGCCTCTCCCCCGGCGGCCGCGAACAGGTGCTGGTGCAACTGGGGCCGGGCCAGGCCTTCAACACGGTGCCTCCCTTCAAACCCCACGGTGTCAACCACGCCAATGTCGAGGCCCTGACGCCAGTAACGCTCTACGCCATCCCCTGCGACGACCTCCACCGCCTGGTGGGCGAGTGCCCGGAAATGGCCCTGGCCCTCCTGCGTGACTTCGCCGGCCGGCTGGACCATCTGACCAACCTGGTGGAGGACCTCTCGCTGCGCACGGTGCGGGGGCGGCTGGCCCGCTTCCTGCTGGAGCACGCTCCGACCGATCTCAGCGGAACCGCCGAGGCGGGCACAGTCACCCAACGCTGGACGCAGGAGGAAATCGCCGTCCACCTGGGCACGGTGCGGGACATGGTGGGGCGCACACTGCGGGCCTTTGCCGACGCAGGGTTGATACAGATGAACCGTCAGCGTTTGGTGCTCCTCGACCGGGAGGGGCTGGAGACTGAGGCGCGGCGCTAAAGTAGAGCGAACGGAGGCCAGCAGAAGCATGTCGAGAGCGAATGCTGCCCACGCAGCCACCAAAGCATTGTCGGCGCTACTCTATTTTGCGGAATTAGACCCGGCAACGCTAAAGACCGTCGCCCAGACGGCCATCCGGCGAGAGTATGAGACCGGTCAGGTCGTGTTTTGGGAAGGAGAACCCTGTGCCGGCCTGTACGTCGTCCAGGGTGGCTGGCTCAAGGTGGTCAAGCTCTCTCCAGACGGACGCGAACAAGTGCTGCGCATCGTGAGCGCCGGCGAGACATTTAACGAGGTCAGCGTCTTTACAACCGCTCCCAACCCGGCTACCGTCGTCGCCCTGGAGCCATCTACGGTTTGGATCATCCAGCGAAAAGTCATGCTGCGACTGCTGGACCAGCACCCCGGTATGGCCCGATGTATTCTCCAAAACCTGGCCGAACACGTGCTGTATCTCGTATCTCTGATAGAGGACCTGTCTCTGCGGACGGTGGAAGCACGACTGGCGCGGCACTTGCTGGAGCGGGCATCCGCAGGGAAACTACGTCGCCACCGTTGGGCCACGCAGGCCGAGATGGCTGCCCGGCTCGGTACCGTGCCCGACGTAATCAATCGGGCGCTGCGGGACATGGTCGAAGAAGGGTTTATCGAGGTGGAGCGGCACCAGATCCGCATCGTTGACCAGGAGGGACTAAAGGCCAAAGCCATGCTCGACGAGTGATTCGCGCCCAAATTCGACAAAAGTCGGAGACAATACGTCGCTCAGGTGGTATACTGAACGTAGAAACCTGAGCGTTTTCTTTTGCAAGGTGGCGACGTGATCCAGGGAAACCGGCAACTGGCAAATCAACCTGTACCTTTGATTGATCCAGCCCGCTGCGATGGGTGTGGTTTGTGTGTTCGCGTGTGTCCCACCGGAGCGCTGGCTGTGCAGGACGGCGAGGCTGTCGTCGCCACGCCGGAAGCCTGCAACTATACCGGCCTGTGCGAGGCGGTCTGTCCAACGGGGGCGATCCAGCGGCCGTTCGAGATCGTAGCCCTGGATGAGAAAACCGACAAAAGTCGAAGACAACCACGGAGAAAAGTGGTACAATTGAAGGCACATACCAAAACAGGAGGAACTTGAATGAAAATCGTCAAAGCATTGGAAGCACCAGAAGCGCCCAATCCCCACGGCGTCAGTGCGCGGGGACTGCACGAGACGGAGCACGTCCAGGCAGTGATCGTCACGCTCCAGCCCGGCGAGGCGCTCAAGCGGCACGTCACACCGGTGGACGTGTTTTTCTACGTGCTCGCAGGGCGCGGCATCGTCGAGATCGGGGACGAACGGGAGGAAGTGTCCGCCGACATGCTCATCGTCAGCCCGGCCCGTATCCCGCACCGCTTGCTCAACGAAAGTGAAAGCGACGCGGCATTCCGCTTTCTGGTGGTCAAAACCCCGCGTCCCACCAAAGCCACAAAAATATTGTAACCCGGAGGTATCCCCATGCCCGATCAAATGACTCTAAACCCGTTGGTTCTGGTAAAGTTCGTTCTGTGGATCGTCGTCGTCATCGTCGCCACACTCCTCTTGCAGCGCCGCAAGGTGACATCTAAAGCGCGGATCGCGTTCCTCATCGGCGGCGTGCTGGTCTTTGGGTTCATTTTCGGCTTTCTCATTCCGGGGGGCCTGAACCCTAATCCCGTCTCTTCGCTGCGCACGCTGCTCACCGCAGCCCTGGTGAAACACCAACTTGTGCTGCCCATCACCGCCATGCTGGTTTTCCTGCTGCTGATGGTCTGGGTGTCCAACAAGTCTATCTGTGGCTGGGGCTGCCAGTTGGGGCTATTGCAAGACCTGCTCCACCGTGTACCGCTGCCCAAGTGGAAGCCACCCTTCTGGCTCTCCAACAGTGTGCGCATCGTCGCCTTTGTGGCGCTGGTCGCAGGCTTGATCGCCGCCGGGCTGGATTGGATCGGCCTCATTGATCCGTTCCAACTCTTCTCGTTCAACTTTGTCCTGGGAATCGCGCTGTTCTCGGCCGGGGTGCTCATCGCCAGCCTGTTCATCTACCGGCCCTGGTGCCGCTTCCTGTGTCCCTTCGGACTGTTGGGCTGGCTGGTGGAGCAGGTGAGCCTGTTCCGCCCGCGCATCAACCGCGAAGCGTGCAAGGAATGTCAGTTGTGCGTCAAAGCCTGCCCCAGCAACGCGATGGCCGACTTTTACGATGGGAAGAAAATTCACGCCGACTGCTTTGCCTGCGGGGCCTGCATCGAGGCCTGCCCACGCGAGGACGCGCTGGGCTGGCGGATAAAGTCCTGATAACAGCGCAGATGCAAACAGGAGGGATTGATGACCATTCAGATCGTCGAAACGAAAGACCTGAAGGACTTTTTGCCCGACGGCGTGGGCATAACGCCAACGCCACTGATTGATGCCGCCAAAGCGTGCGCACTGCTGCTGAACCTGGCAGCCGGCCAATCGGTCGGGCCGTGCCAGATGTCCGCCGCCACCGTGTTGTACTACGTCGTCGAGGGACAGGGACACCTGCGCGTGGACGATGAGCAGGCCAAACTCCAGACTGGCTCGCTGGTCGTCGTGCCGGCCGGTGCCGTGCGCGCCATCTCCGCCGCCGGGCAGATGCGCATACTGGCCGTGAAAATTCTATGAGGAGTGAGATGGTGTGGTGGCGACCATCCGGGAATTGCGGCCCCAGGTGCTCCTCACCTGGCCGCCGGTGTGAAAGGCAAAGGAGCGTCACATGAAACTTGTTGACAAAATTGTGCAAGCATCAAATAAACCTCTTTCCCCGAAAAGGCGATTGGCTGCAACAATTCCTCCCATTTTCGTCTTTTTCGGTCTCTTTCCGGCTTTGCTCTTTTTGATACCAACCTTCGTTTTGGACAAGTGGTTCAATTGGCCTACCTTCGACAATGTTACCATCAGGGTAATTTTTGGCTCAGTCTTGACCGTGCTAGGCGTTTTTTTCCTTTTGTGGACGATCAAGGCGCAGAGAGAAATTGGCAAAGGAACCCCCATGCCTTTAATGGCTACTCGGAAACTTGTGGTTCAAAAGCCCTATTCCTATTGTCGAAATCCGCTGGCTTTTGGTCTCGTGAATTTCTATTTTGGTATCAGCATCTTTATTGGTTCGCCAAGTTCGGTGGTTATGGTGTTTGTCTTTTCGGCCATCATACTGTCGTACATAAAGTTCATCGAGGAGCAGGAGCTTGAGCAAAGATATGGGGACGAGTATGTCGAGTACAAAAAGAGGACGCCTTTTATCATTCCCAGATTGAAATCCGGTCAATGTTACAGGCCATACCCGACGAGGCGGTGACGCTGGCGGTGGACGTGTCGGCAGTGTGGGAGACAAAGATGGCCGCCATTCGCTGCCACCGCACACAGATGGACGGCTCGCTCATCCTGCGCGCGTCGGAAGAGAGGCAGCGGCTGTTCCTGGGGGCGGAGCATTTTCGGCTGGCAACCTCGACCGGTTCAGAGAGAAATCCCTTGGCCAGGTTCGTGGAGTATCGTGTATGAGAGGGCAAGCGGGTGGCTGCTAACAGATCCCAGAAACAGGTTGAACGTCAGTACGGCGCGAAACAACGAGCCGTTGCCATAGTTGCCGAGAGCATCGTGTTCATGGTCGTGGCCCCGTTATCTCTCGTCGCAACCGCGTCCGCTCTCGATCAACGGTTGCAGTTACCTCGTTTTACCTGCGGGCCGGTGAATCTTGTCGTTGGCCTGCTATTCGTCGTTCCAGGATGGCTGTTTGCCATGTGGTTTGTGCAAGCCCAGTTCGCGCTGGGCGAGGGAATCCCGGTTTTCGCGACCCAAGAACTGATCGTGCAAGGCCCGTATGCTCACTGCCGCAATCCAATGGCTTTGGGCGCCGATCTTTTTTACACCGGCATCAGTATCTGGATGGGTTCGCTCTCTGCCGTCGGATTGACAATGCTCTTTGCAACTTTGCTCGTGGTGTATCTCAAGGTGATCGAAGAAAGGAGGTTAGAGGAGCGCTTTGGATCGAAATATCAGGAATACAAGCAGCGGACACCGTTTTTAATACCACATCTGTAAAAGGAGACAGATTACCATGAAAGGATCTATCAAACTGTTCAGCGTCAAAGGGATTGAGGTGAAGGTGCACTTTACCTTCGCCCTTATCCTGATCTGGGCGGCTTACCGCTGGGGGGTGCAGGCGAGCGAGGGTTTGACTGGAGCGCTGTTCGGCGTCGCGGTCACACTGCTCCTCTTCGCCTGCGTCACCCTGCACGAGTTGGCCCACAGCCTCACCGCCATGCGCTACGGTGTGACGGTGCGGGAGATCACCCTACTCCCCATCGGCGGGGTGGCGCAGATGGAAGAGATGCCGGCAAAGCCGGCCCAGGAACTCAAGATGGCACTGGCCGGACCACTGACCAACATCGCCATCGCCATCCTGCTCATCTTGATCTGCCTGCCCCTGGGAATCCGTTCCACGATGGGGGTGGAGGAACTCTTCCAGGTGCTGGGCACGGTGAGTTGGCGCGGGCTGATCGCCTACCTGGTCTCGGCCAACCTGACTCTGGGCCTGTTCAACCTGTTACCGGCCTTTCCTATGGATGGCGGGCGGGTGCTGCGAGCATTCCTGGCCATGCGAATGGACTATGCCCGGGCCACCGCCATCGCCGTCCGCATCGGCCAGGGACTGGCGGTACTGCTGGGACTGTGGGGCTTTATGGGCGGTGGCTTTACCCTGATTTTCATCGCCATCTTTGTCTATCTGGGCGCAGGTCAAGAGGGTAGAATGGTGGAGGTGAAGAGCGTGCTGGAGGATATGCAGGTGCGCCAGGCCATGTCTCACCCGGTGCAGACCCTGACCCCCACAGATACGATGGCCAAAGTAGTGGAACTGATCCTCCAGGGCTTGCAGGCCGATTTCCCGGTGTTGGAACACGACCGCCTGGTGGGGATGCTCACCGAAGGGGACGTGCTCTCGGCCCTGCACAAGCAGGGAGCGGACACCCTCGTGGGCCAGATGATGCGCCGCCAGTTCCCCATCGCCCGCCCCGGAGAGACTCTCGTCGAGGTGCAAGGGCAAATGAGCGCCGCCCAGTTGCGCAGCGTGCCGGTGGTCGAACGGGATCAAGTGGTGGGCCTGCTCACTACTCAAGACATCAACGAGGCCTACCGGCTGCTCAAAGTGCTGCCCCAAGGATGGGGCACGGGGCAGCGTCAGCCTGATTCCAGATGAAGAATGGAGAGAACCTATGACAAATGCGATTGAAGTAAAAAACCTGACCAAGTACTATGGCCGCCCGGGAGCAGGCCCTTCGGCTCGGCTCAGGACAGGCGTGCTGGCGGTGGACCACGTCAACTTTGAGGTGCATCAGGGCGAGGTCTTCGGCTTCCTGGGCCCCAACGGCGCGGGCAAGACGACCACCCAGCGCATGCTGACCACGCTGCTGGAGCCGACCGAGGGGCGCATCGTCATCCACGGCCACGACCTGGCCCACGATGCCTACCCGGTCAAGCGGCGGATGGGACTGGTACCGGAGGAGTCAAACGTCTACACCGCACTGACCGCCTGGGACAACTTGATGTTCACCGCCCGGATCTACCGCGTAGATCGGGGCGAGCAGGCGGCACGGGCGCGGGAACTGTTGGAGACCTTTGGCCTGTGGGAGAAGCGGGACGTGAAGGTGCAAGACTTCTCCAAGGGCATGCGCCGCCGGCTGAGCATCGCCATGGCCATCATCCACAAGCCCGCGCTCCTCTTCCTGGACGAGCCGACGCCCGGCCTGGACGCGCAAAGCGCCCGCGCTATCCGGGATTTGATCCGCCAACTGAACGCCGAGGGTACCACCATCTTTCTGACTACGCACCAGATCGAGGAGGCCAACCAACTCTGCGACCGAGTCGCTATCATCGACCACGGCCAGATCGCAGCAATTGACACCCCGGAGCAACTCAAGCAGGCCTTCCGGCGGGTGCAGTCGGTGGAGGTGGCGCTGGAGCCGGACGGCCAGACGCACGGCGAACCGCTATCCGCGCTGCCGGGGGTGACTACTTCGGTCAAGATGGGCGACAAGTGGCGGCTGTACACCCAGGACCCGTCGGCGCTCCTACCCCAGGTGATGGACTATGCCCGCTCACACAATCTGCGGGTGGTCAGCCTGAGCACGCTGGGGCCGAGTCTGGAGGACGTCTTCCTGGAGATCACGGGCCAGCAGGTAGGTACGGTGCAGCACAAAGCAGAGGAAAACAAGCCCCGGCAGCGGGGGATGGGAGGTCGGCGATGAAAGACGGATGGCTACAGCGATTGCGTGACGAACTGGCTCAGGCCTGGACCGTGACGGTCAAAGATATGAAAGTCTACTATCTCCAGCCGGGGATGATCATGTTCGGCTTTATGATGCCGTTCTTCATGTTCTTTTCCTTCTCGGTAAAGCGAGAGATGGCGGCGGCGCAGGGGGTGGCCCGCTTGCTGGCGCTGACGACCTTTTTCACCGCGGCTGCCGCCGGGCCGTTCATCATCCCCCTGGAGCGTCGCCTGGGCACTTACGACCGGCTGATGGCGGCGCCGATGTCGCTACTGACCTTGCTTCTGGGCAAGACAGCGGTGGGTGCGCTCTTTGCCATCGGCACATCGGCCTTTGCGCTGCTCGTCGGCGTGGTGGCCTTTGGAGCGAGTATCGCCCAGCCCTGGCTGCTGGCGGCCGGCGTGATCCTGGGGTCATTCTCCTTCTCGGCCCTGGGGCTGATCTTTGGCTCCATCCCCACCCGCAACCCCGGCGACGTGCAGATGCCCAGCACGTTGATGCGCTGGGGGTTGCTCTTCATCAGTGGCGTCTTTGTCCCGCTGGCAGAGATGGGAGCGGTGGCGCGGGCTCTAGCCTATCTCTCCCCGCTGACCTACGCCCAGGACCTGATGAACCACGCCGTGCTGGGGATGGGCTTGCTCGACCCATGGCTGGATATTGGCGTGCTGCTGGTGAGCGGTGTCCTGTTTCTAGTACCGTCCGTGTTGATGCACCGGCGGAGCCGGCGACTGGGGTACTGACTTTCAAACGTTGGCATTGGCCCCCGGCCTGAAACCTTGTCCAGGCCGGGGGCTCTTGATTTTGGCCCATCCTACACGCTTTCCGCATCGTTCCTTCATCCAATCTTCACACAAGCGGGGTATACTGCTGGCAAATCAAACTGGGAGGTGATGAGAATGAGAGGTAGAGGTGGACGACCAATGTTTCGCCCCGGCGCGTACCGGCGGTTCGGGCCACGACCGAGATGGAGACGAGGAATGAGATGGGGAGGGCTACTGTTTCCCTTCCTGGGTATCACGGGATGCTTGATGATGACGTTCCTGCCGCTGCTACTGCGCTTGTTTGTCGGGTGGTAAAGCAGGACACAAAAACTAAACTAGGAGGAAAACGATGAAAAAGATTACTGGAATTAGGATAATGGAAATACTGACCATAGCGTCGCTGACCCTGGTCGCCTTGGTCTCCTGTTCTCCGCCACCCAGCGCGGCCCCGACGACAGCGTCTGTCACTGCCGCCGTACCGGCTACACCCACGGATACCGCCGCTCCCCCCGCGCCCAGCACGGTCATCACCGACGTCACTGATGTAGACGAGGAAGGAAACACGGACATTGACTCATCTACTTTGAGCGAGGCCCTCAACTCGGTCTCAACGGGCACATTGAGCGACGCCGAGGCGGAGGGTCTTCTTTACATGCGAGAGGAAGAAAAACTGGCCCGGGATGTGTATCTTGTGCTCTACGACAAATGGGGTCTACCCATTTTCCAGAACATCGCCAACAGTGAGCAGACCCACACGGATGCCGTCAAAACATTGCTTGATCGGTATGGCCTGGAAGACCCGGCAGCGGGCCAGGACGTCGGCATATTCACTAACCCAGAGCTCCAGGAACTCTACGACTTGCTGGTAGAGACGGGAAGCCGGTCATTGGTGGATGCACTGCGTGTTGGGGTGGCCATCGAGGAAATTGATATCCTTGATCTGGAGGAATGGATAGCCCAGACCAATCCAGCAGACATCGTGATGGTCTACGAAAACCTGATGAAGGGTTCACGCAACCACCTGCGTTCCTTCGTCTCGACGCTGGAGCAGCAGACGGAAGAGACTTATCAGCCTCAGTATCTCGACCAGGCGGCGTATGATGCGATTGTTGACTCGCCGACAGAGAGAGGCGGGCGCGGTGGACAATAACATAGAGGGTAACATCAAGGAGGAAAAACGATGAAGGCAAAGACGAAAAAAAGGGCCAAGCGGCAGAAAACTTGGCCCATCGTCCTGTTGGTGATCGCTGCGGCGACCGTGGGCGGTTACCTATACTATACGCGCTACGTGACGCCCGCCGAGGAGGCGGAGGAACCGGCCTTGCAGACGACGACGGTGCGCAAAGGGGACATTGTCATCACGGCGGCGGGCAGTGGCAACCTGATGCCCGTCGCGGAGGTCGCCCTGGGCTTTCGCACCGGCGGCACGCTGGTCGAACTGGCAGCGGAGGTAGGCGACGAGGTAGAGGCCGGGCAGACGCTGGCCCGCTTGGACGACGCCGCTGCTCAAATTCAGGTGGCCCAGGCAGAACTGAACCTGGAGCAGGCCAAGGCCAAACTGGAGACGTTGCGCCGCACCAGCGCGCAGACGTTAGAAATCGCCCAGGTCAATCTGGAAGCGGCCCGGGCCGACTATGACGCGCTCGTCCAGGAGACCGAACACACGGGCGACCGTCTCACGTCCGTCCGCGTCAACCTGGAACAGGCGGTCGAACAACTCGCCGACGCTCAAGAGGCCTACGACGCCGCCTGGGACCCGGCTCGGGACTGGGAACTCGCCGTCAAAAAGACCGCTACTGCCCTGGAGAACGAACGGGCGTCTACCACCCGTTCTCTGGAAAAGGCGCAGGACGATCTACAAATCGCGCGGGCCAACTATAACCTGATGGTCCTCAGTCTCGACGACGACAGCGCGATTCGGGCGGCCTGGGCCAAAGTGTTGGCCGCCCAACAGACGGTGGAAGAAACCGGTTCCGGCGCAGACGTGCAGGCGGCCGAATGGGCCTTGCGGCAGGCAGAACTGGCGCTGGAATCGGCCCGGCTGGCGCTGGATAACGTCGTTCTGCTCTCCCCCGCCACTGGTACCGTGGTGGACATCTCCGCCAGTGTCGGCGAGGCGGTGGGAACCAATCCCATCGTCGCCCTGGCCGATCTGGACGCGACGCAGGTGCGCTTTTACATGGAGGAGAGCGATCTGGACAAAGTAGCCGCCGGCAATAAAGTGACCGTCGTCTTTGACGCTCTACCAGACCAAGAGTTCACCGGCGCTATCGCGCGGGTGGACCCGATGCTGGTGACGGTGGACGGAACCTTTGCCGCCCAGGCCTGGGCCGTGTTGGACGTGCCCGATGACCAGACCGCGCTGCTGGCCGGCATGACCGCCGAGGTAAAGGTCGTCGCCGGTGAAGCGTACAAAACGCTGCTGGTTCCCGTGCAGGCACTGCGGGAGTTGGCTCCTGGGCAGTTCGCCGTCTTTATCGTCAACGAAAGCGGCGAGTTGAAAATCCGCCCCGTAGAGGTCGGCCTGCGAGACTTTGCCAACGCGCAGATTCTCTCCGGCCTGGAGCAAGGTGAGGTCATCAGCACCGGCACTGTGGAGACGGAGTAGCGAATTGCGAATGGCGAATAGTGGAATGGAGTGAGATGGGTTATGGACGAATATCTGATCAAGGTGCAAAATCTAAAGAAAATATACGGCAGCGGCGAGATTGCCGTGCACGCGCTGGATGGGGTGGACGCCAACATCGGCCAGGGAGAGTTCGCGGCGATCATGGGGCCGTCAGGCTCCGGCAAGTCCACGCTGATGAACATCCTCGGCTGCCTCGACCATCCTACCTCCGGCACATACATCCTCGACGGCGAGGACGTGAGCGAGTTGAGCAAGGAAGAACTGGCCGACGTGCGCAACCGCAAGGTCGGCTTTGTCTTCCAGTCCTTTAACCTGTTGCCCCGCCTCTCTGCGCTCAGGAACGTGATGCTGCCGATGATGTACCGGCCGGAGGATCGGCTGGACCCGGAGGAGCGGGAGGAGTGGGCCGTCGCTGCGCTGGAATCGGTGGGGCTGGGCGACCGGCTGTATCACCTGCCCACCGAACTCTCCGGCGGGCAGCAGCAGCGGGTCGCCATCGCGCGGGCGCTGGTCAATCAACCGTCGCTGATCCTGGCGGACGAGCCGACCGGGAACCTGGACAGCCGCTCCAGCATGGAGATCATGGAACTGATCCACGACTTGCACGCGCAGGGCGTCACTATCCTGATGGTGACCCACGAATCGGACCTTGCCGCCCACGCCGGGCGCGTCATCTGCCTGCACGACGGACGCATCATCTCCGACGGGCGCAGCGGGGCCAGCGAGTGCGTACAAGGAGGTGTATTATGACATTCTTTGAAACCCTGGGAATCGCCTGGGAGGGACTGACGCTGAACAAGGTGCGCTCCTTCCTCACCACGCTGGGCGTCATCATCGGCGTGGGATCTGTCATCATGATGTTGTCTGTCAGCGCGGGGGCCGAGGCCGCCATCGCCGAGCAGATCAACTCGCTGGGCGCCGACCTGATCATCGTCGGCCCGATGCGCGGGACGCCGGGCGCGCCCAAGACCTTTATCTACGAGGACGCGCTGGCTATCGCCGAGAATGTACGCGGCATCACGGGCGTTTCGGCGGAGCAGTTCTCCACGCAGAATGTAAAGGGCGGCGACGGGTCGCTGGAGGCTATCTCTATCCTGGGCGTCACCGCCGATTTCCCCATAGTGCGGGATTACGAACTGGCGACGGGTCGCTTCTTCACCGCCGAGGAGAACGACCGCAAGACCAAAGTGGCGGTACTGGGGTATGGCATCGCGCAGGACCTCTTTGGGGCGCAAGACCCCTTTGGGCAGGCGGTCACCATCGGCTCGACGAGTTTTACCGTCATCGGCGTGATGGAGCAAAAGGGGATCGTGGCCGACGTGGATTACGACGGGCGCGTCTACATCCCCATCACCGTCGTCTTTCAAAAGTTTGTCACAACAAAGGTGGGCAGTGACCGCATCCGCACGGCCTACGTCAAGGCGGAGAGCCGCGAGACGATGGACAGCGCCATCGCCCAGATCACGATGCTGCTGGCGGAGCGCCACGACGTGGACCCCGCCAGCCCCGACTTTAGCGTGCAGACGCAGCAGGACATCATCGCTACCCAGGAGGCGACGACGGAAGCGTTCCGCAGCCTGCTGGCGTGGGTCGCGGGAGTCTCGCTGGTGGTCGGCGGCATCGGGATCATGAACATTATGCTGGTCAGCGTCACCGAGCGGACGCGGGAGATCGGCCTGCGGCAGGCGTTGGGCGCGCGTCCTGGGGACGTGCGTTTGCAATTCCTGTTGGAGGCGATCATCCTGAGCCTGGCGGGCGGGCTGGTCGGCGTCATCGCCGGGGTCGGCGGATCGTATCTCTTTGGCGAGTTAGGCACGATGCGCACGGAACTGGTGCCGGCCTCCATCCCGCTGGCCTTTGGCGCGGCGGCAGCAGTAGGTATCTTCTTCGGCTACTATCCGGCCACCCAGGCCGCGCAGTTGGACCCAATCGAGGCGCTGCGGCGCGAGTAGCGAATGGGCGAATTGACGAATATACGAATATACGAATTTACGAATGTACGAATGTACGAATGTACGGAGGGAAATATGAAGCATCGAATTCAGAGTTTGTGGTTGGTTTTGGTCGTCGTTGTCCTGGCCGGTTGTGCGGGTGGGGAGGCGGCTCCAGCGCCCGCCGTGACCAGGGGCGATAGTTACGTCAGTGCCACGTTGGACACGGGGTATGAGGACGCACTCGCGGTGCGCAATCAACTGGCGCTGGGGCTTTTGAATCTGGATGGGACGGAGAACGAGGTCGCGCCGGAGCAGGCGGCGACGCTGCTCCCGATGTGGCAGGCGTTGCGCGGCACGATGCGCAGCGGCGCGGCAGCGCCACCGCCGAGGTGGACGCGCTGCTGACGCAGATCGAGGAGACGTTGACCCCGGCGCAACTGGACGCCATCGGCGCGATGCGTCTGACGCAGGATGACTTGCGCGCCTGGGCCGAGAGTCAGGGGATTACACTAGGTACCGGCGAAGGCGCGGGGGGCGGCGGCGGAATGGGCGGCGGCTCTGGTCAGAGTCTCTCGCCCGAGGAGCGGGCCGCCCGCCAGGCTGAAAATGGCGGGACCGGCGCGGGCGGCGG
>JAUWNP010000038.1 GCA_030612585.1 Anaerolineae bacterium
AGGTTTCAGCGATCCTGTAACCCTTGCCTTGCAAGGTGCACCATCGGGGGCGACTGTCGTTTTTGACCCTAACCCCGCCATCCCGCCAGGCACCAGCCAATTGCACGTTACCACCACCGCCTCCACCGCTCCTGGAATCTACACCATGACCGTGACCAGCACATCTGGAGTGCTCAACGATACGGCTAACCTGACCCTTATTGTGGCCTCGGCGGCGCCCAGTTTCACCCTGAGCATCTCCCCCTCAACCCGTATTGCAGGGCCCAACCAGGTGGTCTCTTATACCACGGTTGTTGCCGAGGCAAACGGTTTCAGCCAGCCAGTATCTCTTACAGTCGTGGGACTACCCACAGGCGTAGGCGCAGCCTGGAGCGTCAATCCGGTCACGCCAGGCAATTCTTCGATACTGACCCTCTCCATCCCCGGCAGCCCGTCGTTTGGCAACCGCCTGCTGCAAGTCGTCGGCACCGCCGATATGCAAGTGGTCGCCGAAGAGTTCGAATTAACCATCACCTATCCGTTCAGGGTTTACTTGCCAATAATCCTGAAATAGGTACAATATAGCCGCCAACGCTCTTAGCCCCCGTCCGCGGGGGCGGGTCTGCCAGGGAACTCGCCTATGGGACGCCCCCGAGACGGGGGCTTGGAGCGATTTGAGGCTAATCTGATATTGTCAAAGCAGTTACGCTGACAGTATTCCTGGAGGCCGTGTATGACCAATCGTCGTAAGCGTTTTATCCTGGCAGGCATAGTTGCATTCTTGATAATCGGAATAGGAGTTGTGATGATGTGGCCACTTTTTCTGAAAGTGCTTTCTAGGTTACGCACCTATGATCCATTGCCCGCTTATGCCGAGCCGATCGAGTCGGATGGCAGTTATACTAACGTTGTTTTTCTCCACCATTCCACCGGTCGCGCTTTGATCGCCGAAGGAAACGTCCGCCCACTACTCACTGAACTGGGCTACCAATTCTGGGATCACGGTTACAATCAGAGCGGGCTGGTGTCTCCCGACGGAACGGCTACAGGTGCTAGTTATCACATCCCAGGCCTTCGGGGTAGGGGCAATACAGATGTTGACGGTCTGGTTGAACTATTCTCGCAACCTGTCACGGATCCGCCTTCAAACGCTTTCAGCCGCTTGCTACAGCACGAGGTGATCGCTTTCAAATCCTGTTTTCCCAATAGCGCCATCAAGAGCGACACCATGCAGGAACAATTCCGAGCCTGGTACCTCGAGATGCGCGACGTGGTGGATGAACACCCCAACCGCGTTTTTATCCTCGTCACCAGCCCACCCTTGCATCCTCTGGCAACGAACCCAGACGAGGCAGCCCGCGCTCGGGCAATAGCCGATTGGCTCAAGTCGGATGCCTACCTGACAGGACATCCCAACCTCTTTGTCTTCGACTTCTTTGATCTCCTGGCCGATCCCGAGACCAATATGTTGAGCGCCAGGTATCAACTCGATCCTGACGAGCGAAACTCACACCCCAACCGATTGGCCAATGAGACGATTGGCCCACTATTCGTGAGATTCATTGATGATGCAGTGCAAACACACAAACAACCCTGACAGTGATGGAGTAAGTTCAGTGACCATAGAAGAGCAAATCAGACAGTACATTACCGATAACTTCCTGTTCAGCGACGACGGCTACCAATTGTCCGATAGTACTCTGTTCCTGGAAGAAGGCATCGTAGACTCGACCGGTGTGTTGGAGTTGGTGATGTTTGTTGAAGAGACTTTCAACATCACCGTCGAGAACGAGGAGATCGCGCCGGAGAATTTCGACTCCGTTGCCCAACTGGCGGCGTACGTCCGCCACAAGAGCGCCTGATGCGGCGGCGGGCGACGGTTGAAACTAACACCTAACCGAAGCCTCGTAGTGGTAGTACCAGGGAAGGAGTGACATGAACGTAACCAAGTATGTTTTTGATAACGATGCACCAGACAACAAGGTGGCGTTGCTGACCTCACAGGGGGATTATACTTACGCCGATCTCAAGCGTGGGGTTAATCGGGTAGCCAACTACCTGGTGCGCCATGGGGCACGCAAAGGCGATCGAGTGGCCTTAATTGCTGAAGCATCATACTTCTGGGTGGTCACGTACCTGGGCACAATACGCGCCGGGTGTGTTGCAGTCCCCTTGCCTGTCAATATTGACGTCGAAGAATGTGCCTATATCTTGGGGACTACTGAATGCACTTGGGGATTCGTGCAAGGCAAGTATGCCCGAGATTACTTATCGTTGTTTAACAAGGATGTAACACTTGTTGTGAACGAGCCTGAGCGTGTCCCGACAGACCTGGTACGGAAAACGGTTCAGTTTGCCGACATTCCAGCGCAAACTAGTGTGGATTTTGACGCAGATTCGGTCGAAATTGACGAGCGCAAGGACTTGGCCGCACTGATGTTCACATCAGGCTCTACCGGCAAGCCTCGCGGGGTGATGGTTTCACACCGTAACATCATTGCAAACACGAACTCCATTGTCGAGTACCTGGGACTCACCCCTGATGACCGTATTATGGCTGTGTTGCCGTTGTACTACTGCTTCGGTACGTCGTTGCTACATACACACTTGCGTGTAGGCGGTTCGGTTGTGATCAATACAAGATTTGCCTTCCCCAACAACGTACTCAAGCACATGCAAGAAACTCGCTGCTCCGGCTTTGCTGGTGTACCCAGCACGTACCAGATTCTATTGCGTAGATCCAGTTTGAAAAAAATGGAATTCCCCAACCTGCGATATGTGCAGCAGGCAGGAGGAAAACTGCCCGACGTATTCATCGCGGAACTGCGCGAGGCATTGCCGACTACGCGTGTGTTTGTCATGTACGGTCAGACGGAAGCGACGGCACGGCTTTCGTACTTGCCGCCCGAGATGATGGACGCGAAGTCTGGATCAATCGGAAAGGGCATCCCTGGCGTCAAACTGGAGGTGCTTGACGACAATGATCAACCAGTTCATCCTGGTGCGATCGGCGAGATCGTTGCTGCGGGCAATAACATCACCCTGGGATACTGGAAAGCGCCTGAAGAAACGAACCAATCGTTCCGTAATGGCAAATTATACACCGGCGACCTGGCCACGGTAGACGAAGACGGGTACATTTTTGTAGTAGATCGCGCTAAGGACTTTTTGAAGTGTGGCGGTCAACGGGTGAGTTGCAAGGAAATTGAGGGCAAGGTACTAAGGTTCGAGGGACTGGTTGAGGCAGCGGTGATCAGTCAGCCCGACGACACGCTGGGTGAGGCAGTGCGGCTGTACGTGGTACATCCGGCTGGTGAAGCCAAGCGTGCTGAATTCGAGCAGTTTTGCGTGGAGACCCTACCCCACAACCTTGTACCGAGGACGATCATCTTCCGAGATAAGTTGCCCAAGAACACCTCTGGTAAACTGGACAAGTTCGCGCTCAAGGAAGAATACCGCTACGAATCGAAGAAACTTGTGCGGTGACCTGACTTAAGCCCCGAGAGAGCATCATGTGCGGCATCGTCGGCATCTATAATCTAACCAGACATCACCCCATTGACCAGATGCTGCTGGAGCGTATGCTGGGCCTGATCCGGCATCGAGGCCCGGACGAGTCTGGCATCTACTGTGACGGATACATCGGTCTGGGGAACACCCGATTGAGCATCATTGACCTCAACACCGGCTCGCAGCCCATTGCCAACGAGGACAAAACAGTCTGGATCGTCCTCAACGGCGAGATTTTCAACTACGTCGAACTGCGGCCCGAACTGGAGGCACAGGGCCATCGCTTCACCACCACCTCCGATACCGAGGTCATCGTCCACCTTTACGAACAGTATGGGCCGCGTTGTGTGGAGCACCTCAACGGGCAATTCGCCTTTGCCATCTGGGACCGGCGGCCCGAGACCGGTGGCGGCACGCTGTTTTTGGCCCGCGACCGTGTGGGCATCCGCCCGCTGTTTTACACCGTGGCCGATGGCACGCTGGTCTTCGGCTCTGAGATCAAGGCAGTATTGGCCCACCCCGCCGTCAGCGCCCGGCTCGATCTGGCCTCGCTGGCCCAGGTGTTCACCTTTTGGACGACACTGGCGCCGCGCACCGTCTTTGAGGGCATCGTCGAGGTACCGCCGGGGCACACCCTTACCGCCCGCGAGGGACAGATCTCGGTGGAACGCTACTGGGGATTGAGTTTCCCGGAGGATGGGAGTGGGGAATCGCTCTCCGACGACGAGTACGCCGAGGGGTTGCGAGAATTGCTGGCGGACGCCACTCAGATCCGCCTGCGGGCCGATGTGCCGGTGGGCGCTTACCTCAGCGGCGGGCTAGATTCGTCCACCATCACCGCGCTCATTCGCAACTACACCAGTAACTACCTCAAGACGTTCTCCATCGCCTTCGCCGATCCGGCCTTCGACGAACGGGAGCACCAGGAGCGCATGGTCGAGTTCCTGGGCACCGACCATCGCCGCGTCGAGTGCACCGATGCCGACGTGGGCCGCGTGTTTCCCGACGTCATCTGGCACACCGAATGGCCTATCCTGCGCACCTCTCCCGCACCGATGTTTCTGCTCTCGCAGTTAGTGCACCAGGACGACATCAAAGTAGTGCTCACCGGCGAGGGTGCCGACGAATTCCTGGGTGGCTACAACATCTTCAAAGAGAGCAAATTGCGTCGCTTCTGGGCACGAGACCCAGACTCCGCAATGCGCCCCTTGCTGCTGAAGCGGCTCTACCCCTACGTGCCGGGGCTAGGCCAGGGGGGCACATTCCTGGAGGCATTCTTCCGCCGGAGTCTGACCGAGACCGAGCGGCTGGACTACTCCCACGCCATCCGCTGGTCCAATACCGCACCGCTGCGGCGATTTTTCTCCCCCGAAGCCCAGGCCGCCCTCAACGGCTACGATCCTGTGCCCGAAGTTATCACGGCGCTCAAACTCCATCCCGCTTTCGAGCGCTGGATGCCGCTGGCCCAGGCACAGTACATTGAGATCACCATTTTTATGTCACAGTACCTGCTCTCATCCCAGGGCGACCGGATGTTGGCGGCCCATTCGGTAGAAGGCCGTTTCCCTTTCCTGGATCACCGCGTCATCGAGTTCGCCAGCCACATTCCGCCCCGCCTCAAGATTCGGGGACTGAACGAAAAGTACATTCTCAAGCGGGCCATGCGGGGGATGTTGCCCAAGTCGGTCTATGCCCGGACCAAGAGACCCTACCGCGCGCCGATCCACCGCAGTTTCTTTGGCAACGCTCCCTATGACTACGTGCAAGAGATGCTGTCACCGGAAGCGATCCGTGCGGCGGGCTATTTTCACCCCCAGGCCGTGGCCCGGCTGGTCAAAAAGGCCCAGGGCGCGCACTCCCTGAGCGAGCGGGATAACATGGCCCTGGCCGGGATACTCTCTACTCAACTTCTCCATCACCAATTCGTCGAGGACTTTCCAGGCCGACCCATCCCTGCCATCGCCCCTCTTAAACTCCGCCTCGGCCCCACCTAACCAATAGGAGAAACTATGACTTTCCACAAAGACGTTCTCAAAATAGACCCCGCCGCCGTGACCGAAGAACTGGTCGCCAACCTCCGCCGCGATGTGCACAAGACGCTGCGCCGCTCCGGGGCGGTAGTGGGCATTAGCGGCGGCGTGGACTCGTCAACGGTGCTGGCCCTCTGCGTCCGCGCCTTTGGCCCTAAGCGGGTCGTTGGTGTGATGATGCCAGAGAAAGACTCCAGCCGCGACAGCATCGTGCTGGCCCGCAAGGTGGCCAGACAGTTTGATGCCGCAACCGTCGTCGAGGACATGACCGGCACATTGGTGGGCTTTGGCTGCTATGCCCGCCGGGACGAAGCCATCAAGCGCGTCTTTCCAGAATACGACCCCGGCTACAAGGCCAAGATCACGCTCCCAGGCAACGTACTGGACAGCGAGACCCTCAACATCTTCTACCTGACAATCATCACACCGGAGGGCGAGGAGAAATCGAAACGGCTCAATCTGCGCGATTACCTGCAGATCGTGGCCGCATCCAACTTCAAACAGCGCAGCCGCATGAACATGCTCTATTACCACGCCGAGTCGCGCAATTATGCGGTGGTGGGCACGCCGAACAAAAACGAGCACGACCAGGGTTTCTTTGTCAAGTGGGGCGATGGGGGCTACGACGTGGCCCCTATCCGGCATCTGTTCAAAACCCAGGTCTACCAACTGGCGGAGTACCTGGAGGTGCCACTGGAGATCCGCCGGGCCACGCCGACTACCGACACCTACAGCGCCCACAGTTCTCAGGAAGAATTCTTTTTCCGCCTGCCGTTCGAGATGATGGATTTGATCTGGTACGCCCAGGAGCACAACGTGCCCACCGCCGAGGTGGCCCAGGTGATGGGCCTCACTGAGGAACAGGTGCGGCGCGCGTTTAGCGACCTTGAGCGCAAGCGACGTACAACTGAATATCTGCGCATGGTGCCGATTGGATACGGAAGTTGAGCCGGCCGTCTTTCCCGGCACAGGTACTTAAGTAGGTAGCCAGAAGTCCCTTTCCCCTTATGGGGGCGGGTATCTTCTCAAAAAGCTGGGGCGAAAGTAGGTCGGATTTGCTATCCGACCCTGTGGCGGTTAGCAAAACCGCCCTACGCTGCCCTTGCCCCAAGGTATTGAGAAGATACGGGGCGGGATGTGGCGGGGGCAAATGCGTGGGAGCCCGGCCCGCCCGGCCCAGAATATTGAGCAGAATGAAAGGAGTGAAACAAGATGGATACGAAGACATGGGTACCTGACGGAACTCCGCTGGACAAGCCCAACCCGGCCCGCATGTACGATTACTATCTCGGCGGCTATCACAACTTTGAAATCGATCGTTTGGTGTCCGACCAAATAAACGAGATTTATCCCGATATGGTGCCGAGCGCCCACGCCAACCGCGCGTTCTTGCGCCGCCTTGTCGAATTCCTGGCCGCACAGGGCGTGGACCAGTTCCTCGACATCGGTTCCGGCCTGCCGACCGTTGGCAACGTCCACGAGGTAGCCCAGAGAGCCAACCTTGCCGCTCGCGTCGTCTACGTGGACATAGACCCTATCGCCGTGGCGCACAGCCAGGCCATACTGGTAGACAATCCCAACGCCGCCGCTATCCAGGGCGATGTCCGCCAGCCGGACTCGATTCTCAATCACGCAACGGTCAAGGAGTTGCTCGACTTCAGCCGGCCGATGGGTATGCTACTCCTGACTGTCGTGCATTACGTCGTGGACGACGAGAAGGCGTACGGTGCAGTTCGTACCCTGCGCGACGCACTGGCACCGGGCAGTTACGTCGCCATTTCGCACTTTTCGTACGAGGGTGTTCCCCGTGAGATCGCCGAGCCGATACGACAACTCGGTGCTCGCTCGGCGATTCCCTCCCAGGCACGCTCACGCGCTGAGATTCTGTCATTGTTCGATGGACTCGAATTGGTCGAACCCGGGCTGGTGCGCGCTTCACTGTGGCGGCCGGAAGGGCCCGACGACGTTTTGCTCGATGAACCGGAACGAGTTCTTGGCTGGGTTGGAGTCGGGCGTAAGCCATGAGGCTTGGATTTGGCAATCCAAGCCGAGCAGGATGAGTAGTTGCCAAACGACAAAGAAAATAGTACCAGGCGATGAACACACAATGAACGCAGCGGATCGGTCACAACTCCTGCAGGCCCTACACACTCGTCGCGATACGATCGCCGGCAGTTGGTACAAAGCCGTCGCACCCACCAGTTTCGTACCCCTCAGCGCGACAGAAGTGCGCCAGCGGTTCATCGAACTGACCGAACAGGCTATCGCGTTTCTGCTCGCAGAACCGTTCGACCGGCGCCAGGCCGAGGCCATCGGCGCGTCGCTGGTACGCCTCCATTACGTCCAGCCCGAGGCATTGGGCAAGACGCAGGAGGTACTGGCGCACCGGCTCGTCGAGGGGCTGCCTGCCGACCAGGTTTTTGTCTTACAGCCCCGCCTGGCTGCGCTGCTCAGCGGGTTGGCCGCTGGTTTCTTCCACCAGGCCCGCGAGACAATGCTGGTTGAGCAAGAGCAAATTCGCAGCGCACTAATCACCGAGCGCAAGCGGGCGGAGGAGACGCTGCAACTGCGCAACCGTGAGTTGGCATTGCTCAACCAGGTGAGCCAGACGCTCAACTCTACTCTTGACCCGAACCAGGTGTTCGTCGCCATCTTGGAAGCGATGCGCGACCTGATGGGCGTGAGTGCCTGCTCAATCTGGCTGATTGACCCGGCCAGCGGCGAAATGGTCTGCCAACGGGCCGCGGGTGCCCAAAGCGAAGTGGTGCGCGGCTGGCGACTAGCGCCGGGAGAGGGGATCGCTGGCTGGGTAGCCCGCCACGGCGAGAGTGTGATCGTGCCAGACACGCGGGAAGACGAGCGTCACTGCAAGAGTGTGGGGCAGCAGATCGGACTGGAAATCCGCTCCCTCCTCAGTATCCCACTGAAAATCAGGCAGGATGTGATCGGCGTGCTCGAAGCGGTGGATACAGAGGCTGGTCGTTTCGATGCAACCCACTTGACGTCGCTAGAGCCGCTGGCCGCGTCTGCGGCGCTCGCCATTGAGAATGCGCGGGTATACGAACAAGCGCAGCAGGAGATAACCGAGCGCAAGCAGGCAGAAGAGGCGCTGCGGGAATCAGAGCGAAAATACCGCACAACGCTTGATTCGATGGGCGACGCGATACACCTCGTTGGTCCTGACCTGCGATTTACACTGGTCAACCAAGCCCACCAACAACGGGCTAAAGAATTCGGCTCAGATACGCCGGACTACATCGGCCATACCTTGTTTGAGGTTTTCCCCTTCCTGGCAGACAGGGCGCATGACAGACTTTGCGCTGAATATGACCAGGTATTCCGCACCGGCGAAACACTTATTACCGAGGAAAGCAGGCCGTTCGGAGGCACGGATTTTGTCACTGAAGTACGAAAGATACCCATCTTTGAGAAAGGGAGGGTCACACAGGTCGTCACCGTCATACGCGACATCACCGAGCGCAAGCGGGCAGAGGAGAATCTGAGGAAAACTACCGAGTTGCTACAGAGCATCATGGATAGCGCTACCGAGGAGATGATCATAGCAACTGACCCCACAGGGACTATTCTCAGTTGGAACGAGGGCGCCAGGAGGCTCTTGGGTTATGAACCTGAAGAGGTGGTGGGCAAAGAAAACATTCGGATATTCCATACCGAAGAGTATCTAGGGTCTGGAGCAATACGCCTGAATATCAAGACCATGATAGCCACCGGGAAGCCACTGATGGAAGAACTCACCTATGTCAGCAAGGACGGCAAGGCTTTCCCTGCCCAAGAGATTGTGACCCCACGCTTTGACGAAGATGGCGAATTCATAGGTATGCTGGGCTTGTCTCGCGACATCACCGAGCGCAAGCGGGCAGAGGAGGCGCTGCGAGAGAGCGAGGAGAAGTTGAGGGCGCAGTACAAAGGTATCCCTGTCCCCACTTACACCTGGCAGAGGGTAGGGGATGACTTTGTGCTGGTAGACTATAACGACGCTGCCGTAGCGATCACCCAGGGCAAGGTTGCTGATCGGGTGGGGACAAAGGCCAGAGATAGATACCAGGATGACCCGGAGATCCTGGAAGAGTTTTCACGATGCTTCACTGAAAAGACCTGCATTGAACGAGAGATGCTTTATCGGTTCAAGTCTACAGCCGAAAGCAAACACTTTGCGGTCAAATACGCCTTTGTGCCGCCCGACCTGGTTCTGGTTCACACCGAAGACATCACCGAACGCAAGCAGGCGGAAGAGGCGTTGCGGGAGCATACCGGACGATTGAAAACCCTGCACGAAATTGACAGCGCCATTCTAGCCGCACATTCGCTGAAGGAGATCGCCCAGGCAGCGCTGCTTCGCATTCGGCAATTGGTGCCCTGCCAGCGGGCCAGCGTCGTCCTATTCGGCCTGGAAGCCTCTGAGGGCACAATACTTGCCGCTCACGGATACAGTCAGGCTATGCCGGGGGAGGGAGAACGGTTATCGCTGGGCGCACGGGCGGTCGCCGAACTCCGTCAGGGGGAGGTTTATGTGCTGCATAATCTCCTGGACCTTCCCCAACCACCACCAACCATTCAGGCCCTACAGGCTGAGGGACTGCACTCCTGCGCCTGTGTGCCCCTCATTTCCCATGGTGAACTGATCGGCTCCCTGAACCTGTGGACGGAAAGCCCAGGCTCGTTGGCGCTCGAACAGACAGACATCGCCTGGGAGGTGGCCGATTCACTGGCGATTGCCATCCAGCACACGCGGTTGTTCGAGTCGGTCAGGCAGCAGGGACAACGGCTCCGTGCCCTGGCTGCACGGCTGGCAGAGACCGAAGAGAACGAGCGACGGCAGATGGCACGGGAGTTGCACGACCAGGTTGGGCAGAACCTGACCGCGCTGGGCATCAACCTGAACCTGGTGCAGGCACACATGCTTGAAGAGGCACCGGTGCTGGCGCTTTCCCACCTGGACGATTCGTTGGCCCTGGTAGAGGAGACAATAGAGCGTACCCGCGACGTGATGGCCAACCTGCGGCCGCCGATGCTGGACGACTACGGGTTGGTGGCCACGCTGCACTGGTACAGTGAGCGACTCGTCTCGTGGGCGGGGCTCTCCGTCACGGTGCATGGTGAGGAACCGGTCCCCCGGCTGGCCGCGCCGGCCGAGAACGCTCTGTTTCGCATCGCCCAGGAGGCGTTGACCAACGTGTGCAAACACGCACAGGCGACCCAGGTGACCGTGACGGTGACAGCGGACGACGAGGCCGTGTCTCTAGTCGTCGCCGACGACGGAGTCGGGTTCGACCCCGCGCAACTGACCACGCTGGACGAACGCCGGGGCTGGGGGCTGATGACCATGGCCGAGCGGGCCGAGGCAGTAGGTGGCTCTTGTCGCATCGAGTCCCGACCCCAGCAGGGCACGCGGGTTATCGTGGAGGTGGCGCGATGACCATCACCGTCTTCCTGGCCGATGACCACGCTGTTGTCCGCGACGGGCTACGGCTTCTGCTGGAGGAGCAAGGCGACATCAAAGTGATCGGAGACGCAGCCAACGGGCGCGAGGCGGTGCAGCAGGTGGAACAATTCCGCCCTGACGTGGTAGTCATGGACATCGCTATGCCCGAACTGAACGGCATTGAGGCAACGCGGCAGATTTGCGAAGCCTGCCCATCGGCCCAGGTCGTCGTGCTCTCAATGCACTATACAACCGAGCACATCTTTCGGGCGTTGCAGGCCGGGGCGCGCGGCTACCTGCTGAAAGAATCAGCCGGCGTGGAGGTGATCAACGCCGTCCGCACCGTCCACACCGGCCATCGTTACCTGAGCCAGAAGATTTCGGACAAGGTGATTGACAACTACGTGCGCCAGCGCAAGACCACCGAAACGACGAGCCCACTGGCGCTCCTCAGCCCGCGTGAGCGGCAAATCCTCCAACTCGTCGTCGAGGGAGAGTCGAGCGCAGAGATTGCCAGCGCCATCTCTCTCTCCCGCAAGACGGTTGAGACCTACCGCAGCCGCCTGATGCGGAAGTTGGACATCAGCGATCTCCCCAGTCTCGTCAAGTTCGCCATCCGGCAAGGACTGACCCCAGTGGAATAACCAAATCCTCGACCGCCCCTCACCGTCGCCGATTGTCCAACTTTCCCTACACCAAGTGTCAAACTCTCCCTACAGACAAACAGCGTGGTTTCTGGTATAATTGTTGTGTTGTAAAGAATTAGCCCCGCGTGGCGGCACCACCGGGGCTAGCGGCACCGGGTGGCGGAGCACCCGGTGCGGTTGTATTATACCACAATCTACGGATGTTGCCACCTCCCCGAATTCTGGTGATTACCCACATGTCCGAAAGACCTCCGAGGTTTCACTCTCTGCAACAAAACAGCCCACATTTTGCCCTCGACACGCGGTGCTTTGACATATCACTTGCCCAAAACCTCGGAGGTCTGAGGCGGCAATGAACTTATGGGTAATCACCAGGCACCAGGCAATTACGCTTGACACGTGAGAACTTATCTTGTATAATTTCTCATTAGATCGTAGTACGCCAGGTTCTTAGGAAGGGCGTAAGGCCACCCGAAGGGCGACGTAGCTCAATGGCAGAGCAGGGGACTCATAAGCCCTTGGTTGGCAGTTCAAATCTGCCCGTCGCCATGTCGTAATCCCTGCACATCCGAGCGATAAAGTACAGAAAAAGGCACAGAACACTAGAGACCGCCAGAAACCGTCGGTGATATGAACACCGGCGGTTTCATTCTATCAGTGATCCTTACTCAACAACGGTCCACGATTCCGGGTTGTTATACGCACTGGTCGCAACGACCACCAACGCAGGTTCCCACTAGCCAGAGGTTTGTGGTATAATTCGTGCTGATGTCCGACTTCGTCCACCTCCACGTACACAGCGAATACTCGCTCCTCGACGGCCTCAGCAGTTGCCGGGAACTGGCCGAGCGCGCCGTCGAACTGGACATGCCAGCCCTGGCCCTCACCGACCACGGCACAATGTACGGCGCGGTCCAGTTCTATAAGGCATGCAAGGCAACCGGCATCAAGCCCATCATCGGGATGGAGACTTATGTGGCACCCCGAGGCCGCCAGGACCGGGACGCGCGTCTCGACCGCAAGTCCTATCACCTCGTCCTGCTGACCCAGAACGACACCGGCTACCATAACCTGATGCGTCTGGCGACCATCGCCCAACTGGAAGGCTTCTACTACAAGCCGCGCGTTGACAAAGAGGTGCTGGCCAAGCACGCCAATGGGCTTATTGTCCTCTCTGGCTGCGGCACCTCCGAGGTTTCCCGCTTGATCCAGGCCGGCCAACTTGACCAGGCACGCCGCGCCATCGCCTGGTACCACGACGTCTTCCCAGGCCGGTACTATCTGGAACTACAGGAACACGACATCCCCGAACTGGCGGAGGTCAACCGCCAACTGCTCGTCTTTGCCCGCGAGTTCGACCTGCCGCTGGTCGCCACCAACGACGTGCACTACACCCGCCGTGAAGATGCCAGCACCCACGACGTGCTGCTGTGCATCCAGACTGGCAAGACAACCAACGAACCGAACCGCATGCGGATGGACGGCAACACTTACTACCTCCGTAGTGCCGAGGAGATGGCCACGCTTTTCTCCGAAGTGCCCCAGGCGCTGACGAACACGCTACGCATTGCGGAGATGTGCGAACTGGAATTGGAGTTCGGCCACTACCACCTGCCCCTATTCCAGGTACCAGAAGGATACGACGCGCAGTCCTATCTGCGTCACCTGTGCGAGGAGGGATTACAGCAGCGGTACGCGGTCATCACACCCCACATCCGCGACCGGCTCGACTACGAACTAGACATCATCCATCAGATGGGCTTCGACACCTACTTCCTCATCGTCTGGGACCTGTGCCGCTTCGCCAGGGAGCAAGACATCTGGTGGAACGTGCGGGGGTCGGGGGCCAGTTCCATCGTCGCCTACAGCCTGGGCATCACCAACCTGGAGCCGCTGCAGCACGGGCTGATCTTCGAGCGCTTCCTCAACCTTGGCCGCGTGACCATGCCCGACATTGACCTGGACTACCCCGACGATCAGCGAGATCAACTGATCCGCTATACCATCGAAAAGTACGGACAGGAGCAGGTGGCCCAGATCATCACCTTCGGCACAATGGGGGCCAAGGCTGCCATCCGCGACGTAGGACGGGCGCTCGACTACCCCCTGCCCGACGTAGACCGTATTGCCCGTCTGGTGCCAGCCGGCCCCAAGGTCAAACTGGACCAGGCACTACAAGAAGTCCCTGAACTGCGGGAGGAATACGAGACGCAGGAATACATCCAGCGACTGATAAACACCGCGCGGGGTGTGGAGGGCAACATACGCCACGCCAGCACCCACGCCGCCGGCGTCATCGTCTCCGACGTTCCGCTAGTCGAGTACACACCCATGAACCGGCCCACGCGCGGCGGCGAAGGCAGCGAAATCGGCGTCGTCACCCAGTACGCGATGGAGGAACTGGATGAACTGGGGCTACTCAAGATTGACTTCCTGGGCCTCTCCACCCTGACCGTTATGCGCCGCGCCTGTGAACTGATCCGCCAGCGGCACAGCGCGCACCTGAACCTGGACAACATCCCCACCGACGACCCGATTATCTACGACCTGCTGTCGCGAGGGGACGTGATGGGTGTCTTCCAGGTCGAAGGGCAGGGCATGCGACGGGTGCTGATGAAGATGCAGCCTACAGAGTTCGATCACATCATCGCCACTATCAGCCTCTTCCGCCCCGGCCCGATGGAGTATATTGACGACTACATTGACCGCATGCACGGCCGCAAACCAGTCGAGTACCGCCACCCCAGCCTGGAGCAGATCCTGCAAGAAACTTACGGCATCATTGTCTACCAGGAACAGATCATCCGCATCCTGGCAGACATTGCCGGCTACACACCGGGCGACGCTGACCTGGTCAGAAAAGCAGTTGGGAAGAAAAAGAAAGCCGCACTACTTAAGCATCGTACCTCCTTTGTCAAGGGAGCAGTAGAGCACGGTGGGCTGCCCCACGAGACAGCCAAGGCGATATTCGGCGATATCGAGTACTTCGCCCGGTACGGATTCAACAAGGCGCATGCGGCTGACTATGCTGTCCTCACCTGCCAGACCGCCTACCTCAAGGCCAAGTACCCGGTCGAATACATGACCGCGCTGTTGACCGTCGAGCGGCACAACACCGAGAAGATCGGCCTCCTCATTGCCGAGTGCCGTCGTCTGGGGATCGAGGTGCTCCCCCCTGACGTCAACTGCTCCGGCCTGGATTTCACCATCGAGGAGCAGGCCGATGGGCACCCAGCGATCCGCTTCGGGCTGGGCGCGGTCAAGAACGTCGGCGAAGGACCGGTTGAGACGATCATGGCCGCTCGTCACGCAGGAGGCCCTTTCCGTGACCTGGACGATTTCTGCCGCCGCGTGGATCTGCGGCAGGTCAACCGGCGGGCGCTGGAAAGCCTGATCAAAGTGGGGGCATTGCGGCCCTTCAGCACGCGCTCGCAGTTGCTACCCATCAGCGAACACATCATTGGGCTGAGCGCCAACCTGCACCGCGCCCGGGACGCGGGCCAGATGAGCCTGTTCGGCAAGGCCACCGGCGTGCACCTGGCGGCCGAAGAGACGCTGTTGCCCCCACTCTCTAAGACACAAGAAGTCCCCCAGAAGGAGATCCTGACCTGGGAAAAGGATTTGGTCGGCGTCTACATCTCCGAGCACCCGCTGGCACAGGCTCTAATCAGGTTGCGGGACGTCGTGACCGCCTACGCCGGGGCATTGAGCGAGGAGATGAACGGACAACAGGTAGTCGTCGTCGGGGCAGTGCAGCGGGCGCGCCGCCACACGACGAAAAAGGGGAATGAAATGGCCTTCGCGACCCTGGAAGACCTGCAGGGCACCTGCGACGTCGTTGTTTTCCCTCGGGTGTGGGCTAAGACCAAATCCCTATGGCAGCCGGACCGAGTTCTCGTAGTGGGCGGCAAG
Organism: Anaerolineae bacterium; assembly: GCA_030612585.1. The sequence continues at coordinate 15,522 of JAUWNP010000038.1, forward strand.
GTGGACGCCGGACGACGGAATGAACCGAGCCTGCTATGCAACTGGGCCAAGACCCCCGACGAGGTGACCGTTTCTGCCGAACAGGATCACGCACCACCCACCCCACCCCTCCCGGCGGGAGAAGGCAGAAATAGGGTGCACACCGTCCGCGTGACGCTGACCCGCAGTGGGGAACAGGCTCGAGATGTGCAGACGCTGCGCAAGATCCACAGCCTGCTGGTGGGGCACCCTGGCCCGGATCGCTTCGTCATTCACCTGGTCGGCGGCGCGGGCAAGTCGGCCGAACTGGCGTTTCCGAACGACACAACGCGCTATTGCCCTGAACTGGCTCGGGAACTGGCTGCCATAGTCGGGGCGGAGGCAGTACAAGTAGTGGAGGAAGGAATACAATGAAAGGCCCAGAGCGTGTACGTGCTGCCCTGAAAACGGCTGGCCTGGACATCAGCATCGTACAGTTGCAAGAGAGCGCTCGCACGGCGCAACTGGCTGCTGATGCACTCGGCACTACCCTGGGCAGCATCGTCAAGTCGTTGATCTTCCTGGCCGACGGGGAGCCGGTGCTGGTGCTGGTGGCCGGCGACCGGCGAGCCGATCCGGCCAGGCTGAAGAGGCTTCTAGGAGCGCGGCGGGTGATGATCGCCGACGCCGAGCGCGTGCGACGGGAGACCGGCTTTAGCATTGGTGGTGTACCGCCCATCGGCCACCAGCGTTCACTGCAGACGTGGATTGATGGTTCGCTAGGCCGTTTCGAGACAGTCTACGCAGCGGCCGGTCATCCCCACGCCGTTTTTCCTATTACCTTTGAGACACTGGTACACATCACGGGTGGTCACGTGGCCGACGTGACAGAGATCCCATCTATGGAGGAAAAGAGAAAATGAGAATTGGTATTCTGACTGGTGGAGGAGACGTTCCCGGACTGAACCCCTGCATCAAGGCGCTGGTCTGTCGCGCCATTGACGAGGGGCACGAGCCCATCGGCATCCGCCGTGGCTGGCGCGGCCTCCTCTTTTACAACCCCGACGACCCTGCTGTGTGCGAAGAGTGCCTTCAACCACTCGATAAACTTATAGTGCGCACCATAGACCGCACAGGCGGCACCTTCCTGCACACCTCGCGCACCAATCCCAGCCTCGTGCGTCCCTCGCATGCGCCGGACTTTCTGCGTCCCGAGACGGAATTGGACGATAGCCAGACGCTCGACTTCACCGACCACGTGCTGAGAGCGCTGGAGCATCTTAAGATTGACGTACTGATACCCATCGGAGGGGAAGATACACTGGGATATGGAGCCCGCATCCACCGCGAAGGCTTCCCCGTCATCAGCATCCCCAAGACGATGGACAACGACGTCTTCGGCACCGATTTCTGCATCGGCTTCTCCACCGCCGTCACCCGCAGTGTGCACTTCATCCACCAGTTGCGCTCCACGGCCGGATCCCACGAGCGCATCGGCGTGGTCGAACTGTTTGGGCGGCACTCCGGCGAAACATCGCTCATCTCGGCCTACCTGGCCGGTGTAGATCGAGCCATCATCTCCGAGGTTCCCTTCGACATAGATAAACTGGCCGACCTGCTGATGCAGGACAAGCAGGCCAACCCCAGTCACTACGCCATTATGACCATCTCGGAGGGAGCCCACGAGATCAATGGGGAGGTCATTCAGGCCGGTGTGGCCGACTCCTACGGCCACAAGAAGTTGGGCGGCGTCGGTGTGGTCACAGCAAAGAAACTGGAGCAGATCACGGGCGTGAAAACGATGTGCCAGGAACTGGCCTACCTGATGCGCTCGGGCGCACCGGATGCGCTGGATATTATGGTGGCAGTCAACTACGCCAACACAGCGCTGGACCTGCTCGCCGTCCCCAAGCTTGGGCGTATGGTCGCGCTGCGGGATGGACGCTACACCGACGTCTCGGCCGAATCACCGACGCTGGGGATCAAACACGTGGACGTGCGGGCTCTCTACGATGTGGACAACTACCGGCCCAAAGTATGGCACGTGCTGAGTAAGCCGATGTTCTTATACTAGAGATACTGAGAAACCAGGTTTTTCGAAAAAAACCTGGTTTCTGGGAGGCTGAGATGAAACGAATCGGCGTGCTGACAAGTGGTGGGGACAACCCGGGCCTCAATCCCTGCATCCGCGCTGTTGTGCGTAAAGGGCTTCACATGGGACTGGAAGTGATGGGCATCCGTCGAGGTTACGCTGGCCTGATAGGCGGGGAGATTGACGAGATGGATGCCCGCTCAGTGGGTGGTATCATCGGGCGCGGGGGCACGATGCTGGGTACCGCCCGTTGCCCTGAGTTCCACGAACCTAAGGGGCGGAGAGAGGCACTGCGCACCCTCAACCGGTTCGGGATAGACGGGCTCGTGGTCATCGGCGGCAACGGCTCGTTGACAGGTGCGCTGGAACTGTGGCGTATGGACTTCCCGACTATCGGCGTCCCCAGCACCATTGACAACGACGTCAACGGCACCGACATCGCCATCGGCGTGGACACGGCGCTGAACACCATCCTGGATGCCATAGACAAGATCAAAGACACTGCCTCCTCCCACAATCGAGCCTTTCTCATCGAGACGATGGGACGCAACTCCGGCTATCTGGCGTTGGTGAGCAGCATCGCCGGCGGGGCAGAACTGGTGCTCATCCCGGAGGTAGAGACGACGTTTGAGGAGATCTGCCACACGATCGAGGACGCCTACATTCGAGGCAAGGCACACTGCATCATGGTCGTCGCCGAGGGGTGGGAGCCAGGGACGCAGGAGTTGGTCCGCCAGTTGCACAAGCGCCAGGACCAGGAGGAGTTGGGCTTTTCGGTGCGGGTCACGCAACTAGGGCACGTACAGCGCGGCGGCGCCGCCAGCGCCTTCGACCGGGTACTGGCCACCCGGCTAGGGGCAGCCGCGGTGCGCGAGCTGAGCGCCGGCAATGGTGGAAATATGGTCGGCTGGGTCAAGAGTGCCATCACGCTGACACCCCTGGAGAAGGCGGTAGCCTTCCAGAAAACACTCAGCCATGAGTTGTGCAAGTTGGCGAAGATTATGGAGAAGTAGAGGGCGCTCCTACACAATCATCGGCTCTCGATATAGACCAAAGACCTCCCGGAAGATGTCCATGATCTCCTGTAGCGTGGCGTAGGCGCGCACGGCGTCTAGGATGTGCGGCATCGTGTTCTCGGTACCCTGGGAGGCGATGCGCAGCCGGTCGAGGGCCTGACCCACCGCTCCGTTGTCCCGCTCCGCCCGCGCCCGTGCCAGTCTGGCACATTGCCGCTCGTATCCCTGCGGGTCCATCTTCAACAGCGGAACCCGCAGCGGTTCGTCCGCCACGAATTCATTCGCCCCTACGACGATGCGCCGTCGCTCGTCAATCTCGCGCTGGTAACGATAGGCAGCGTCGGCGATCTCCTGCTGAAAGAAGCCTGTCTCGATAGCCGGAATGATGCCGCCCAGCGCCTCAACCCTCTCGAAGTAATCGTAGGCCTGCCCCTCCAACCGGTCGGTGAGCGCCTCAATGGCATAGGAACCACCCAGCGGATCCACAGTGTTAGTGACGCCCGATTCGTGGGCGATGATCTGCTGGGTACGCAATGCGACGGTGACAGCATGTTCGCCGGGGAGCGCCAGCGCCTCATCCATGCTGTTGGTGTGCAGGGATTGGGTGCCGCCGAGGACCGCCGCCAATGCCTGGATCGCCACTCGCACGACGTTGATCTCCGGCTGTTGCGCGGTGAGCGAGCAACCCGCCGTCTGGGTGTGGAAGCGCAACCACCAAGAGCGGGGGTCCTGCGCGCCGAAGGTGTGGCGCATCTCCTGCGCCCAGATACGCCGGGCGGCGCGGAACTTGGCGATCTCCTCCAGAAAGTCGTTGTGGCAGTTGAAGAAGAAGGAGAGACGGGGCGCAAAGGCATCAACGTCCAGCCCCCGCTCCACGGCCCAGCGCACGTACTCCATCCCGTCGGCCAGGGTGAAGGCCAATTCCTGCGCCGCCGTCGCACCAGCCTCGCGGATGTGGTAGCCGGAGATGGAGATGGTATTCCACTTCGGCAGGTACTTGCTGCCGAACTCGACGGTGTCGGTTACCAGCCGCATCGAGGGGTCCGGCGGGAAGATGTATTCTTTCTGGGCGATGTACTCCTTGAGGATGTCGTTCTGGATCGTGCCGCCGAGTTCGCGCATCGGCACACCCTGCTTCTCGGCGGCGGCGATGTACATGGCCCAGGTGATCGCCGCCGGAGAGTTAATAGTCATCGAGGTGGTTACCTTGTCCAGGGGGATGCCGTCGAAGAGAACCTCCATATCGCGCAGCGAGGAGACGGCGACGCCGCATTTGCCGAACTCCCCTTCCGCCTCAGGTGCATCAGTGTCGTAGCCATAGAGCGTGGGCAGGTCGAAGGCCACCGAGAGACCGGTCTGCCCCTGCTCCAGGAGATACTTGAAGCGAGCGTTGGTCTCCTCGGCGGTGCCGAATCCGGCGAACATGCGCATCGTCCACAGCCGGCCCCTGTGCATCGTGGGATGGACCCCCCGGGTGAAAGGATACGCACCGGGGAAGCCCAACTTCTCAGCGTAATCGCCGTCTACGTCCAGCGGGGTGTAGAGTCGCTCGACAGGCTCGCTGGAGGTGGTGATGAACTCCTCGCACCGCTCGGGATGCCGGTCGAGGGTTTCTTGAAGCGTCTTCTGCTGCCATCGCTGGCGGGCCTGTTGGACAGTCTGTAAGTCGTCAGTCATCGTTCAACTCCAGGAGATAACATTGTCACGATTATACCTTGCTTTGGCGGAAAACGAAAGTTTTCGCTTGTCCTTTCGCCCAAGAACCTACCAGTTTCCCAGTTTACCAATGATGGCCTGCCCGTCCGGTCCGAGCACCCACTGGGCAAACTCGCGAGCCTCGCCGGCAGGCTCGGCAGTGGCCGCCAGGTAGAGCGGGCGCGCGAGCGGGTAACTCCCGTCGGAGACAGCAGCCAGAGTCGGTGAGATTCCCTCCACTGGCAGCACCCGCACGCGGTCATCCACCCGGAATATCGAGACGTAGCCAATACCACCTGGGGTGCGCGCCACGTACTCGACGACGGCCTCGCTGGAGGGCATCACCACACTTGTGGGCGTGACGTCGTAGTTGCCCAGCACGACGGACTCGAAGGCAACACGGATGCCGGAGCCTTCCTCGCGGCTGACGGCGGTGAGCACCACCCCAACCCACTCCTGCATCCGGCCCCGGAAGATCTCCTGCAGGTGCGTCAGCCCGATCTCCGTGAGCGGCATAGCAGGGTAGACGACGACAGCGACGCCGTCGCGGGCGAAGGGTTGTGACCACAACGGCTCCTCACCAGCGACCTCCTCCAGCCACGAGAGCAACGCCAGGTCCGCCCCACCCTCCCGCAGCGTCCATTCGGCCAGCGCCGAGTTCCAGACTTCGACCTGGACAGTGATCCAGGGATAGGACTCCTCATAGGCGGCGGCCAGTTCCTCGGCCAGCGGCCCGCAGGCATCGGCTGCGACCAACCGCAGGGCGACGGGCTCACGGGTAACGGTGAGGGGTTGAGGAGTGCAGGCGGCCAGGAGGAGCAAGAGGCAGGAAGCAGGAAGCAGGAAGCAGGAAGCGCGAAGCAGGGAGCGAAGGGGGTAGGTGGTCAGGAGGAACGCCAGAAACCCTGGCGCAAGCTTTGTGCGTGTTATCATTGATCATCGGGCCGAACGACGATCATCATCACCCGGCTTGTGGTCGGAAGATCCAATCCCACTACCGTTGCACGCTCTTCCATTGGCTTTGCCTCCGTACTTCAATTATACCGCGTTTCCAAGAGGCAAACAAGTTGCGTCGCCTACCCCCCTCTTGCCAACGCAACGAGCAGGCAGGCGACACCCGCGACGGTGCAATAGACGGCGAAGGGATAGAGGCGGTGGCGCTGGAGGTAGCGCAGCAGGAAATGGATACAGCCGAAGCCAACGACACCGGCCGCCACAAAGCCGACGACGAGCGTCGGTATCTGCGTCGCCAGGTCCCCCATCTGTGCCAAATCCACCACCTTGAGCAGCCCCGCGCCGAGGATGATGGGGGTCGCCAGGAGAAAACTGAAGCGAGCAGCAGGCTCCCGCCGTAAGCCCCGCGCCAGCCCGGCTGCGATAGTCGCGCCGGAGCGGGAGATGCCGGGAAAGATGGCGAGTGCCTGGGCCAACCCCACCAGCAGCGCGTCGGGCCAGGCCAGCGTGTCCAGATCGCGCTGGCGGCGACCCAGATACTCGCTGGCGGTCAGGAGTCCCGCCGTGACCAGCAGGAAGGCGGCCGCTGCGGCGGGCCGGGCAAACATGCCCTCAAAGAAGTCCTCCAGCAGGTAACCGATCAGCGCCGCGGGCAGCGTGCCCAGCAGGATGAGCCAGGCCAGCCGGGCTTCCGATCTGAGATTTGTTGACTTAAGATTTACGGATTTAAGGGCCGCGCCGACGAGGGAGACCCAATCGTGCCAGAAGTAGGCGACGACGGCCAGCGCCGTGCCCCAGTGCACGACAGCGTCGAAGGCCAGACCCGATGCAGACCAGCCCAAAAGCCAGGACACAAGCACCAGGTGGCCCGAACTGCTGACGGGGAGGAATTCAGTTGCGCCCTGAAGGATGCCGAGGAAGAATGCCTGGAAGAAATTCATGGTTTATGCTCCTGGTCGTTCGTAAATTGGTAGATTGGTACATTGGTTGTAGAGACCGACTACCGGTTTCCCAATCTACCAACTTACCAATGTACCAGCCCTGCGCCAGACGGGCGAGGATGGCAGCAGAATCCTCGGGACCGGCGGGCACCACGCGGTTCCGTTCCACAACGGTAGGTATGGCCTCGACGGCAACGAAACGGTCGCCTTGCAGCGTGAGACGCAGGATGGCCCCCTGGCGGCAGTCGGCAGGATAGGGCTGGTCGAACAGGAAGTTGCCCAGGCTATAGGCGACGAGTGTCTCGCCCACCCACTCGACCTGCTGCAGGACGTGGGGGCCGTGACCGACGATGAGGCCAGCCCCGGCGTCGGCCAGCGTCCTGGCGACGGCCCGTTGGCGCGGGCCGGGCGCGGCCTGGTACTCGCCCCCCCAATGGATGGAAACGATGACCAGATCGGCCTGCTCCGCTGCGGCGGTCACCGCCTCGGCCACGGCTTCCAGATCGAGGGGCACAGCACTATCGTCGCAGGCCAGGAAATAGTAGATGGGTAAATGAGTAGATGAGTAATGAGTAAACGAGTACGGTGGTGACCAATCTACCAATTTACCAGTTTCCCAGTTGACCAGCCCTGCGATTCCCGTCGCATTCAGCGTCGCAACTGTCTCGGCCAGCCCAGCCTCGCCCGCATCCAGCGCGTGGTTGTTGGCCAGCGAGACAACGTCGAAGCCGGCCGCGCGCCGGGCGGCGGCCGCCCCCGGCGGTGCTCGCAGGTCGTAGCCGTCACTCACCTGCGGCGCAGTCGTCAACGGCGATTCCAGGTTGGCAAAGGTCAACTCAGCCCCATCCAGCCAGGGCCGCACCTCAGCGAAGGCGGCCTCCCAATCCCCATCCAGCGCCTGCGCCACCCCACGCCCCAACATCACGTCGCCAACGAGGGCCAGCGTAAGAGTCGGCCCTTCGGCTTCCCTTCGGCTACGCTCAGGGCAGGCGCTCAGGACGAGCAGCGCGGGCTCCCCTGGTAGCAGGAGGAGGAAGAAGTAAATGAGGAATGAGTAGATGAGGGTCGGCAGCCCCATTTCCTGCTTCCTCATCTACTCATCTACTCCCTGCTCATCTACTCCGACACGAAGGAAGCCGTCCACTCCGGTTGGTCAGGCGCTGCACCGGCTGCCAGCATCTCTCGCCACTTCTCGTCGGTCAACCGGTCACTCATCGGCCAGGGGAACTCGTAGTAGGAGAAGACGCCGCCTTTGGCGATGTGCAGTCCCCCCACGCCGTCCGGCACGGCGACATATATCTCGAAGATATAGCCGGTGCCCTCCTCCAGCACACTCCCACGGGGATCAGTGGCGACGTCGGCGACGACAGGAGCCTGGTCGTCCTGCTCGAAGAAGGGGCTGCCCTCACCCTCCTGGTCGGCGGCGGCCAACGTCATCGCCTCCAGTTCGCCCCCGTAGTATTTGATGCGCTCGTAGTCGTCGCTCGTCAGTGGCTCACCGACCAGTTCTCGCTGCGACACGTCAAGCAGGAAGGTGAGCAAATTGTCCAGCCGCATCAGGTTGGCGTCCGTATTCTCGGTCAGGAGGCCACGGCTCTCCAATCCGTCGCGCGTCATGCGGGTGAGCGCCAACAGGCGGGCGTAGGCCGCCGGGTTGGGCTCGACCCAGCCATGGGGTGGCTCTGGCGGCGGGCCGCCGCCCATCTCTGCCATGGACTGCTTGGCATAGAGGATCGTGTCGTGCTTCAGTTCGGTCCAGGAACCCAGTGCAGCGTGCAGGTCTTTGTGCGTCCACGCCTGGGTCTGCATGAAGGCCGGGTACTGCGATCCCTTTGGTTCCAGCAGCGGCCCGAAGGCATAGAGCCAGGCCCAGTAGAGATTCTGGGTCCAGGAGTCCAATTGCAGTGCCGAGATTTCCCCGCGTAACTTCGTCATCTGCTCTGGATAGTGAAGGTAGGCCGTTTCGCCCATCCCGTCGAGAATGGAGTAGGCTTCCTCGGAGCCCAGCGCCGCCATCACATCGAGTCCCTTTGGCAGCCAGCGCTCGTTGCTGAACTCGCCGACCTCGCGCCAGGTGAGTTCGTCGAAGACGTAGGCGTCCAGGACGAAACGCTGGCCCATGAAGCGGAAGCCTTGCGTCACCTGCTCCTTATCCTCATAGATGTAGACCCACATGGAGTTGATCTGCGGGGGTGGGAGTTGGCGGGCGGCCTCGACGAAGACGGCGAATCTCACCTCGTCGGCGATGGCAGAGACTGGGGCATCGGGACCGAAGACGGTGTCCCACAGCGCACCGTACTCGTGGAACCCCAGATCGTCCGCCTTGCCGACGATGAAGACGGTGGGATCGTAGACTCGCGCCCAGACGTCAGCGCCCGGCTGGCCACCCACGACGACATTGCGCAGGATGTAGGTGATGAGGAGTGCCATGCGGGTCTCGTCGGGTCTCTGCAGCCGCATGTTGATGCGACCGTACCACATCATCGCGCGGAAGTAACGTTGGAGTTGCTCGCTGCGGGTGTAGTGGCCCCGGGGGACGTACTGGGAGTAGTCCTCACACATACAGGGCTGGTCGAGGCACTCCGGCGGGGGATCGGGGTCGCAGGGATCGCAGACCTCCGGGCAATCCTGGCTGAAGATAGGACTGGGGCCCATACCCGCGTGCGCCTCGATCAGTGCCAGTTCACCGTCCACCAGATCGGCCACCTCCGGCGGTGTGACGGCACCGGGATTGATGAGCGTTTCGGCCACGGCGAAGTAAGCGACGACGCGGCGCGCAACGTCCTCCAGTTCAGTGCCCTGCAATTCGGCGTGGAGAGCCTGGGCCGACTGCAGACAGGCAGCGGTGAGCACCTCGATCTCCGACGCAAAGTACTCCCGCTCCAGGTCACGCAACATCTTGTCGAAGAGCAGGTGGTAGACGTGGTAGACAGAATCGGTGGTGACGAAGACGGGGATTTCCTCGTAGCGGGTATTCTCGTAGACCTGGAAGAACTCCAGCCACTCGGCCGGCGCGACGACGAAGCCATTCTGCGCCATGAGCGCGCTCTGCGCGTCGCTGAACGTGAAGTGCTCGTAGTTGGACAGCGCCGCCAAGTCCACCGGCAGCGCATAGCCGCTATAGGCTGCGGGCAGACTGACGGGGATCTCGGGGTAGGCGGCGAAGCCCGGCCCGCGCACGTCCGGTGGAGCGGGCGGCGGCGGGGGTGGAGGGATGGTCGGGACAGCGGTAGGTGGTGGCGCGGTAGGTGGTGGTGCGGTCGCCGTAGGCGGCGTCGACGTCGTGGGCAGGCCGCAGGCCAGCATGGCGGCGATGAGGGTCAGCAGTGCGATTACACTTACTCTTGACTTATGCATCAGGTCACCTCCTTGAGCAGGATACAGGATTTTGAAGAAATCTACCGCTCACCTTCCAATGCCTACCGATATACTATGAGCGGAGGTTGGGATTCTCAGTCTCCAGCCCCTCGGCTTGAGCTGCTTTCAGGAGATCATTGTCGGCTACGACAAGGGTGAGCGAGGGTAGTCGGCGGTCCATCAAGGCGCGGTTGAGACGCAACGCGCAGGCCAGATGCACAGCATCGTAGCCGCGCAACCGATGGCGGCCGGTGAGTTCGATGGCTTCGTCCACCACGTACTGGTTCACATCCAGCAACAAGTATTGGGTCACAGCATCGGCCTTGAGACCGGTCAGGATCACGTCACCCGTGGCCTGATCTATGATCCTGCCTCGGAGTTTACCGGCTACAGCCGCCGCAACCTCAACGAAGCCAATGAGTGCTACCGCGATGACGTGATCAGGCTCACTACACAGCGCCCGCACCCATTCAGTGCCAGTCTCGACAGCATACCGCTTAACCAGCGCGCTGCTGTCCAGATAGAATATGACACTCACTGGTTATCGGCCCACTGCCGGCTGCGCTCCTCAATGATCATTTCGCTGAGTGGCTTACCTTTCACCCAAACAGGAGCGCTCCGCTGCTGATCAGAGCCAGCCCGATATCGCGCAACAATGCTCGGATCCAACTCAACAAGGATTCCTGTCGAGCGCAATGCAGCAAGCACATCTGCCCGGGGTGGGAGAGCGGGAGTTTTCGATTCTGTCTCCCTCTCGACGTGACGTAGCCCCCACTCCAGGATGCGAGGCAGTTCACCTTGATATGGACGCAGCCGCCGCGCCAGTTCTGACGGCACCTGTACTTGAATTGTCTCCATCTGTTTTGCTCCTTCTCGTCAGCCACAAGTATAAGTGAAGATACAGTGGTTGTCAAACAGAACAGGTTGAGCAAAGGCGCTGAACACCAAGATGAGAACCAACACTTTCAGCGGACTGCAATATCCAGTATACCGTCATTGTTCCCATCGGTCAAGTGGAGTTGGCGGAAGGTGCCGGGGGGCGAACGGTACTCCAGCGTGAAGCCGAAGCCGTTCCAGCGCCAGACGTTCACGTGGGTGGCGGGGCCGTCGCGCCCAGCGGCGTAGCCCCCCTCCAGCGTCACTACCTCGTTACACCCATCCCCATCCACGTCCCCCACCGCCAGCGCCAGGAGCGGCGCAGGCAACGCAGACCCGGCCCAGATCTCGCGTCCATCGTGGGGGTCGAGCAAGATAAGATGACAACTGTCGCCCGCCGCATCGTGGAAGCCAGCGATGGGACTGGAGACCGGGAGCCAGCGCTGGATGGGCCAGTCGCGCCAGGGCCGCCAGACCAGGAGCACCCATTCGGGGATCCCATCGTCGGTGACGTCGGCCAATGCTGAAGCGGTGACGCGCCAGGTGGGAGGAACGAGGGTGGGACAAGGAGACACGGGGACAAGGAGAGGGGGAGAAGAGGAAGCAGGAAGCAGGACGAAGGAGCCATCTTGAAAAACGTAGACCTGCCGGGGGACCAGGCGAGCGGAGCGCGGCAGCAGGGTCAGAATAACAACGACAATCGCGGCCAACAAAACGCGGCGTACCATTCGCCTCTCGTCATTATTCATTGGTCACTGTTCATTGGTCATTGGTCATTGTTCATTGTCCATTCGCCGCCGGTATACCTGGAACCTCCCTTCCAGGATCGCCTCTCGAAGTTCGCTCGCTATGGTAAGCATCAAGTGGAGGTTGTGCAGGGTGAGCAGATGGTGACCCAGGATCTCGTTGGCCCGGGTCAGGTGGCGCAGGTAAGCGCGGCTGAAGTGGGTACAGGTATAGCAGGTACAGCCGGGATCAATGGGGCCAGGGTCGTCGGCGAACCTCGCGTTGCGCAGGTTGAGCCGGCCGGTACGGGTGAGCACGCCGCCGTTGCGGGCCAGCCGCGTGGGTAAGACGCAATCAAACATGTCCACCCCCCGTGCCACGCACTCCACCAGGTCCTCCGGCGTGCCGACGCCCATCAGATAGCGGGGACGGTCAGCCGGTAGGAGACTGTCCAGCAGTTCCAGGACACCGTGCATCTGCTCCTTGGTCTCCCCCACGCTCAAACCACCGATGGCGTAACCGGGGAAGTCGAGGGCGGTAAGGAAGCGGGCCGATTGCTCGCGCAGGTCGTGGAAGATGCCGCCCTGCACGATGCCGAAGAGGGCCTGGTCGGGCCTGGTTTTGGCAGCCTTGCAGCGCGCGGCCCAGGCGTGCGTGCGGGCCAGCGCCTGCACGTTGTAGTCGTAATCGAGGGGCGGGGCACACTCGTCCAGGCAGGTGATGAAGTCCGCCCCCAGGTTCTCCTGGATGGAGATGACCTTCTCCGGGGTGAAGCGGTGCTCGGAGCCGTCAATGTGGGAGCGGAAGGTCACGCCGCCGGCGTCTATCTTGCGTCGTCGGGCCAGGCTGAACACCTGGTAGCCGCCGGAGTCGGTGAGGATAGGACCATCCCAGCCCATAAACTCGTGCAGGCCGCCCAACCGGGCGATGCGCTCATCGCCGGGACGCAGGTAGAGATGATAAGTGTTGGCCAGGACGACAGTCGCGCCCAGGTCATCAAGGTCGCGGGGGGAGACCGCCTTGACGGTGGCCTGCGTGCCGACGGGCATGAAGACCGGCGTAACCACCTCCCCGTGGGGGGCCTGGAGCACTCCGGCGCGCGCGCGGCCGTCCGTAGCCTGGAGGTCGAAGTGGAAGCATCCCAAGCCTCCCGCAGGTTCGGAACCTCCGGGAGGCTTCGGGTCACTGAATCTGTTCGCGGAATCGTTCTGCATCTGGGCAGTCCTCCATAAAGCACTGGGTTGGATCACTGAAACGCTGATCGCACTGAAGTTCACTGAATGAAGATCCTCTTTCAGTGGGTTCAGTTCATTCAGTGCTTCAGTGGTCCAAAGCCCCCGGCAGCGAACACGTCACCACAACTTGTCCAGAGTCACCGTCTCTGCCCCGACCTATGGCTCTGTGTCAGTTGTAATTCCCCCCTACTGGCAACTCAATGGTGAACGCCGTCCCCTGCCCCACCCCACTCTCGACGCCAATCGGGCCGCCGTGGGCCTGCACCAACTGCCGGGCGATGGCCAGCCCCAGCCCGCTCCCTGCCCCACTGGCATGGGAGCGCGACCGGTCGCCGCGCCAGAAACGGTCAAAAATGTAGGGCAAAGCCTCGGCCGGGATACCCTCGCCGGTGTCACGCACGATGATGCGGACACCGTCGTGAACAGGCCCTTC
>JAUWNP010000306.1 GCA_030612585.1 Anaerolineae bacterium
CCGCATCCACGACCTGTGCCTGGAACGAGGCGTGCCGGTCTGGTGCGGGGGGCTGCTGGAGGTGGGGATCGGGCGGGCGCACAACGTCGCCATCGCCAGCCTGCCGGGCTATACGCTGCCGGGCGACGTCTCCGCCAGCGATCGCTACTTCGAGCGCGACGTCGTCGCCCCACCATTTGCGCTCGACCCTGACGGCACCATCACCGTCCCCACTAGCCCGGGCATCGGCGTCGAGGTGGATCTGGATTTCCTGGAACACGTGACGGTGCGGCACGAACTGTTCACCCTGGCTGAGACCGGTTAGGTGCGCTCGGCCCAACCGCATCGCCGTCTCACTTCCCCAGCACCTACACAAGCACTTCCTGTGAAAGAGACCGTTCATTCGATCAAGCGGGGAAGAGAGTCTTTCAGACCGAAGGCATCCACGTACTTCTGGATGTTCTGAGCGATGCTACCCACAACGAAGGCATTTGGGTTCAGGAGTTCAGAGCGCAGGTTGTCGTAAAGCCGTTTGCGGGCGGCCAACACCCGCGGATCGGTCCAGACATAGCGAGCACCGGTGGCGACCAGCCATTCCTGCCTGGAGGGCGTTAGTTCGTCGAATCTACGACCGACCTCTCCAGGGGTGAGCCACTTTCGCCAGCGGTTGGAGTCGACCGCGGCGGTCTTGAGGGCTGTCTTGAAGCCGGAGAGTGACAGATTCGGCGTATTCTCCGCCAACCGGGTCTCACGAGCGCAGAGTTCGTGCAGGGCCGCCAGTTCGGTTGCAGTGAGCTCCGGACCAACGTTGGCCCCTCCCATACCCGTAGCCGGGTAGTCGGCGGGGTTTGTCACCCAGTCGGTGTAGTGGCCTTTGATCAATGAACCGAGAGGAGCGACCCGGTCGTATAGGCGGCGGGCGCTCTCCGGGTCAAAGGTTGTAGTATGAAGATCGGTCCCCACCTTGCCCACGATGAAGCACGGCCAGGTATGAGTCAGCCCCACAGATTCCAAGCGAGCCTGCAACCCTATGAGAAACTGATCGAAGTTATCGAAGTCCACCAAACCACCGTGCACTTCCTCCGTACCCACCTCGTAGGACACCGGCGGTAACCCCAGCCGCTCACGCTCCGATTCGGTATAGGTGATTAACTCAACCGTGCGCTCAACCACCACTTCAATCTGTGGCGGCTGCTCGCTGGGAAGCGTCTGGTCCACCGTCGGGTCAATGTGCAGCAGGGCGTACCCGGCCTCCAGACAAGCCGTGAGCGTAGCTCTTACCCCGGCCATGGTCTCTTCTAGGCCCAGCCCGTCGCGGGTGTGGGCATCTTTCAGCCAGGGACCACCGTGGTCGAGACAGGGATAGAGCGGTGAGGAGCACTGGTATTTCGCGGCCAGTTCCTTCATCCGGGCGACGAAGGCCCGTGGCGTCCAGCGCGTGTAGCCTCCGTCACGGTCCACCTGGTTCAAAGTGGCCGCAAATAACATGGGCATATTCTTGGCCGCGGCCACTTTGACCGCAGCCTCCAGCACTGCGTCGGAGTTGGGGCAGACGGCGAGCAGGGTGATTTGTGTGCCGCGCGTGCGTAGGACGATGATCCTATTGATGATGTGATTGATGGTCGTCATCCATTGCCCCCAGTGCTTCGGCCATTGTTGGCTGACCAACGGTACCACCTGGCTGTCGCGTAGTCGGTGCTCCGCAGGCACAGGCCAGCCGTAGCGCCCGTTCCAGCGACCAACCCGCCAGGTAGCCGTAGATGAATCCGGCATCGAAACTGTCCCCTGCGCCGGTGGTGTCCACGACCTGCACCGATGGCGGCGCAGCGCGGATGGTCTCCTCCCCCTGCCGGGCGATGGCACCCTCGGCTCCCAGTTTGATCGCAACGACCTCCTAATCTGCCCTTACAGTTCCACCACCGCCTTCAGGTTGTGCGGCCGGTCCGGGTTCAGCCCTTTCGCCACCGCCCGGTGGTAGGCCAGCCGCTGTATCACTGGCAGATAGAGCGACCCGCGCCACCACTCGTCCAAACCGCTGTGTAATTCGACGATGTGGTCAGCCCGCCAGCCGGCGAATGCCGAACCATCATCAGCCAGCGCCAGGGTTCGAGCCCCCAGCCCTTGCATCTCCTCCAGCACGTGGAGTTCCTCCGCCAGGCCCGTGTCGGAGAGGAGGCCCACCACCAGCGTGCGTTCGTCTACGATAGACATCGGCCCATGGCGGAGTTCCAGGGGATGGTAGGCCTCGGCATGGGAGAGGGACATCTCTTTGGTTTTGAGCATCGCCTCGTTGGCCAACCCGTAGAGCGGGCCGCCGCCGAGGAAGAAAAAACGCTCAATGTCCAGGCCCACCCCCAGCCGTTGAGGCAGGTCTCCCAGCCGGGCCACCAGGTTCTCCAGGGCATCGGGGAGTCGGTGCAACTGCTCCAACATTCCCTCGTCGCAGGCCATGGTGGCGGCCAGGGCCTGAGTAAGAAGGAGCATGCTGGTGAAAGAGCGGGTCTGTGCGACAGATTGTTCCTGCGCGTCGGGAGCCACCAGCGTGAGATCGGCCTGCCAGGCTAGGGGACTTTCGGGATAGCAGGTGACCGCCAGTACCGGCCCACCTGTGGTCTCCCGGAATCGTTCCAGCGCTCTCAGCGTCTCCGTCGTCGCACCGGAGCGGGAGACGGCGAGGAGCAGCGTCTGTCCGGCGGGAACCGTGCCAGGGAAGAGCCATAGTTCGGAGGAGGGGAAGGCACGGGCAGGGACATCAGCGCAGTGAGTGAGGATGGCAGCAGCAGTCTGTGCCAGGTAGTGTGTCGAACCGCAGCCGATGACGATCACTCCCTCAAATGCTCGTCCAACCAGGAATTCTCGCAATGCCACTACCTGCGTCGCCGTAAACGTGTCCAATGTGGCTTGCCAAACGACAGGCTGGCTGGCGATCTCGCGCCAGGTGTGCGATCTCTTTTCCATCAATGTCTCCTCATTCTGCTACAGTCACCCGGATGCCCATCTCTCGCAGACATCTCAACAGAAACGAATCTATCTCTGCGTCGGTTACCAGCGTGGTGATCCGCCCGGCCCGGGGGCTGGTCACCCGGCGCACGTCGGGCCGTGGATAAGATAACCGCTTTACATATAGAAGATGCGGTCCTTGTACTGCTTGACCAGTCTGGCGTTGTACTCCATCCCTCCGTCTACATTCCCGGCCAAAAAGACAGGGGGCGTGATACCTCGAGACAACAACTCTTCGATTGTTGCGGCGACCAGAGCATGTAGAATAGCTATGCTGGTCACCCCCGAGGCGGGACAGAACTTCTGCGGCATTCCCTCGGCCTCAAGCATCGCATCGCCTGCATCCACTTTGTTGTCGAGCACGACATCGGCGAACTCGTACATCTTCTTGCCCGACGGATGACGTGACGTAAACGCCTCGGTGTAGATGCGCGAGGTGAGACCGATGACCTTGATCCCGCGCTCCTGGGCCAGTTGGGCCATCTCAATCGGCACTGCGTTCCGCCCAGAGACTGAGACCAAGATCAAGACATCACCCGGTTCGATTGGATTGTTGTCTAGCAGGATCCGGGCATATCCTTGCAGCCTCTCGATCTCAGACGACATAGTCGCCGGCTGGATGTCGAGTGAGGCAATGCCCGGGCCGAAGATGGGGTTGATCAGCATGAACCTAGGGTGGTGAAAATTGGTCAAACGGCTGCCCACGCTCGATCCCATTTTCGTTCCGATTTGCTATGGGAAGCAAAGACATCCCGTCTCTTTGCTTGAACAGAACGTCCCAACTCCTCCTTACACCAGGCTAAAACCTTC
>JAUWNP010000100.1 GCA_030612585.1 Anaerolineae bacterium
GCACTGAAACGGTTTGGCCGTTCGGCCAAGGAGTTCCTCTACGGTATGGCTGGCCACGACATGACCCGTTTTGCCCTCAAGACACGCGGTAGTATGGAGCACTTGTTCATCCTGATCACGATGGGGGACCTGCTGGGTATCCCCATCCTGCCGCCCTACTACTCGCTGCGCCTGCTGCCCTACGTAGTGCCGCAGATCAGCACGTGGAAGCGGCGCATGTTGCGCGAGCGTGACCTGACTGACGCATTGGCATAAAGGAGAGAACATTGTCACTCGCAACAACCTTCAAAGAACACCCCAACCGCCGCTACATCGAGTTCGGCGGCAAGGGCGGATTGGGCAAGACCACCTTCTCCGCCGCCACTGCCTACTGGCTGGCCAAGCAGGGCTACAAGGTACTCGTATTCTCGGTCGACCCCCAGGCATCCCTCTCCGACATCTTTGAGCGGGACATCTTCGGCAAAGGGGCGGTGGAGATCATGCCCAACCTCTTCGCCCAGGAGATTGACGCCGACCAGCACATACACGAGTACCAGGAGGAGATACGCCAAAAGATCCGCGATATGTACGGCATGGATGAGATACCGGAAGAAATCGAGAACTACATCCAGGCCGCCGCGGCCGAGCCGGCGATGGAGGAGAGCGCCATCTTCGACGCCGTGGTGGACATCGTCGTCGGCGAGGAGTACGACTACTACATCTACGACCTGGTGCCCCTGGGCCACGCGCTCTACTACCTGAGCATGGCCAGTGTCTACGACGACTGGATCGGCAAGATCACCGCACTGCGCGAGGAGATGCAGGAGTACGCACAGGTGGCGTCCATCCTGGAGCGCGAGAAAGAAACAGAGGAAGACCAAATTCTCACCGAACTGCAATACATCAAAGAACGCATCAACACCTCCTCCAGCATCCTCACCGATCGTGAGAAGACGGCCTTTTTCTTCGTCATCACGCCGGAGGAGATGATCATCCTGGATACGCTCAAGGCGGCGAAACTGTTCGCCAAGTACGATGTGCCCATCTCCGGCTACATCGTCAACCGCATCATCCCGCCGGAACTGGCCCAGCAAGAGA
Source organism: Anaerolineae bacterium (assembly GCA_030612585.1). Next base: position 1,078 of record JAUWNP010000100.1, read on the forward strand.
TCCCTGAGTACCTGCGGAACCGCATCGAGATGCAGGAGAGGTACATCGGGAAGATAGACGAGACCTTCGGCGACGAGGTGCTGACGAGCGTGCCGGAGTTCGAGCGGGACATCACCGGCCTGGAGATGATCGGCAAGGTGGCGGACGCGCTGTTCGGAGGTGAGGCATGATTGAAAAAACGACCAGTCAATTCCTGTTCGAACACCCACAGATGAAGTACCTCTTCTTCGGCGGCAAGGGCGGCGTGGGGAAGACCGTCATGGCCGGCGCGGCCGCGCTGTGGATCGCCCAGCAGGGCAAGCGCACGCTGCTGGCCTCGACCAACCCGGTGCACTCCCTCAGTAGTTTGCTCGACCAAGACGTCTTTGGCAAACCGACGCCGGTGCAGGGAGTGCCGAATCTGGAAGCCTACGAGATTGACACCAAGGATACCATCGAGAAATCGAAGGTAGAACTGACACAGAAGATCGAATGGTTCCTCAAGTACGCCGACATCAAGACCAAGGCCGACGAGTTCGTGGAATCGGCGACGATGAACCCAGCCTTCGAGGAGTCGGCCATGTTCGAGAACATGATTGACCTCATGTTCGATGACAAGTACGACGCCTACGTCTTCGACACCGCGCCCACGGCCAACGCCCGCCGCCTGCTGGGTATGTCCAGCGTGTACGGCATGTGGGTGAACAAGATGATGCAGAGCCGTGAGGAGGCCAAGTCGCTGAAGGAACTCCTATCATACAGCAAGAAAAAGGAGAAGGACCCCTTGATGGAATACCTCATCAGCTTCCGCGAGCGGATGGAACACGCCAAGGAATTGCTCACCGACGAAGAAAAGACCTCCTTCTTCTTCATCACTCTGCCAGAGGCACTGCCCATCGCCGTCGTCAAACGCTTCATCGGTTGGTTCCAGGACTTCGGTATCCCTGTGGGTGGCGTGGTGGTGAACCTGGTGATTGACAAAGAGAAGGTGGGCCAAGACGCGCCCGACTTCGTGCTCAACCGCATCGCCATGCAGGATGGCTACATGGAGGAAATCTGGCGTAGTTTCCCCGATGTGCGTGCCATCGTGCCGCTCTTCGAAACGGAAGTGCGCGGTGTGGAGATGCTGGAACGCACCGCCGCTCATTTGTTCGCCTAAGCATTGGTAGATTGGGAAACTGGTCACTGTTCCACCAAATCTACCAACCTACCCACCTACCAATCTACCGATTTACCAAATGCATCCTTCCCTACGAATCCTGCTCGTCGGCCTGCTCTACATCCTCGGCTTTGGCGCGCTCTCCTTCATGCGCCGGCAGGGGCTGTCCACCCGCTTCGCCGTCGAGGCACTAATCATCACCGCTCTTTTCGCAGCGCTCTCCTACGCTGCGGCTGCGCTGGCTAACCCCATCCTCTTCCTTATCATCCTCTACCTGGTCACCATGCGGGTGCGGCTGCTGGTTGACCTGGGGAACTGGCTCACTTCCAAGGGGCGGTATGAACAGGCGTTTGCCCTGTACCGATTCGCACTGCGCCTGGGACCCGACACCGTCAGCCGCCAGATCGCGCTCATCAATCGTGGAGTGACCCAATTACGTATGCAGGAACCAGAGGCGGCGTACATCACGCTGAAGGAAGCGTTGGCCGACGAGAAGATGCGACCAGGCGCCAAGTATCTGTCCGCCGGCTATTACAACCTGGGCCTGGCCTGCCGCCGCACGGGCCGCGAGCCCGAAGCAATCCATCACTTCAACGAGGCGATTGACGCGCTGCCTACTTCAATCTATGCCCACGGGGCCAGGCAGGCACTGAAGAAACGTAAGACGTCGGAAGCCCCCGACCTCGGCTGAGTTGCGCTTGAGATTGAGCGTGCTACAATAGATGTAACAAGGGCGAGAAGTCTGATTTCAAGAAACGAGGTGGAGAATGAATAGAGTATTGACAACCATTCCTGCTCACTTCGATGGCACCCAGGTTCAACTGGACGTGGCGGTAGAACTCAAACCCGACACTCGCCTACTGGTCACCATTCTTGACGAGGAGATATCCAACAAAGCACTGGTATGGCGCGCGATGAAGGCATCGGAAGCCGCCTTCGCCCGCGTATGGGATAATGAAGAGGATGCCATCTATGACCATCTGTAAGCAAGGCGATGTGCTCCTCGTACCTTTTCCCTTCACCGACCAGAGTGGAAGCAAACAGCGTCCGGCTGTGGTCGTGAGCAGCGAGACGTACAACCAGACTCACTCTGACGTAATCCTCGCCCCAATCACGAGTCAGATCAAGCACATTCCTGACGAAGTACGATTGATGGACTGGCAGGTCGCCGGGCTGTTGAAACTCAGCGTCGTCAAGCCGATTCTATCGTCCTTCGACACCCTCGTGGTACGGCGCAGGCTGGGAGCGCTCTCTGACTCCGATCGCACGCAAGTACGTGCTTTGTTCGCTCGAATCCTTGACCTACCGTAGGCCCTTGCTCATGTGTAAGCATTCACCCCTTTCTACCAACGAGATTTCTCGGAAAAGGGTAGGCGACCAACCGCGTTGGGCGTTTTCCGGCCCCAGACGGCCAATGCGATTGGCCTGCTACCCATAAAAAGGCTTCTGTGTGACTTTCCGAGAAATCTCCAACCAATAAGGAGGTATCACTTGCGCGTGATCGAATCTGGAATCGGCGAACTGATCCAACCCCCCGACCTGGACGGTTTCCGCGAATGGAATCGGGAGAAGAAGCCGCGGGCGCTGGTGGACAAAGTGATGACAGACGCAGAGGCCGTCTCCCGCTTCGTCTACGATGGCTGCTACATCGGCACCGAACTGTACGGCACCGTGCGTTGCCCGATGACACTGGTGCGGGAGGTCGTGCGGCAGGGCAAGAAAGACCTGCGGGTGGCCGGCCAGGGCGTGACCGAACTGGACCTTTGGCTGGGGGCCGGGCTGGTCAAGACCCTGGACATCACCTACATCGGCCTGGAGGTCTTCGGTACCTCCCGCGCACTGCGGCGGGCCGTCGAAAGCGGGCAAGTCGAAAAGGTCGTCGAGTGGTCCAACGGTGGCATCACCTGGCGCTTCAAGGCCACCTCAATGGGCGTGCCCTTCATCCCCGTGCGGGCGATGCTGGGCACCGACACCCTCAAGTACAGCGCCGCCAAGGTAGTCGAGTGCCCCTTCACCGGCATGAAGGTCTGCCTGATCCCGGCGCTGATCCTCGATGTGGGTCTCATCCACGTCCACCGCGCCGACAAATATGGCAACGCCCAAATTGACGGCATCTCGGGCTTCGCCTTCGAGATGTCACGGGCCTGCAAGCGGCTCATCATCAGCACCGAAGAAATCGTAGATACAGAGGAGATTCGCCGCCACCCCGACCGCACCATCATCCCCTACTACCTGGTGGACGGGGTCGTGCACGCCCCCTACGGCTCCCATCCCGGCGAGATGGTCTACTGCCATGCGCGGGACGAGGACCAACTGCGGGAGTGGGTCGATGCATCGAAGACAGAGGAGGGAACACAGGCGTACCTGGGCAAGTACATCCACGGCGTGGCGAACCACCAGGAGTACCTGGAACTGGTGGGGCGGGAGCGACTGCAGATTTTGCGGGGCGAAGAGGAGGGACGGCGATGAGCGAGACCGAATACAATCCCACGGAACTCTTGATCTGCATCGCGGCGCGGCAGATGCCCGACAGCGTGACCGCTTTCATCGGCACCGGCATCCCCATGCTGGCCGCGAGTTTGGCGCAGAAGACGCACGCCCCCAACCTGGTGACCATCTTTGAATTCGGAGGGACGGGGGCACAGTTGGTGAAACTACCCCGGGCGGTGGGAGAGAGCCGCACCTTTTACCGGGGCGTGGCCGCCTCCGGCATCTGCGACATCATGGAGACTGCCACACGCGGCTTCGTTGATTTTGGCTTCCTCGGCGGGGCGCAGATTGACCCCTACGGCAACCTGAACTCGACTATCATCGGCCCTCAGCACCACCCGCCCAAAGTGCGACTGCCCGGTTCCGGTGGGGCCAACGACGTAGGCTCCCTCTGCTGGCGCAACATCATCATTATGCGACATGACAAACGCCGCTTCGTGCCGCAGGTGGACTTTGTCACCACGCCCGGCTACCTGACCGGCCATGGCGCTCGCGAGGAAGCCGGCCTCCCGCCCGGCACCGGCCCCTACCGCGTGGTGAGCACGCTGGCGCTCCTGGACTTTGAGCCGGAGACGAAGCGTATGCGGCTCCTGGCCACCCACCCCGGCGTCACCGCCGAGCAGGTGATCGAGAACACTGGCTTCAAGTTGCTCCTGGCCGACGAAATTGGCCGCAACGAGCCACCGACGGCCGAAGAACTGCGCCTCTTGAGAGAAGAAATTGACCCGGAGGGATTCTACATCTAATGTCCAAATACAAGATCATCGTCAACCCGACTGCCGGTAGAGGAACCGGCGAACAGGCCATTCCCCATATTGAGCGTATGCTGAACGAGTACGACCTGGATTTCGACCTCGTGCGCACCGAGCGACCCTGGCACGCCGCCGAACTAGCCCAGGAGGCCGCCACCGCAGGGTACGACGTTGTGGTCGCGGTGGGCGGAGACGGCACCGCCAACGAGGTGCTCAACGGCCTGATGCGAGCCAAGACAACCCCCATCCCCGGCCCTTCCCCCTACGAGGGGGAAGGGAGAAAGACGTGCGCAATGTGTATCCTGTGCGTCGGCCGGGGCAACGACTTCGCCTACGGCATGGGTATCCCCGCCGACCTGGAAGAGGGCTGCCGGGCGCTGGCCCAGGATCACCGGCGCACGGTTGACGTCGGCCGGGTCGCCGGCGGCCTCTACCCAGAGGGTCGCTACTTTGGCAACGGCGTCGGCATCGGTTTCGACGCTGTCGTCGGATTCGAAGCGGTCAAAATGACCCGGCTGACCGGTTTTCCATCCTACATTGTTGCTGTGCTCAAGACCGTCTTCCTGTACTACAAGGCCCCGCTCGCCAAAATCGAGTACGGTGGAGAGACAATCACACAGCCCTCGCTGATGATCTCGATTATGAACGGCCAGCGCATGGGCGGCGGCTTCTATATGGCCCCGGATGGCAAACCGGACGACGGCATGTTCGACCTGTGCATCGCCCACGAGGTGAGCCGCCCCCGTCTCTTCGGCCTCATCCCCCATTTTATGAAGGGCACGCAGGCCACCCAGGAGCCTATCAAGATGGAGCAGGCACGGAAGGTTGTCGTCACCGCCGTCGAGGGGGTGCTGCCCGCCCACGCCGACGGGGAGACGCTGTGCACCGCAGGGCAACGGCTGGAGATGGAACTGCTGCCGCGCCAGATCGAGATCATCTGCCCGTCACCGGAGGCCGTCGAATGACGCTCACTTACCGAGTAGTGACTTCGTCAATCAAGAGCCTGACGCGTTTACTCTGCCGGATAGACGACGCTCAGTTAGCACGTGTGCCAGAACGAGGGCCGCTCATCATCGCCATCAACCACGTCAACTTCCTGGAAGCGCCCATTTTTTATACTCACCTGCACCCGCGTCCGGTGACCGGGTTCGTGAAAGCCGAGAACCTGGAGCATCCCTTTTTCGGGCCGCTGCTGTTCAGTCTCTGGGGAGGCATCCCGATACGGCGGGGCGAGGCCGATATAGCCGCTTTCCGCCAGGCTCTGGCGGCGCTGGAAGAGGGTCGCATCCTGGCCTTGGCCCCGGAGGGCACCCGCAGCGGTCACGGGCGCTTACAGCGGGCACATCCCGGCGTCGCGTTCCTGGCGTTGCGCAGCAGTGCCCCCGTGCTGCCCATCGTCTGCCACGGCGGAGAGTCCTTTTGGGACAACCTTCCTCGCCTGCGCCGCACCGATTTTCACATCGTCGTAGGCCAGCCGTTTCACCTGGACGCCGATGGAAGCAAAGTGACCCGCCAGGTGCGCCAGCAGATGGCCGACGAGGTTATGTACCAGATAGCGACGCTGCTGCCCCCGCCCTACCGGGGCGTCTACTCCGACCTGGCGGCGACCACCGAGACGTATCTCCGTTTTCTCCCCGGCGCGGGGAGCAACCTCCGTCGTGCGTAACCTCCATAGACCAGCACAGCCCGGCAGCAAAACGGGGCGACCTCGATTGAGGTCGCCCCGTTGGTATACACACAGGTGACGCTACCCTCTTAGCGCAGGGGCAGGTACACAATCTGATACTGGTACTCGTCCGGCAGGCTGGCACCCCAGATCAGGATCAACTCCTCAACCAGCGCGCCGATACCCAGGGGAAAGGGCACCACCAGAATTCCAGGAACGTGCCCGCCAGCAGCCAGGTGATCGCGCAAGTGACCGGGCATACTGGCCCTGTTGTTTGTGACAAGCAGATAGTCGTTCTCTTCGATCCAGCACAGAAGTTGGGGGTCCATGGTGCCCTTGGAAGGTGCTCCTGGCTGGCCGATAGCCAGAGCCTGTATTCGTGGCTCGTGCTGGCATACCTGCACGGCAATGACCGGGGGCAGGTTCTCGTCAATCAAGAAACCTCGCGTGCTCATCAGTCCAACGCAGGATAGGGATGTGACTCCAGTTGGCGCTGGCGGATCATCGTGCGCAGACGCTGAACAGCAGGCGGTGGATTACGCTCCTGCTCTCGGCGCATACGTTCGCCATGTTCCTTCCACGCCTGTAAGTAGGCATCTACCTGTTCCCGATTGCGCCAGTAGTAAGTGATGGTGGCATACACCGCTTCCAGGTTCAGCGTTGGATAGCGCATGACGATGTCCTCCGGGAATAATCCCAGATCCAGGTAGTCAGAGAGGATGGTCTCAATACCTACCCGCGTGCCCTTTACCCGGATGTCGTTGGGCTCGAGAAAGTCAAAATAGTCCTCCAGTTTCATTGTCCCACCTCCCGGACCTGCTCCCAAGTCCGACGCGAGAAATCTTATGGTAGCCATGCCTCGACTCATAGCAATTATACTACGCTTCATTCCTACTGACAACGCCGGGGAAGTCGGAAGATTGGTGATCCGGCGCTCCCTACAGCCTGGTTGCCGCGCTCGCCCAGATCGCCAGCACGGATCCCTTCTCCGGTTGAGTTGCACTCGAGCCCAAGCGTGATACAATTGGGGCGGCGATGAACCTGGAAGGCAAGAGGGCGACCAATCGTCTCAAGTGCTGCTGAGGCAAGATTCGGGAAGGAGCATGATTATGGCACAAGGGGTTGTGAAACCGTCGATCTCCTTCGAAGTACTGATCAAATCTGTCGTAGAACTACGCCCGGAAGACAAACGCCGGCTTTGGGAATTACTGAATAAGGAAATAGCCCAGTCTGAGGCCCAGTTTGAGGAAGAGATGTGGGAGCAGAGAAGACAGCAATTGACTGCGGCGGCTGAGGCTCTACTACCGGACTATGCAGCGGGTGGCGAACTGACTGTCTTCACGGCCCTCAATAGCGAGGGTTTTCAAACGCAGGGATGAGGCAAGCGTTCACGTGGGGGCCAAGAAACCAGGTTTTTCGTACAGGAAGACCTCCCTGGCAGCGGAAAGCGTCTGCAAGCAATACTACTCGCTTGTGGAGCACTAAAAACCCGGTTTCTGGTCTATCCCCTGAAAGGCATCCTGACCCTGACTTGACAAATCGCCAACTTTCCGCTATAGTAACAACAATCCCCCGCATCCCGCGGTGAGGATGGAGGAGTGACCGTATCCCAATGCAACCCCGGCGACTGATACTCGCTGCTGCTCTATTGGCGGCAATAACAGTTCTTGCGTGCCCCTACCCCGCTCTCGCGCAGAGCGGGAGTCCTCCTGACGTATCTGCCCTTTCCCCCTACTGGAGCCCTGCAGTCACCCGCTGGGAGGACATCATCCTCCAACATGCTCCGGAACGGGGCCTGGATCCAGACCTCGTCGCCGCCGTGATCTGGAAGGAATCCCTGGGCCGACCGGGGGATCGCGGCCCGGCCGGGGCCGTCGGTCTCATGATGTTGATGCCGTTCCCCTGGCGGCCCAGCGTCGATGAATTGGAGAATCCGTGGACTAATGTGTTCTGGGGCACGCGCACTCTCGCCCAAATCGTCCGCGATGGGAACGGCGACCTGTACCACGCACTGGCTGCCTATAACGGTTCGTGGAAGCAGATTCACCTGCCAGTCACACGCCGCTACGCGGCCTCTGTGATGGATCACTATGCCCGCGCTGTCGCCGTGCGCCATGGATTACCCGCCGACGGCGAGTGGATCGCTATCTTCGCCGTCGAAGGAACACCCGGTCCCAACACTATCACCGTGCTCGGTCCCCACCGCCCGCTAGCTCGCTACACCGAAAGGGCCTGGATTCAGGCCGACATCCCCACTGCGCCGGCCGGCTTCCCTCCCCACACCACCGCTATCACCTTTGTGGACGAGCGGGGCGTCGAGTGCCGGGTGAACGTATGGCTGGCCGCAGAAGATGGCTCCCCACTTGCATCCTCTGCATTGCAGCCTGGCTCCTCCTCCCACGTTCTGGCTGCGGAAACGACGCACGATGTGCTAGGGGGGGGCTCCTCTTTCCACCCCTGAAAGTAATACGCCGGGGAACTGCGTTCCAAAGCCCAAACCAACTATTGACCTCCATCGGCCTTTGTGCTATCATATTGCTGACTCCGCTTTGTTACGTCTATCTGGAGGTGTGCTATGGTGAATCTGCTCCTGCGCTCGACGCTCGTGCTGGCCCTGCTGTTCGGCCTGCTGTTTGCCGTCGGGATGATGGCGGTTGTCTACTTCGATCTCTCAATCTGGGTGGCAGTCGCCTTCGCCCTCGGCACGCTGGCGCTCCAGTACCTCATCGGCCCTAATATCATCGAATGGATCTACAAGATTCGCTGGGTCGAGGTGGAACAAGTGAGCCCGGAACTGGCCCGCTTCATCGAAGAGACGTGCGCCAGCCGGGAACTCCCCCTCCCACGCTTTGGTGTCATTGACGACGGCAATCCCAACGCCTTTACCTTCGGCCATTACCCCGGCGACGCCCGGCTGGTCGTGACGCGCGGGATACTGGAACTACTGACGCCGGCAGAGGTAAACAGTGTCGTGGGCCACGAATTGGGTCACATCGCCCACTGGGACTTCGTGGTGATGACGGTGGCGGGCGCCGTGCCGCTGCTACTATACCTCCTCGCCCGCTTCGCCTGGGGCGCAGGGCGGGGCCGCAAACAGCGCGAGAAGGGCGGCGGGTACATCGCGCTGGTCGGCCTGATCGCCTACGTGGCCTACTTCGTCAGCCAGTATATCGTTCTGCTTCTCTCTCGAGTGCGTGAGTACTACGCCGACCGCTTCTCGGGCGAGGTGACCGGGCAGCCCGATTCCCTGGCCCGGGCATTGATCAAGATCGCCTACGGGCTGGCCAGTGCGCCACAGGAAGGCGCGAAGAAGGACGACACCCGTATGATCGCCGGGCGTGCTTTCGGCATCTTCGACCCACAGGTGGCCCAGGCGCTGGCGCTGGCCGGGGCCGGCACGGGCGCGGTCTCGACCGCTGCGATGACGGACGCGATGAAGTGGGACCTGTGGAACCCGTGGGCCATGTGGTACGAACTCTCCTCCTCCCACCCTCTGCCGGCCAAGCGTATCCGCGCCCTCGAAAAGCAGACCGAAGCACTGCACCAGATGCCCAGTTTCAGTTTCCGTGCCGAGCAGCCGGAGAGTTACTGGGACGAGTTCCTGGTGGACTTCGCCATAAACAGTCTGCCGGGAATCGGCTTCCTGGTGGGCGCGGGGGTCACGGTGGCAGGGGTGTTGTCTGGACTACCACTGGCTGGCGCGGGAGTAGGTCTCCTGACCTGGGGAGCCGCCTGGTGGCTCAAACGGCGCTTCGTCTACCCCCGCGACATGAGCCAGCCGCGCACGGTGGGCGAACTGGTGAGCGAGGTCAAGGTCAGCCGCGTGCGCGCCGTGCCCGGGACGCTGCAGGGCCGCATCATTGGCAAGGGCATCCCCGGCCTGTACTGGAGTGAGGACCTGGTCCTGCAAGATCAATCTGGCTACATCGTGCTCGACTACCGGCAGCCAGCGCGGCTGTGGGAGACGCTGTTTGGACTGCTGCGGGTAGATAGCCTGGTCGGGGTGAAAGGGGAGGCCCGTGGTTGGTTCCGCCGTACCCCCCGCCCACTCTTCGAACTGCGCGAATTGGAGTTAGAGGACGGCCAGGTTATAAAGACCTACGTCTACCCACTGGGTGAGTTCGTCAACTACGCCATCCTGGCCCTGGGCATGCTGGCGCTGGTGGCGCAGGCAGCGGCGTTGGTGATGTAGTGATGCATGCTGATCTCCTCATCCATTCCGCCGCGCAACTATGCGTCATCCCGCCGCAGAACGGAGGTCCTCAGCGAGGACGCGCTCTGGGCGACCGTTCGGCTGAGCACTCACGGCGAAGCCTGGGACTCATTGAGGATGGGGCGGTGGCCTGCGTTGACGGGCGCATCGTCGCCGTCGGTCCCACAGCCGAGGTGCGCACCGCTTGGCAGGCCACCGTCGAACTGGACGTTTCCGGCAAAGTCGTCTGCCCCGGCTTCGTGGACCCCCACACCCACGTTGTGTGGGCCGGCGAACGGGCCGCCGAGTTCGAGCAGCGCGTGCGTGGCGCGACCTATATGGAGATTATGGCCGCTGGCGGCGGCATCATGTCCACCGTGCGCGCCACCCGCGCCGCAACCCTCGCGCAACTGGTGGCCGAGACTCGCCCGCGCCTGGATCGCATGTTGGCCCACGGTTCCACCACCGTCGAGGTCAAAACCGGCTATGGGCTCACCACGGCCAGCGAACTGAAAATGCTCGAAGCCATCGCCGCGCTGGGCGCCGACCATCCCATCACGCTCGTCCCCACCTTCCTGGGTGCCCACGCTATCCCCGCCAAGTACAAAGATGACCCCGACGGCTACGTGGATCTAGTCGTGGAAGAAATGATGCCAGCCGTCAAGGCTCAATTCTCGATTCCCAATTCTCGTAGTGCTCTGCCATTTGACATTTGTCATTTGTCATTTGTCATTTTCTGTGATGTCTTCTGTGAGGAAGGGGTCTTCTCGCTGGCCCAGACCCGCCGCATCCTCGAGGCTGCCCGCGCACTGGGGTTCGGACTGAAGGTGCATGCCGACGAATTTGAACCTCTGGGCGGTACATCGCTGGCGGTGGAACTGGGGGCTGTCTCGGCCGATCACCTGGTCTGTACACCGCCGGAGGAGATCAAACGACTGGGCCGTTCAGACACGGTGGCGGTACCGCTGCCAGCCACGCCCTTCGGCCTGGCCCACCACGACTATACTCCCGCCCAGGCCATCCTCGACGCCGATGGCATCCTCGCCCTGGCGACCGACTGCAACCCGGGCACTGCCTGGTGCGAATCAGTCCCCTTCATCATCGCATTGGCCTGTCGCTACCTGCGCCTTACCCCGGCCCAGGCGCTCGTCGCCGCGACGCTTAACGCTGCCCACGCCGTCGGGCTGGGGAACGAGGTGGGGAGCCTCACAGTGGGGCGCGCCGCCGACATCCTGGTGCTCGACCTGCCCGACTATCGTCACCTGGGGTACCGCTTTGGCACTAACCCAGTCGAAACGGTCGTCAAGGCCGGGCGGATCGTAGTTGGGTAAGCAATGAGCACGCTCACCATCCATTTCCTTGGCACTTCCGCCGCCCGCCCCATCCCCCGCTGGGGCTGCGCCTGCCCTCAGTGCGCTGCCGCCCAGGCAGACCCCCGCGCCCAGCGCACCCGCTCAGCCATCCTGGTCAACGGCACCCTGCTGGTGGACGCCGGCCCGGACATCTATGCCCAACTGCGAACTCTCCCCTACGAGGACCTGGCCCACATTGACCACATCGTCATCACCCACCCCCACGCCGACCACTACCTGGGGCTGGACGACCTGGCGGCGCTCCGCCGCATCTCCCGCCTCCCCATCCTCCCCGTACATGCCCTCTCCGACGGATGGGGCCGCATCCAGGATGGTTTCCGCCACCTCATCGCCGCTGGGGTCAGCGAATATGACCGGCGTCCCTTCGCCCGGCGCGAAATGCGCCTGAACGAACCGCTCCACCTCCCCGAAGGCCTCCGCGTGACCCCCTTGGACACCCACCACACCCAGCCCTTCACCACTGCCGGCCTGCTGATCGAGCAAAAGGGCGTGCGCGTCTTCTACGCCCCCGACTTCCACCACACCGACCCGACCCTGGTACGCCCCCTGGACCTGTTGATCCTCGACGGCTCTTTCATCACCCGCGAGCAGATGGACGCCCGCTATACGCCGCTGTTGGAGGAAGGCCAGGGCCGCCATCTGCCTATCGTCGAGGGCGTCCGCTGGGCGGGAGAGACCGACGCCCGACGGGTCATCTTCACCCACATCGGCCACCTGCGGCGCACCGCGGGAGAGGTGCTGGCCTTGTTGCCCGGTGACGGATTCGCGTTGGCACACGACGGCCTGACGATTGAGTTATGACTTTGCATTGGTGATGCTCTGGTGTACAATATGGCGAGCAACCCGTGCATCGTGTGGGAATATCCGGCTCGAGAGATCGCTGACGGCGAAAGGGGGTGCTCAGCGAGCGATCCCAAGATTCTGTTGTGTCGCTGACCATGGTACGATGTGCTATTCTCGGCGCCCAACAATAGGCTACGTTCACTACAAAAGGAGGTCATTCGTGGCTGGAAAAGCAGGTTTGAAAGCAGGACTGATTGGTGCGGCTGTCATGTTGGTGATGACGCTGCTAAGTCAGATACCGAGTGTAGGATGCGTTTGCTGTGGGCTGAACTTGCTGGTATACGCTGTCATCGGGGCACTGGCTGGATTCTTCCTGACTCCACCGCGCACCGCTGGCACAGGGGCAGGGGCAGGGGCCATCGCCGGACTGGTCAGCGGAGCAGTCAGCGGAGTGGTCTCAACCATCATCATGGCCATTCAGGTGGTGCGTGCTGGTTCAGGAGAGATCATTTCGTACCTAGACCCCCAGCAGATACAGCAGTTAATCGAACTTGGCATTGATCCAGAAGTGTTTGGCATACTATCGGGCGCGGGCGGGGTGGCTATCGGCGGTAGCCTGTGCTGCCTGGCTGGCCTAGCCATTGGTGCCGGGCTCGGGGCGGCCGGCGGGGCAATCTTCGCCGCCGTTAAGTCCGACTAGGAGACAGCAGTCTCTCGGTTCGAGTTCTATACCCTCCCGCAGGCTGTTGTAGACCTGCGGGAGGGTCCAGTGACGATTGTAGCGAAGAGGACGGCGAGGCAGCATAGGGAAGCAACCACAGTAGATCGCCTCGACGACCGCGACGCCAAAGAACTCGTGGAGCGCGGTGCTGACCACCACGTCGGCCCGGTGCAAGAGGGCCGCGTACTGTGCTTCGTCGGCGTAGCCGAAGTGCGCCACCTGCACCCTCAACCGTTCCCGCGCCGCCTCGAACTCGGGCGCGCTCTGGCGATAGGCCTTGCCCGCCAGCGAGACCCAGAAGTCCAGCCCCTCCTCGGCTAGTGGGTACAGCGCGCTGGAGAAGGTCTCCGGGTCCTTGTCGTATTCCCAGCGTTGATTCCAAAGGTTCGGCAGTAGATTTCAGGCCGAAAGTGTCCCCTGTCCTGGCCGAATAATACGTCCGTTCTGGAATCAACCGTGATGGAAGTGGAATCACTCGTCGCTGACCGTGTGGGGGGCAGAGAATCAGTGAGAACTACCACACCCAGCCCTTCACCACTGCTGGCCTGCTGATCGAGCAAAAGGGCGTGCGCGTCTTCTACGCCCCCGACTTCCACCACACCGACCCGGCCCTGGTACGCCCCCTGGACCTGTTGATCCTCGACGGTTCTTTCGTTGCCCGCGAGCAGATGGACGCCCGCTATACGCCGCTGTTGGAGGAAGGCCAGGGCTGCCATCTGCCTATCGTCGAGGGCGTCCGCTGGGCGAGAGAGGCCAGCGCCCGACGGGTCATCTTCACCCACATCGGCCACCAGCGGCGCACCGCGGGAGAGGTGCTGGCCTTGTTGCCCGGTGACGGATTCGCGTTGGCACACGACAGCCTGACGGTTGAGTTATGACTTTGCATTGGTGATGCCCGGGTGTACAATAGCGCACGCTGGCTGAAGGCTTTTCTTGACAAACGTCCATCCCGATGCTATAATGGCGCTAGTGTACATTATAGCCAAAGGAGGCAGGAATGACTGAGAGGATGATAGGTGTAGCTGAGGCACGGAACGTTTTCTCAGAGTTGCTGAACAGGGTGGCTTTTGGACGAGAGCGGGTGGTGGTGCAGAGTCGGGGCAAGTCCAAAGCAGCCATCATTCCTATGCAAGACCTGGAGTTACTCGAGTCACTGGAGGACACGGCTCTGGGTCTGCTGGCATCCGAGCGTATGACTGATGGACAAATCCCCATTCCTGCGGAGGAGGTCATTGCCCGCTATGAGCGCGAACACAGGGTGAACCTGGGATTGCTGGAGCAGGGCCAGGAGTAACGCTGTGGCACACTACAGACTTGCTCTCCACCCTGCAGTCGTGAAGGAAGTCACACCACTGCCTCCCAAGCAATTCAAGCAGGTGATGGCTAAGGTATTGTCGCTGCTCCGAGACCCATACCCACAGGATGCCAAACGACTGCGGGGATTCAAGAAGATATGGCGCACCGACCAGGGCGAGTATCGGATTGCCTATACCATTGATGAGAGCAAGGCTTTGGTCACAGTGCTAGTCATCGGCAGGCGAAACGATGACGCGGTCTACAGGACACTGAAGAGACGGTTCGGGTAACACATTGATAGTGTCAAGTAGTCTTGACATTTGGCGGAGGTTCCGCCTCCACTCCCACCTGCAACTTTACAATCGAGAAATCAGTAGCGTCTTGCTGCGGCAGATGCCATAAGACCTGCCACTGCTCGGGATCAAAACGGCGT